>JAFTUH010000068.1 GCA_017466375.1 Clostridia bacterium | reverse complement strand
ACGATGGTTGCAGCAGACGTATCTCAGGATATTACGGTAACGATGTACAACGCTGATGGCAGCGTATACGGCGTAATCGTAGACAGTGTTGAGAGCTACGCAGCACGTAAGAGCGCAGAGAGCCCGCTGTTCGAGGCTGTTATGAAGTTCGGCGTTGCAGCTCGCACCATGTTCAGCTAATGTCAAAAACGCCCCGATGAGTTGTCGGGGCGTTTATCCTTTGCAATAAAAAATCCCGCGTCGGCATAGAACCGGCGCGGGATTTTCGTATGCGGTTTATCCTTTTTTTTCGATTTCCATGATACGGGCAACGCGATCGGCATGGCGGCCGCCCTCAAATTCATGATCGAGGAAGGCATCCACGATATCCAGTGCCAAGCCTTCGCCGACTACGCGCGCGCCCATGCAGAGGACGTTCGCGTCATTGTGACAGCGCGTCATTTTTGCCGAGTACGGCTCAGAGCAGCACGCTGCACGGATGCCGTGGATTTTGTTTGCGATCAGGCTCATGCCGATGCCCGTGCCGCAGATAAGAACTGCGAGATCCGCTTTTCCGGCAACGACTGCGCGGCAGGCGGGCTCACCGTGATCGGGATATTCGCAGCGCTCCTTGCTGTCCGTACCGAAATCGAGGATTTCATATCCCTTTTCGCGGATGTGCGCCAGAACGGCATCCTTCAGGATATATCCGCCGTGATCGCACGCGAAAGCAATTGTCTTTTTTGTTTCAGCCATGTCAGTGTCCTTCCGTTTCTTTGTTTAATGAATATCAGCGGCTTCGGCGGCGAGTTTTTCCTCGCGTTCCTGTTCCGCCTGTGTTTTTCTCAGATAGATGGGGGTAAGCGCGGACGGTGTAAATACCGATTTGTCTGCCGTCCCGGTGTAGAGATCAAACGCGGCTTCCGCTACTGCAAACGCCGACGGAATCCGCAAAGCCTGCGGTGTACTGCAAAGGTTCTTCAGCGTGATGGCATCATGTGCCGCGTCGTAGCCGTCACCGATCAAGTGAATCGGACTATCGTACGGGGCAAGATAGCCGTCAAGCTCCGACGCAAGAACGATACCGTCCTCCGTCAGTCTGCGCACGTGCTCGCCGTCGGAGGCAAACAGGGCAGAGTAAAACTGCGATCGCCGTGCACCGATCACGGGGCAGAGAATACCGGAGAAGCCGCGAAGCGCATACGCCATGCCGAGCAGGGATGAAACGCCGACGCACGGCTTGCCCGAATCAAACGCGAGACCCTGTGCTGTTGCGGCACCGATACGGATACCCGTAAACGAGCCGGGACCGATCGCGGCGGCGAAGAGATCAATATCTGAAACGGTGCGTCCGGTCATTTTCAGAAGATGCTCAGCGAGCGGCAGGAGCGTCATGCTGTGCGTGTTTCCTGCGGTGAGGGAAGAGACGGCAAGCGGCTCTCCGTCCAGCCACAAAGCGGCAGAGGCGGTCAGCGCGGTGCTTTCAAGCGCGAGGATCAGCATATCGTTCCTCCTTCATCCGGATCGTGGTGAAATTGCACTGTGTCGGGCAGGGAAAGGGTGATAGAGCGTGTGTCGTCGCCCGTTTTGATGATCGTTACAGAGAGCGCATCCGTCGGGCGTCTGTCGCCGAGATGCTCACTCCATTCCGCGATGCAGATGCCGTTTTGGAGATACTCGTCAAATCCGATCGAGTCGAGCTCATCCGGATCCTCCACGCGGTACAGATCAAAATGAAACACAGGATACGAACCGCGTCTGTATTCGTTCACGATCGTATACGTGGGGCTTTTCACGCGGCTGCCGGGGGAGAGGACGGATACGAATCCGCGCACAAACGCAGTCTTACCCGCGCCAAGATCGCCGTACAATGCGATAAAGCAGGGCTCGTTCGGGAGAGAGGCGGCAATTGCGCGGGCGAGCGCGTGCCCGGTTTTTTCCGTATCGGCTACGTTTTCGGACTGAATCAAAATTTCGGACACGGCAATCTCTCCTTCTTTCATCGGTTATACATACTTAATTATTATAGCACCACTTGGCGTGAGAATCAATACGCGGCGCAAAAAATATTTATAAAACTATTGCATTGACGGTCGATTTGGTGTATAATAATAAGGCTGATCCGCCCTTAGCTCAGCTGGATAGAGTATCAGATTCCGATTCTGAGGGTCGTAGGTTCGAATCCTGTAGGGCGGGCCAAAAAACCTCGTCATTTGACGGGGTTTTTCTTTGATTATATGAGAATTGCGGAGAAATCCGCGGAGGGCATATGACAGTACTGTATTTCATCCGTCACGGAGAGAGTGAAGCCAACCGGGAGAAGCGTTTTGCCGGGAATTACGATGTGGATCTGACGGAGCTCGGCTACAGCCAGGCGGCACACATTCCGTCCGCCTTTGCGGATGTTCACGTAGATGCGATCTTTGCGTCCGATTTGAAGCGTGCGTATCAGACGGCGGTTCCGCTTGCTGCGTCCCGCGGGTTGGAGATCATCAAAGCGCCCGATTTCCGTGAGATATTCGCAGGTGCCTGGGAAGGTGCGCTGTTTGATGAGATCATGAAAAAACACAGCGCGGCATACGCTGTGTGGAAAACGGATATCGGACGAGCCGTGTGTACGGATGGAGAGAGTGTGGCGCATCTTGCCGAGCGTGTTCTTGCCGCCGCTGAGAGGATTGCGCGGGAATATGACGGAAAAACGGTTGTCATTGCGACGCACGCAACGCCGATCCGCGCCCTTGCGACGCTTTGGTCTGCGGGCGATCTTGCTGCGATGAAGGATACCGCGTGGGTGCCGAACGCCTCCGTTACGCGTGTTTCTTTTGAAAACGGGATCTTTACCTTGGAGGAGATCGGCTGCACGGAGCATCTGGACGGACTTCTCACGCGTTTGCCTGCCAACGTGTAATCAGTCCGGTTTGCACGTGCCGCATGGCTCATAGCCCATCTCGGCGAGCTCCGCAAGCGTGCCGACGTACTCGAGCCTGTTGTCCGCGTTCATCGTTGCGGCGCCCGAACAGTCCGGCGAATGCGCCTTTTTCGAGCTTGTGTTCAGTATGTACAATTTATCGCCTGCCGTGCCGGTATCGGACACGTCGGGCGTTTTTTGATCCGGATCGCTTCTTGTCGAGAGATCGTTTGTAACAACGTCGAGCGGTCTCGGCTTGACGGTGATCGTCCGTTCCCGTGCGAGAAATCCGCCGAGTAAAGAGGCTATGATTAAAACGGCAAGTATAGCATAGAAGCCCTTTTTCACAGGATCATCGCCTTTCGTTTCAGTTTACTATATTATACCATATTTCGACAAGCGGTGCAAGGGGGCGCATAAAAACGGAAAATAAAATCCGATGTGTATATCACATCGGATTTTTGTTTATTGAACTGTCAGACAAAGGCAGGCAAGTGCCGTTCTGAGGCATCCCTCATCGGGAGCGAGACGTGCGCTGTGGAGTACTTGCTCATCCCCCTGCGCCTCTCCGCGGCAGCCGATGTTGAAGTAACAGCCGTCGGCGGCTTCAGCGAAAAAGGCGAAATCGTCCGCGCCGAGACTGGGGGCACTCATGCGGATCACGTGATCCGTGCCGAGATGATTGCGAACAACCGTGAAATAGGATTCGGTCAGCGCTTTGTCATTCACAAGAGCAGGGTAGCACGTTGTGTAAGCGATCTCCGCTGTCGTACCGAATCCGGCGGCGGTGTTCTTGGCGATCTCTGTCACCGCTTCGCGCAGAGTACGCATCGTGTCCATATCCAAGGTGCGGAGCGTGCCGCTCATGGCGACCTCCCCCGCGATCACGTTGCTTGCCGTGCCGCCGGAGATCGTTCCAACAGTTACAACGGCAGGCGTTGTCGGTGCAAGGCGTCTTGCCACAGCCGTCTGCAAGGCGGTCACGACAGCGGCGGCGGCAACGATTGCGTCCGCGCCGTCCTCGGGATGCGCGCCGTGGCAGGATTTCCCGCGCACCGTCAGTTCAAAATCAGTGACAGCGGCGTTCATCACACCGGGCAGATATTCGACCGCACCGACGGGAAGGGCAGGATTCACATGAAATCCGTATACCTCGCCGACGGAGGGATTCTCCATGCATCCGTGTGCGATCATTCGCGCGGCACCGCCGTCCGTTTCCTCCGACGGCTGGCAGAATACGCGTACCCGGCACGGCAGATCGTCCTCATGCGGCTTAAGGAGCAAAAGAAACCCGATCGCCGCTGCAAGATGGATATCGTGACCGCACGCGTGGCACACGCCCGGATTCACGGAAGCGTAGGGCAGACCTGTCTCCTCCGTGATCGGAAGTGCATCCAGCTCAGCCCGGATGCCGATGCATTTCTCCCCATGACCAAGCTCGGCGACGATGCCGTATCCGTCCGGCAGTACCCGATACGGGATGCCGTGCCCGTCAAAAACGGAGCAGACGTACGCGATTGTCTCGCGCTCCTCTCCCGAAAGCTCGGGATGTGCGTGCAGATGCCGGCGGATCGCGATCACTTCAGGCAGAACGCGGTCAATTTCCGAAAGAAGACGCTCTTTCATATCAGTCGACCCGTACGCCGTCCATAAAGACAGCCTTCGTTTTCGTCAGATAGTGGAACGGATGTCCGCTGTACACGACGATGTCCGCATCTTTACCGACTTTGATCGAGCCGACGCGGTCGTCGATGCCCGTGACCTTCGCGCCGTTCAGGGTGATCGCGCGGAATGCCGCCTGCTCGCTCAGACCCTCACGAACGGCGAGGGAAGCGAAATACGGAAGCATCCAGAGCGCGCAAACGTCGTGATCCGTCGTCAGTGCGAATTCCACGCCTGCCTTTTCGAGCGCGGCGCACATGGCAAGATTGCCGCCGACCGTTTCCGGCTTGCCTGCAGGACCGATGCACGGACCGACGATCGGCATGATGCCCGCGCGGGCGATCTCATCAATGATCGGTGCGCCGCCTGTCGTGTGTACGGTGACACAGCGCAGGTTGAATTCCTCGGCGAGACGGAGCGCGGTGAGAATATCGTCACTGCGGTGTGCGTGGACGTGCATCGGGATCTCCCGCTTGAGCAGGGGAATCAGCGCTTCATATTTTGCATCGTATACGTCCTCGCCCTTTTCCTTTTTGGCGAGATATCTGTTTGCTTCGATCATCGTTTTGCGGAAGATCGCGGCGATCGCCATGCGCGTCATCGGGGTTGATCCGCCCGATTCACCGAAATTCCGCTTCGGATTCTCGCCCATCGCGCATTTCATGGCGGCAGGCGTTTTGATGACCATATCGGAAATATTCTTGCCGTACAGCTTGACGGCGGCTGTCTGTCCGCCAATTACGTTTGTGCTGCCAGGACAGGCGTTGACTGTCGTGATACCGGCACGGCGTGCCTTCGGAATTGCGATATCGAACGGATAAAAGCCGTCCATTACGCGCATGTCGGGGGTGACGGGATTCGTTGTTTCGTTGCAGTCCTCGCCCTCCCAGCGTACGCCCTCCTCGGAGATACCGATATGGGAATGTGCGTCGATCATGCCGGGAAGGATGAATCCGCTCTCCGCGTCAAAAATCTCGCCGGAGCAGGCAGGCGCATCGGCAAGGGCACCGAAGCCCACGATTTTTCCGTTTTCGACATCGACGTAGCCGACCTCAAAGGATCCGCACTCCACGGTGTGCAGAATACCGTTCTGTATACGAATCATAATTGTTCCTCCAAATTTATTGCGGGATAAAGAAAGACAGAATCAGAAGAATCGCGCCTGCCGTCATGCGGGAGATAACGAGCGCGTACTGCCGCCGTTTTTCGGAGAAGATCTCCTCGTCGGCGGTGGTATACGGTGTTAGATCGTCCTCAAAATCCTCCGCCTTCTGCAGAAAAGCAGGCTTGTGCGATCGGTGTTCTTTTTCCTTGCGAAGCGCGAACGGCACCTTTGCTTTTTTCTCCTTTTTACGGGAGAGAAAGCGAAGCGTTTCCGTTACCTTCAGGTACTCCCACCAGCCAAACGCGAGCAGAATCGCTCCTACGGCGCACAGTGCCCAGATAAAGTGCATCCGATCGCCGTACAAGCCGCCTACGAGGGCAGAGACGACCAAACCGATGCCGAGATAAGAAAACGTACGTCTGAAAAGAACGAGGCGGTACGTGCGCTTCTCGGCGGCTGTGAGCGGTGCTTTGTTCTTGTTTGCCATAGTTTACAGCTCAAGCTCGCGCCTGTACGCGCGGATTTCCGCATCGTTTCCGTAGACGAAATGCCCGGGCGTGATCTCCACCCATACCGGCTTATCCGTGCTGTAATCGTGCATGGCGGGATCGTAGTGCAGGAGCTTTTTGTTCCGCTCCACATCCGGATCAGGATGGGGAACAGCGGAAAGCAGTGCTTTCGTGTACGGATGCAGCGGATGCGCAAACAGCTCCTCGCACGGGGCAAGCTCGACAAGATGTCCCTTGTGGATTACCGCGATGTGGTCGGAGATGAAGCGTACGGCGGACAGATCGTGTGCGATGAACAGATACGTCAGCGAGCGTTCCTTCTTCATCTTGTTGAGCAGATTGATGACCTGCGCACGGATCGAGACATCGAGTGCGGAGATCGGCTCATCCGCGACCAAAAAGTCGGGATTCATAATGAGGGAACGCGCGATGCCGATTCTCTGTCGCTGACCGCCCGAAAACTCATGCGGGAAGCGGGAGACGAACTCGCTTGTGAGTCCTACCTCCTCGAGAATCCGTTCGACCTTTGCCACGCGATCCTCTTCATTTTCGAACAGATGATAGTTGTAAAGTCCCTCGGAGATGATGTAATCCACCTTTGCGCGCTCGTTCAGCGACGCCATAGGATCCTGGAAGATCATCTGCATCTCCATGTGGAGCTTCTTTTTCTCATGGCGGGAGAGCTTGCCCGTGATCCGGTCACCCTTGAACGTGACCTTGCCGGACACGTTGTTCGTGTAGATGCGCATGATGGCGCGTCCGATCGTCGTTTTGCCCGATCCGGACTCACCGACGAGGGAAAGCGTTTCACCCTTATAGATGTCAAAACTGACGTTGTCAACGGCTTTGAACGTCTTTCCGCTCAGTTTGAACTGTACGGAGAGATCGCGCACCTGGAGCAGCGGCTCCGCACCGTTATAGTTGAACGGGGCTTCCGGCACGGCGTTATCCATGCGCTCCGCCTCCCGCTTGATAAGCTCGGCGCGATATACCTCTGCCTGCGGGGAGAGGAGCCACGTGCGTGCCCAGTGCGTGTCGGTGACAGGGAAGATCGGCGGCTCTTCTTCAAAATCGATCTTCATGGCGTCTGCGTTGCGCGGAGCAAACGCGTCGCCTTTGATTTCCTTGAACAAGCTCGGCGGCGTACCCTGGATAGAGTACAGATCGTGTCCCTTCGTGCCGAGCTGGGGGAGAGAGCGGAGCAGTGCCTTTGTGTACGGATGCTCTGCTGCTTTGAAAATCTCGTGCACCGTGCCGTATTCGACGATCTTTCCGGCGTACATGACGGCAACCCAATCGGCTACGTTTGCGACGACACCGAGATCGTGCGTGATGAACACGACGCTCATCTTGTACTCTTTCTGAAGCGATTTGATTAGATCAAGCACCTGCGCCTGTACGGTTACGTCGAGAGCCGTCGTCGGCTCATCACAGATGAGGATTTCGGGGCGGCAGGCGATGGCCACAGCGATGACGACTCTCTGCCGCATACCGCCGGAGAATTCGCCCGGGTACTGCTTGTAGCGCGCCTCGGGATCGTGAATACCTACCTTGCGGAGCAGTTCGATCGTTTCCGCCTTTGCCTCATCGTGCGTCTTGCCGAAATGCCACATGATGACTTCGGCGATCTGCTCACCGATCGTGCGGACGGGGTTGAGGCTCGTCATGGGATCCTGGAACACCATGGCGATTTTTTTGCCGCGCACCTTCAGCCACTCGGCTTCCTTGGTGTACTTCGCCATGTCCTCGCCGTGGAAATTGAGCTGACCGCCGTCGATGCGGCCGTTTTTGTCCAGCATGCCGACGAAGGTTTTCGTGAATACGGATTTACCCGAGCCGGATTCACCCACGATGGCGAGCGTTTCGCCTTCATATACGTCAAGAGAGGCACCGCGGATCGCGGTCAGCTCCTTGCCGCGGAGGTTGAATTTCACCGTGACATCTCTTGCGGAGAGGAGACACGGACCTGCGTGATGCGGCGCACTTTGCGTCAGAATCTCCGATTCATAAGCGCGAAGAGCCTCTTTTTCTGCGGCCTCTTCGGGCGAAAGCACCTGCTGCGAAGCGGCTTCGGCTTGTTTCAGATTCTTTTTCATTCTGCCTCTCCTCTCACACGTGATTGCGCGGATCGGATGCATCCGCAAACTTGTTGCCGATGACGTAGAACGCGACGGTGATAATGCAGAGGACGGCGGCAGGCAGAAGCATCTGATACGGATGCAGGGTAAAGGAGCCGCGTCCGTGGTTGACCATGTTGCCGAGCGTGATTGCATCAACGGGCATACCGACACCGACGAAGCCGAGGAATACCTCAGAGCCGATGGAGTACGGGATGCACAAAGCGGCTTCCATGATAATCAGGTTGATGATGTGCGGGATGATATTTCTGGTAGCGATACGGCGCATCGGCGTACCGAGACACTGCGATGCGATATTGTATTCGGAATCGCGGATAGAGAGGATACGGTTGCGGAAGAAGCGCGCCTCCACGATCCAGCCGCGCGACGCCATCGAGATAAACAGCGTCAGATAGCTCGTGTTCATGATGTACGCGAGCAAAACGAGATAGACGGTCGAAGGAACGTTCGTCATGATATTGTAGATCTCAATCATGATGGGGTCCAGCTTTTTGTTGTAGCCCCAGAGCGCGCCCATAATCATACCGATGCCGACGTCGGAGAGGGCGATACAGAATGCCAGAAGGAACGAGTTGCGGCAGCCGTACCATGCGCGCGCAAAGATATCCCGGCCGAGACCGTCCGTGCCAAACAGATGCGTGAGGCTTGGGCGGAGATTCCAGTCCTGCCGATCGGTGGAGACCTTCGTCGGATCAACGGAGGAGAAGACGGGATAGAGGAAGCTCATGAGGATAATTCCGCAAACGAGCACTACCAGCGCGACAACCGCCTTGGATTTGAAGAAGGTGCGCAGCGTCGATTTCCAGTAGGAATAGTTCGATGCGCCTGTTTTTTCACTTTCCGCCGCATTGAATGGGGCAGGGGCGAACAAATCCTGGTTACGTACCAGTGATTTCGGAAAGCTGCACAGTTTGTGTTCAGATCGGTTCATAATTACTCCGGTTTATGTATTCTGGTTTGTAAGAGGGCGGTACGTCAGTCTTCTGTCAGCTTGATGCGGGGATCAACGAACGCGAGCAGCAGATCTCCGAAGAAGACGCCGAAGATGGATACGACCGCGTACATGAGAACGAGCACCTGTACCAGCGGATTGTCCTGCTCTTTGATCGCCGTGGTGAGGAGACCGCCCGTGCCGGGAATGGCGTAGAGCGTCTCGATTACGAGGGAGCCGGAGATGATGTTTAAGAGATCGCTGGGCAGATACGCGGACAGCGGAATAATCGCGTTGCGGAATACGTGCTTTTTGAGCACGGCTTTTTTGGAAAGCCCCTTGACAGTGGCGAATTTGACGTAGTCCTGGTTTTCCTCATCCACCATGAAGCGTCTGAGCCAGAGGGCGTACCACGCTACGCTGGAGAGGGACAGGCTGACGATCGGAAGAATCCACGAAAGCGGCTTGTAGTCGTAATACACAAGGGGGAGATTAAACCATTTTGAAACCCATATTTGAATGAAGAACAAA
This sequence comes from Clostridia bacterium, assembly GCA_017466375.1. Taxonomy (GTDB): domain Bacteria; phylum Bacillota; class Clostridia; order Oscillospirales; family CAG-272; genus SIG701. Next base: position 25,992 of record JAFTUH010000068.1, on the reverse strand, counting down.
TAAATCAGGCTGGGGACCGCTCGGACGATCATGATGTATCCGTTTCCGAGGGTGTCGCCGAGTTTATCTTTGAATCGCACCATCATCAGACCCATGGCGAGACCGGCGACGATACCGAGCAGCATCGACCAGAAGCCGAGGAACGCGGTGACGGGGATTTTCTCTACGAGAAGTGTTGCGATCGGTACCTTGGCGTACACGGTAATGCTTCGACCAAGATCGCCTCGGAAGAGATTCTTCACGAATCGCCCGAGCTGGATGAGGGGGTGATCGAGCAGACCGAGATTCCGCAGATACGTCATACGGGTAGCCTCATCCGTTTCCTTGATCATTTCATCGGGGAAGTAGCCGTTCAGCGGCATGAACCGGAGCGGCATAAAGACCACGAAGAAAACGATCGATACGGTGATGAGCGATCGCACAATGCGTTTGAGTATGTATTTTGCCATACAAAGGATCCTTTCATAAAAGGAATAAAAAACGGAATACCGCCCCGCCCGTAGTTGGGTAGGGACGGTATTCGTCAAATGCAAGGATTAGTTTGCTGCGTTCTTCTTAGCTTCCCAATCTGCTTCGTACTTGTTGTACTCCTCAAGCGTGATCGGGTTTGCGGAAATCTGCATACCCTTGTAGCGGATGTTGCCGTACAGGCATCTCGGAGCCGTGAAGGGAACCTCATAGCTCAAATGATAGCCGCGGAGGGAGGAGATCACGGGGATCATGTACGCACCCTCAAGGAGGTAAGCCTCAGCCTGTGCGAAGTAGTTCAGTCTCTCGTCGAACGTATCAGCTTCAAGAGCCTTCTCGATCAGAGCATCGAACTCGGGAACGTTGTAGCAGCCTACGTTCTCAACACCCTCAGAGGTGATTCTGGTGAGGATACCGGACGGATCTGCGTAACCGGTGGAGAGGGAATCCCAGTAGATGTCGTAGTTGAACGGACCGTCAACGGAACCGCCGACCGTGCCGTAGAAGTCTCCGCTGGTATCAAATGCGAGAACGACGTCGATGTAATCCTTACCGATTGCCTCCTCAACCATAGCCTCGAAGAGCTGTGCGAGGATGATCTCGTCCTCATCGTCCGTACCGACGTAGATGAGGCTGACGGGGAGCTTGCCGTCTACTTCCGTCTTGATAACGGGGAGGTAGTCAACAGTGCCTGCGGTGACGCCCTTGATGGTGCCGTCTTCGTTGCAGAGCTCAGCGACAGCCGCTTCCATGTAGTTGCGTGCTGCAGCGGGATCTGCGCTGTAGTTTGCGTTAGCAACAGCCTTCAGAGGCTCAAGCTGCGTGTAGTCAACGCCTTCGGAGTTGAAGATTGCGCCCTCAGCATTGATCGTGTTACGGACAAGGCGGGACGGATCAACGGGCTCACGGAGAGCGCCGAGGGATTCACGGTTGACTGCAGCCTGCAGAGCCTTACGGAAGTTCTCGTTCTGAACGAATGTGTTGAACTCGGGGTTTGCGCCCTGGTAGTCGAGCCAGAGGTAGTTGGTGCTGAAGGAGAACTCGTTCGGGATCAGGCTGTCGCCGAGGGAGCCGTCCTTGAGTGCCTGGTAAGCCTCGGACTCAACGGAGGTGTAGTGGATCTCGCCGCGCTGGAACATCTCAAGAGAGGTCGTTCCGTCGGGGATCATCTGATACTCAACAGCGGAAAGGGTAACGTTCTTTGCATCCCAGTAGTGCTCGTTCTTGGTGAGCTTGATGAGCTTATCGCGCTGGAACTCGGAAACGTAGTAAGCACCGCAGTAGAGCATGTGCTCGTTATCAACGCCGAAGTCCTCGCCCAGCTCCATCGCGTAGTCATACTCGACGGGGAGAAGGAGCATGGAGCTCTCGATCAGGGAGAGGAAGTAGGGAGCACCGGAATCGAGCGTGTACTCGACGGTGTACTCGTCAAGAGCCTTTACGCCGACGATGTCGGAGAAGGAAGCGACGAGCTCGTCACGGTTGGTTTCGGTGTCCAGACCGCAGTCGATGTCATCGAGTCCCCAGTAGTAGTCGTACAGACCGGAGATGAGGTTGCGGACAACGCGGAGGGAGTAAGCACCGTTGAGCGGATCGCCGATGTAGCGGATACCGTCAACGAAGTCCTGTGCGGTGAGAGCGTACTCCGTCTCAGCACCAGTGTGGTCGATCCACTTCTGACCTGCACGGATTTTGAACGTCCAGACGGTGTAGTCGTCGTTGTGCGTCCAGCTCTCTGCGAGGGAAGCAACGTAGTTGCCGTAAACGTCCGGCTCGACAAGACCGTCGATGCAGTTCGTTACGATCTCGCGGACCGTAGCGTAAGAGGTTGCATAGTAGTTAAGCGACGAATAGGAGGTAGAGAAATACGTCTTATAGGTGTCCGTGTCCGACGAGCAGCCGAACAGAGCAGTGGTGCTCATGACGAGTACCAGAGCAAGAGCAAGTGTGCGCTTGATGATGTTCTTCATAATGGTCTCCTCATTAAGAAATATAAATATAATACATTGCTATGTATATATTACATTTATTATAGCACTCTTTTTCGCATAATGCAACAAATAATTGAATAATTTTTCCGCAAATGTGAAATAAATTATGAAGGCGGATTTGCGTTCGGAGGGCAACGAAAAAAGCAAGTCGTACGACTTGCTTTTGATTCGTATAAATGTCCTCAGAGACATCTGCAGTAGAGCATATACATAACGAGGGAGATCGCCAGAAAGAGCACGCCGCAGATTAAGAGGAAGCCGAAGCTGAGTTTTTTCTCCTCCCGGCTGACTCTGTAATCGTAGAAGGTGTCGTATTTCTTTCGACTGACCTTACGGAACATATCGAAAAAGGAGTTAACACCGTACACGATTATATCGAAGGTGCCCTCGTTGGCGGAAAAGACGAGCAGTCCGATTGCGGTGATGACAACGCCCACGGCGAAGAATGCGTCACACAGGATGTGATAGACGACCACTGCCTCGGTTTGCGAGAAAATATCCTTTGAAAACATGATCAGCGCCGCCGCTGCCAGACCGGCAAGCAGCGTGATCACATACTTTCGCATCTTTCTCATTTTTTCGCGTCTTCGTATTCTTTCCGGTACTTCTCCAATTCCTCGGAGTTGCAGTAAACGAAGTGTCCGGGATAAACCTCCTGCATGGACGGACCTTCCTTGGAATAATCGTGATCCAGCGTGGGGTTATAAACGATTCGCTTTCTGTTTTTCTCCGTGATCGGATCGGGGAGGGGAATCGCGGACAGAAGAGAGCGCGTGTACGGATGGAATGGATGCGCAAACAGCTCATCGCTCGTACCGAGCTCGACGATCTTACCGAAATACATAACGGCGATTCTCGTGGAGAAGTACTTGACGACGGCGAGGTCGTGCGCGATGAACATGATGGTCAGTCCCATCTTTTCACTGAGCTCGTGGAGGAGGTTGATGACCTGCGCCTGAATGGAAACGTCCAGAGCGGAGATCGGCTCATCGGCGATAATCAGCTTAGGGTTCATGATAACGGCGCGGGCGATGCCGATACGCTGACGCTGACCGCCGGAGAACTCGTGTGGATAGCGGGAAGCGTGCTCCTGTACCAGACCGACCGTTTCAAGAATTTTGTAGACCTGCTGATCGATGTATTCCTTATCCTTCACGCCGCGGATGATCAGTCCCTCCGCAATAATGTCGCGGACAGTCATACGGGGGTCAAGCGACGCGATCGGGTCCTGGAAGATCATCTGGATTTCGTTGGTCAGCTGATTCTTGCCGTGCGTACGCGACCACTTGTTGTGATCCGCTACGGCGGATTTGATGGCGGCACGGTTTTCCGCCACGATTCTGTCCCGTTCTTCCTTGGAGATTTTCTTTTCAGCGTAGTCTCTGCGTGCTTTCTGGATGGCATCCTTGTACGTACGGGTGCCTGCGCAGATGCGCTCTCCCTTGTAGTACACGGAGCCGCCCGTGATATCGTACAGACGGATGATAGAGCGGCCGGTCGTGGTCTTACCGCATCCGGACTCGCCTACGAGGCCGAAAACCTCGCCCTTGTAGATATCGAAGCTGACGTTGTCAACCGCTTTCAGCTCCCGTTTGCCGAGCTTGAAGTACTGTTGGAGATTCTGAACACTTAACAAGACTTCTTTTTCCATGTTATTCTCCTCTTTCCTTCTTCAAGCGTTGGATGCGGGCTTGGATCAGCTGCGGCATCTCGACCTTAGGTGCGTTCGGATGAAGCAGCCACGTTGCGGCGTAGTGGGTAGGCGTGATCTCAAACAGCGGCGGATCAATTTCGAAATCGATCTCAAGCGCATATTTGTTTCGTGCCGCAAAAGCGTCTCCCTTGGGCGGGTAGATCATGTTCGGCGGCGTGCCGGGGATGGACTCCAGCTTTTCGGTAGTGTGGAGGTCGGGCATACTGCTGAGGAGTGCCCACGTGTAGGGATGTGCGGGCTCGTAGAAGATCTCCTCGGCGGTGCCGTGCTCCACGATCTTACCGGCGTACATAACGGCGATTCTGTCTGCCATGTTGGCGACTACGCCCATGTTGTGCGTAATGAAGATAACCGAGAGATTTCTCTCTTTCTTGATGTTGTTGATCAGCTCCAGAATCTGTGCCTGGATCGTAACGTCAAGCGCTGTGGTAGGCTCGTCGCAGATGAGGATGTCGGGGTTAGCGGACAGCGCGATTGCGATAACGATACGCTGTCTCATACCGCCCGAGAACTCAAACGGGTACTGATTGAAGCGGGTGGTAGGCTCAGGGATACCGACCTCTTTCATCAGCTTGATAGCCTTAGCCTTGGCGATGGTCTTGTTCATCTTGACAACGAGCTTGGACGCCTGATCCTTCAGGAAATCGATGATTTCAAGAACGTGTGCGTTTGCGTCGAAGCTGTCCGCGTTTGTGATATTGTCATTGTAATGAGCGAGCAGGCTTTCGATTACCTTACAGATGTTGGCGCGTTTCAGATCGAGATCGATCACGACCTGCGGTGCCAGCACCCAGTCGGGCTGCCCACCCTTTTTGACGACCGCGTCATATTTTGCCTTGTTTCTCAGGTACTTCTTTTCCTCAATGGGATTTCTCTTGATTCCTTCGAAGTATTCCTTGATGGAGGTGGCGAGGGCGGAATGGAAGACGTACTCAACGCTTTCCTTTTTGACTCTCAGCCGGTCGATTGCCTTTTCCACCTTGCCGCTCAGTCTGGTGAGGTATTCCTTGGATTTGGCTTCCTCAATCTTGCTGTCCTTGAAGTAGGCGAGTGCCTCTTCGAGATCGGCAATGCAATCCTTCTTCTTCTCGATGGATTTTCTGTGCGAGAAAGCGACGCCCTTTTCTGCCATTGCGATGAAATCGAGCATGAAATCTCTGTCCAGGAATTCCTTCGTCAGAATATTCATCTCGTGAACGGCAGTCCACTGCAGATCAGCGGGCTTGGCGGTGAGATAATACCCGAGCGTGAAGAAGTTCGGGCGTTCTTTTTCCAGTGCTTCCTTAACGATTGCATGGAGCTCGCGAAGCGTTTCTGCCACAGCGTTCTTGTCCGCCTGCTTGCCTGCAGAGATCAGCGCGGCGAGTTTTTCCACACAACCGTTTGCTTTCCCGTCCTGAACAACCACGTACTGGTTGTAAGAGAGAATAAACAGCTTCTTGAGGTGCTTCAGCTCTGCCTTGAGATCGAACTCACGGTGCTTTTCGAGCATGAGGAGTGTGTTTTCGAGATCCATGTCAAGCTGCATGGCGTTACCGTACGCCTCATTGAATTCGCGTTCGATCTTCGTAGCCATTACGCAGAATGCGTCGAATTTTGCAAGCTTTTCAGCGACCTGTGCCGCGATTTCGATACCCTCATCCGCATTTGCGGCGGTGATGTTATCGCCGAGCAGCTTCAAAAGGGTGTTGAACGCGTGTCTTGCGTTTTTCTTACCGGTTTTTGCTTTCAGGATCATAGCCTCTGTCAGCTGCTGACCGACACGCATGATCGGGTTCAGACTGGACATCGGGTCCTGGAAAATCATTGCGACCTTATCGCCGCGGAGCTTGTGAAAATCTTCCTCCGATATTTTGAGCAGATCCTGTCCGTCGTACAGGATTTCGCCGCCTTCAACGATCGAGTTGCCCGCCAGAATACCCATGATCGATTTACTCGTTACGGATTTTCCGGAGCCGGATTCACCTACGATCGCCAGCGTCTCTCCCTTGTAGAGATCAAAGGAGATATTGCGAACGGCTTTTACGATACCACCTTGCGTACGGAAGGATATCTGAAGGTTCTTTACTTCTAATTTCTTATCCATAGATATGACCATTCCTTTCTGCTGCAGATATGCCGGGGTGTCCCGCGCGTATCGCAGCAATCCTTAATTGTAATTCCTTATTCTTCCGTGCCTCTGAGCGAGGGGTTGAACGCATCACGCAATCCGTTGCCGAACAGGTTGAAGCTGAGCATCAGAAGGCTGATGAAAACAGCGGGGAAGAGAATCATGTGCGGATACGTGAAGAGATAGTTCTGACCCGTAGCAAGGAGCGTACCTACGCTCGTCATGTCGCCGGTATTCAGGTTGATGATACCGAGGTAGCTCAGACTTGTCTCCGAGAAGATAACGCCGGGAATTACAAGTACGCTGCTGGTGATCAAAGTGCCGATTGCGTTGGGGAAGATATGCTTGAACATAATACGGGAGTCCTTTGCGCCGAGGGTGCGAGCCACGAGAACGTACTCCTGATTCTTAAAGCGGTAGAACTGCATTCTCGTTCTGCCTGCCATGCCTGTCCATCCTGTCAGGAAGAAGGCGATAAACAGAATAACCACATGATCGACGTTGAAGTGGTAGCGCAGAAGGGTAATAACGATAACGAAAGGAACCGAGGAGAGGATCTCAACGATTCGCTCCATGACGATATCGGTTTTGCCGCCGTAGTATCCCTCAATGGAGCCGTAGATTGCACCGACGAACAGATTGACGGATGCAACGACGACAGACAGAATGAAGGAGAATCTTGCACCGCTGGCAAGACAGGTGAAGAGATCCTTGCCGGCGTTGTTCGTGCCAAGGATGAAGTTCGGCTCGGTGATGCCGTCATTCGCGATGGCATGCTTGTAGATGTAGTATTCGCGGTAGTCTACGCGCACGTTCCAGCGTCCGCCGGATTTTGCTTCGGCATAGTTGTAGAGCTTTTCGTCGCCTTCCCAGTACATTTTACTGGTGTACATATCCTTGCCGTCATTCGGCTGATAGATCGGAATGAAATTACCGTCTTTATCGTACACGATCGCCGTTTTACGGCCGCCGCCGAGCTTGGTTTGGTACCAGATGTTGGCGTTTGCGCGGTCCTGCTCCGCTTCAGGGCGAAGCTTCGGCTCGGTGATCGGGAAGATGATCTGTACGTTGTGTTCATCCTGGTACTGCTGGAGCGCCAGATATTCCTCGGTGGTGAGAAGCTCGTACTTTACGCCAACCGCATTGTACGTATCCAGACGGAAGGTGTACAGCGTGGACATCTTGCCCATGTACTCTTCCTCATGGAGCTTCGGCTCCGTCATGATAACGGTACGGCCTGTTTCCTGCTCGATGCCTTTATACAGGTCGAAGGTCGCCTTGTTGACTTCCTTCTCCTGACCGCCGTCCCAGAAGTGGATGCCGAGATTGTAGAACATCTTGTTTCTCGGAAGGACGTATGCGTAGTTTGCATCCTCATAGGAAACGGTGAAGGGAGAGATGATCGGACCGAAGATGGCAAACAGTACGAGAAGACCGATGATAATGGCTGCGAGAATGGAAGCTTTGTTTTTGGCAAAGCGGTTCAGCGCATCTCTGAAATACGAAACCGGTTTGGTATCTAGCTTTTTGTCGTGGAGGTTTTCACCCGTCGAATGGAAAACAAATTTTTCTTTGGAAATCTGATAATCTTGTGCTTTCATTTATTTTGCCCCCATTCTGATTCTCGGATCGATGACGCCGTAGGACAGGTCGATGACAAGGCTTGCCACAAGGCTTACCAGCAGGTAGAAGCCGGACAGCATCATGAAGAAATCGTAGTCTTTGGCGTTGATGGCAGCCAGATATAGACCGCCGACGCCGGGGATGGAGAAGATGTTCTCGATAACGAGAGAGCCGGAGAGAACGCTGATGAATTCACCGATGATGGAAGGGAAGATCGGCACCATGGAGTTGCGCAGTGCGTGTCTGACCGTAGCCTGCGATTTGGTGAGACCTTTTGTTCTTGCCAGGAGCATGAATTCACTCGTCAGAACCTCCGTCAGCTCCGCACGGGTGAAGCGGGCGTAGCCGGCGATGGAGCCGAACGCCATACTGAACACGGCAGGGAGCATGGAGAGGAACATTTTTGAGTTGAAATACAAGGACCAGTTAAATGTTCCGGGGATATATACCAAATTCTTTTCCGGATAAGCTTTGATGACATCCGCAAAAGACGCAATATTCAAAGGTAATGCACTCATTTTGAAGCAGACGATATACAAAAGCAGCGTCGCGTAGACAAAAGAGGGCACAGAAATAACGACCATGACAGCGGTGCTGATCAGATGGTCCTGCCATTTGTTTTTCTTAAGCGCGGCAAAGATGCCGAGTGCGATTCCTACGGGAACCGCGAGGAGAGACGAATAGATGTTAATTAAAATCGTGGGGGGAAGTTTTTCGATAAAGACACTCCAAACGGGCTGACCGCGGTATTCGGGCATACGGAAGCCAATGCCGAAGTCACCGTCCAGGAAAATTCTTCTCATGTACAGAATGAACTGCTCGGGGATCGGTTTATCGTATCCTCGAGATTTGAGCATATTCTCAATTTTTGCTGTATCCTCGCCAAATCCAACAGAATAATCGACCGGAAGAAGCTTGATCAATACAAAGCAAGTTACAAAAATAATCGTAAAAGTCATGATCATCAGACCAATTCTTTTACAAATATATTTGAACATATACATTTTTGTAATCTCCTTTTGTCAGTGTATGAATCGACAAAGAGGGATAGTTATGAAACTATCCCTCAATCTCGATTACATTAAGACGATAAATTATTTGTAGTTCAATTCACCGTTGTATTTAGCAACCTCTGCGGTCCAGCCTTCATCGTCGAAGTTGAAGGTCATGTACTTCACTCCGCCGTAGCTCATGAAGGTGTTGTACTCGTAAGTTACGTAGTCAACCTTGTAGGAGAGGAGGGAAGCGCTGAAGTTGTTGTAAAGAGGTACAGTGTAGTATGCCTTGAGAACTTCCTTCTCAAGCGCTGCGATGAGCTGGAGTCTCTGAGACTGCTCAAGCGCGGTTGCGCTCCAGTCGTACTTGGCATCAGCTGCACCGTTGAGGCAGTTGTACCAGTCAAGCAGACCCATCGTCTCGGTGATGTCCTCACCGTTCTCGCCGACACCCTTCATGGTGAAGGTCATCTGCGTGCCTGCGGTATCCCAAGCCTTGGAGTACATGTATCCGGGGCTGAGGTAAGCGAGGAGGAAGTAGCCGGGATCCCAAGCGGCACCGGTCCAACCACCCATACATACGTCATATGCGCCTGCACGGAAGTCGTTTGCCCATGCGTCGGAGAAGTCCTTCAGCTCCATCTCAAGTCTGCCCTCAAGAGGAGTGCCGACAACGGCATCCTTCAGAGCAGTTGCGAGGTAGTCATATCTTCTCTGAACAACCTCGTTGATAGTGCTGGTACCGAAGGTAAGAACAACCTTATCGGTAGCCTTGATGTCGCCTGCTTCGAGAGCTGCGTTGTATGCGCTGGTGTAGAGCTCCTTAGCTGCTGCGAGATCGATACCGGTGATGGCATCTACAGCTACGTCAAGGCTCTCGTAATCTGCGGGATTTACGTTGTAGATGTCGCAGAGAACCTGCTTAGCTTCGTCGGTGTTTCTGTAAACGCCGCCGTTCTCAACGTCATAGTAGTGCATGGAGTTGAACAGACCGAAGCCTTCGAGGGAAGACGTGGTGGTCTTCGTAGCGAAGTCGTTTCTGTTGATGGAAAGGGAGATTGCCTTTCTGAAGTCAGCGTAGCCGAGGATGGACTTGTTCACGCCATCGGTCTCGCGAGCCTTCAGCTGCTCCACGTTGGACTGGAGCTGGAGAGACTGAACGTAGTCATCGGGCGTGAAGTATGCGCGATCACTACCCTTGTAGTCATCTGCAACGGATACGTCGATGCCGATACCGTCGATTTCACCTGCAAGGAACTTCAGCCATGCAGCGTTCCACTCCTTGATGGTATCGCAGACGATTCTGTCGGCCTGGTAGAGGCCCTTGTTCTCTTCCATCTTGTAGCCGTACCAGTTCTCGTTTCTTACAAGAACGTACTGCTTACCGGACTGGAAGCTCTCGAGCTTGTACGGACCCCAGCTTGCAGTGGTCTCAACGCTGGAGTTGTAGTTGGAGGTCCAGAGCGTGGTGCCCTCAGAGGGAGCGATCTTGCTGGCCTCGAACTTCTCTCTGTGAACGAGAGGAAGGGAAGCCATGTTGTAAGCTGCCTGATAGGAGAGGGAACCGTCATCCTTCAGAAGGGGAAGGGACTTAGCGAGAACGATAACGAGCTCGTAGTCGGTGTCGCCAACGAAGATACCGACGTCAGCGAAGTCAACTTCCGGATACGTGAAGGCGTAAACCATGTAGTACGGAACATTTTCCGGAGGCTCATTGCCCCAGTCCTCGGTGTCGATGAGCTTCGTTACGAGAGCGATGGTCTCGTCGGTAACTGCTACGCGGCCCTTCTCATCTGCGAGCTCCTGAAGAGCAGCAAATGCATCAGCATCCATGTAAGAAGAGTACTGGGTAACGGTCTTGCCGCTGCACCATGCGAGAGGATCGTTCAGTGCGAAGTAGATAGCCTTGCCGTCGGGCTGAGTGTAAACACCGTCGTCGCCCTTAACGAGGTCAGCAAGTGCATACTTACCGGTCTGAGAGTTGTCAACAGCCTCAACGTTCTGACCCTGCATGACGTACTCCTGTGCGTTTACGATGATCGTAGCGCCTGCGTAGAAGGAGTCAGCACGGTAGTTCTGGAAGAGAGGATCGAGCTGCTGCTGCATCGTCCATACGAAGTCCTCAGCCTTGATGGGCGTGCCATCGTCCCACATGAGGTCCTCACGGAGGGTGATCTTGTAAGCATAGCCCTTAGCATCTTCGGGGACATTCCACTTGGTGCCGACATAGTCAGCGGAAACGTCCTCAAGTGCGGTTGCTGCGTCGAATTCCATTACGAATTCGCCGGGCAGGATTTCGCCGTTCTCATCGAACTTGAAATCGTAGTTGTAGAAGGAAGAGCCGATATAACTCATGATCTGGGTGTCATTGTTATCCTGATAGGTGAGCTCATTCCAGTTGGAGGGAGAAGTAGCGGTATACGTGTTGTACGTATAGTCCTTGCCGTCGGTGAGAACGTCTACAACTTCATTACCGGGGGTATCGGGGTTGTCGGGGTTGTCAACGGGGTCTTTGCTGCATGCGGCGAGCGGCAACAGCATGGTTGCTGCCAGGAGCATGGCCAGAATTCTTTTCTTGGTGTTCATGGTAATTTTCCTTTCTAAGATTAAATCATTAAGATTTAGTTTATTATATAACACTACACCGGATAAAGCAATAGATTTAACCGATTGTTAACATATTTGTTCATGGTTGTTCATCGAAAGTTCATACAGATAACAGACTCCGTCCGTGTTATATTAATATATAATAGGAAGTGTTTTGATCGGATTTCTGCCTTCTTGCTTTTGTGAAGTAGTATTTCCGTTTTTTGCGATGAATATTACCTGTATTGTATGCAGTAAAAAACTCCCCACCGTTTTCGATGGGGAGCTGTGTGTCAGTCGGGTGTTTCGATATGGAAGATCTCTCTGTCGGGGAGCGTCATTACGTGGATGCTCCACATGTTGTTCAGGCAGATGCCGTCCTCTCCTTTGAGGGTGAGCTCATGCTCGCGGCTTTTGCCCACACAGCCGTGACCGTAGAGGTAGTAATCCGCCTTTTTGGTGAGCTGATCGAACGAGTGGGCAACGCAGAACGTCGCGCCTTCGATTTCGAGCACCGTGTCGGGCTGTACGATTTTCCAATCCGGTGCAAGCGTCGGCATCTCCTCGGTCAGATCGTTGTTGCCGGGGATCCAGTAGATCGGGCAGTTTGCCGCTTTGAGGATATCGGCAAGCATCTTTACCTTCATGCGGTACGGATCTCTTGCCTCCATATCGCGGCTCACCTTGTCCTCATCCGCTGTGTCGCCCGTATGGATGATCACATCCGGCTTAACGAGGCGGATCAGCTGCTTATAGAACATATACGTTGCAGAATGGGTGTCGCCGATGTGCAGAAGCTTGAATTTTTTCGTCTGCATGACTTCCTCGGGGATTTGGATGCCGAGGGGAGCGGTGCTGTCCTCGGGGATTTCAAAGGTCAGTGCCCGTCTCGCGTTTGCGGTGACCATCTGTCCCGGCAGGAAGGAGATGTTCTTGCCGTAATTATTCTCCGGATGCTTGGAGTCATACATACCGATACAGCAGTTCCAGAGGAAACCGCCGCGCTTCAGATTCAGATGGATATTGGCAGCACCGGCAGAGGCACCGTGCGCGACGAACAAAAACTCCTCGTCGGTGTCCTTGTATTCGGCAATCAGCTTGTCAACGCCTTCGATAACGCGTTCTTTGGCGCTTTCGTGCGTGTCCGCCTTCAGCGACCACCACGGATACGCAAGGGTCGCATCCTCGGCAACATGCGGGAACAGCTTTTTCAGATCGTCAATCGTCGAGCCGTGGTAGGAATCGATAAACGCCTGATCGCCGAAATATTCCCGTGCCCATTCCGTCGGATAGATCGTCGCACCGGTTTCGGCAGCGATCAGCTCCGCCGTCTCCATCGTACGGATGAGGGGGGAGGCGAGAATCTTGCCGCGGAAGTTTCTTTTGGCAAGGAATTTGCCGAGCAGGGTAGCCTGCTCCCGACCGAGCTTGGACAGCGGCACCTCACCGACCGGCAAAGCGGCATCGCCGTCAAAATAATCCGCGTCGTCTGCCACCTGACCGTGGCGTGTTACGTACAGTTTCATAAGAATCTCCTTTCGGTTCTGTCTGCACCTCAGTCCGGCAGCCGGCGCTGAGCGGCAAACGAATCCAGCTCCTTTTCATCAAACGTGTAATCCGAGCATTTCAGTTTATTGTTGGTAATCATATCCTCGTTCAGAAACGAAACGTTCTTACCGAAGCTTTCCCGCGGATTCTTGCTGTTGTACATGCTGAGACAGCAGTTCCAGAGCATGCCGTCCGGATTCAGATTGAGATACTCATCCGCCTCGCCGGAGGAAGCACCGTGACCGACGAGCAAAATTTCCTCATCGGTGTCGCCCAACTCGGCGAGCAGAGCATCGATGCCGGCGCTCACCCGCGCCAGTACGTCCTTACCTGTTTCGGTCTGCTTCGGCCACCACGGATACTCGATGGTCGCGTCCTTGGCCGTGTGCGGGTAGCGTTCTTTCAGTTCCTCGATCGTCAGACCGCGGTATGCGTCGAGAATCTCCTGATCGTTGAAGATTTCATGCATAAACGGCGTCGGAACAATGACCGATCCGGTTTCCGCTGCAATCGCTTCCGCCGTTTCCATCGTTCGCCAAAGCGGAGAAGAAAGAATTTTCCCGCTGAAGCCCCTCTTAGCAAGAAATTTGCCGAGCATGGCAGCCTGCGCCCGTCCGAGGTCGGACAGATTCATTTCGCCTCTCGGTAAAAAAGCGTTTCCGTTCAGATATTCGGCGTTGACGCCAACCTGACCGTGCCGTGTTATGTAGAGTTTCATACTGTCTCCCATCGGCATTGTTTGTGCCCAACAATTTTATAAATATTATTATACACTTTTTGCTTTTCTTGTCAAGACGGAAACGGTATTTTTGTACAATATATTTTTATGTATGCCCGGAGCGGACTGCAGACCGAAGGTTTTTCTTGTTTATTTGGCTTTTTTGCCGGAGCACTGCTCGGTGATATTTGAAAAATATGAGTACAGCGCGCGCACGTCCGAGCCGAGATTGATGAACTGGTACCCCATGTCAATCAGCATGTCCTGATTTTGCACACCGCCCACCGTGCCGGCGAATTTTCCGTGGCGGCGCGCACATTCGGCAACGCGTTTGCGTGTTTCGAGCACGATCTCATTGCCCATGTCGCAAGGAACGCCCGCACCCTGCGCAAAATCGGCAGGTCCGAAGAAGATCATATCAAGACCGGGGAGGGCGCAGATCTCCTCCAGCTCGGCAAGCGGCTCGGGATCCTCAATCTGGACGACGACAAAGCGCTGTTCGTTCGCCTCACGGATATAGTCCGCTGCGTTGACGGCACAGAATTTTCCGTCTGCGTTTCCGCCGTCGATCGGGCGGCGTCCGACAGGATGAAATTTGGTGTAGTACACGATTTCCTTTGCCTCCTTCAGGCTCATCAGATGCGGTACCATGATGCCTGAAGAATCCGCCTCCAGCGGACGGATGAAATCGCTGTAGCATCCTTTGGAAACGCGCGTCAGGACGTCGGCATCGTACATTTTTGCGGCACGGATCATGTTTTCGATCCCGGACATATCGTTCGGAACGTGCTCCAGATCCAGCCAGATGCAGTCGAATCCGCACATCGCCGCCATTTCGACGACGCGGGGATCTCCCATGTTCAGCTTAATAGAAGTGGCAACCTCGCCGGCGCGGAGTTTTCTGAGCACGCGGCTCTCTCTCATATGTAATTCCATAGTATTCTCCCTGCAGTATTAGTGAAAGTCAAAAGAAATAACAGGCGTCATTTCCGTGCCGCCCCAGTTTTCGCGCACGGTCAGCTTCAAAGCGCGGATCGGCTTGTCAATGATGACGTGATAGGCACGCTTCAGGTTGTTTTCGGCGAACAGAAGCGTGATTTCGCCGTCCGCGGTCTCGGCTGTGAGGGTAAAGGATCGGCAGAGCGTTTTCGGAACGTACATCATCGGGCTGTCGAGCAGGACGTTTGCACGGGTGACGTGCTTTCGCTCGCACCAATGCCCCTCCAGCGTGTCCCTCTCCAAATCGCTGTCAAATACGATATGTGCCGATTGTACGCTCTCATATCCGTCAAAGGTATAGGAGACAGTTTCTCCGTTTGTAATCGGGATTCCGCACGTCTCCGTTCCGTAGATTCTGTTGGCGCGATCCTCGCCCGAGCGTAAAGATCCGTCTCCGCCGAGAATCGGTGTCTGCTGACAGAGTGCGGAGATCTCTCTCCTGAAATGCGGCAAAAAGCAGTCGTCCTCCATGAGTGTGCCCTGCAGCTCTTTCAGGTGGTCGAGATACACACCGTGCGGAGTAGTGCCGTGCGCAGTCGCGATTGCAGCCGCACAGCCGACCGCCTGTCCGAGCAGACCGCAGGTCGCCATAACGCGGATACTGCTCATCGCCATGTGCGTCATGCTGATGTTCCGTCCGGCGAAGAAGAGATTCTCAACGTGCGACGAATAGAGCGCGCGGTAGGGAAGGCAGTACGGTGCAGGCGTGTGGATGTCCGTGTTCGGCGTGCCCTTGTGATAATAGCCGGCAGGATAATGATCGTCAATCGGCCAGCCGCCGAAAGCAACCGTGTCCGCAAATACCGTGTTCTCCGAGATATCCTTCTGGGAGATGATGTATTCGCCCTTCATGCGTCGCGATTCGCGCTTGGCGGGCAGAAATCCGAGGAATTCCAGCTCCCAGTTTTTCGCGTCGTATCTGCCGCTGTTTTTGATGTGATCCCACGCGCCGAGCGCGAGAGGGATGAGCTTCTCCTTCGTCTCCTCGGCGTTGTCGATCGTGTTTTCAAGTCCGCCAAGCTCCAGATACCAGAAGTTTTCCGTCGGATCGTAAATATCCATCGGGCGGTTTTGGACGTCCTCCTCCGTGAGTTTTGTCACAAACTCGGACGGGATGAACGGAACCTCTCGCTCCGTCTGCCGCCCCTGAATCAGGCAGCTCATGCCCATCACGGCACGGTCGCGCTCTTTGACGTGCGTCTGCTCACCGAAATCCTCTGCTGATTCGCGTCCGTACATGAAAGCGGCACCGGTAAGCGGGGCGAGAATGCTGTCACCCGAGCAGTCGGCGAAATACGAAGCGGTGACCGTGATAAAGGTCTGCGTCGTCATCTGATACCCCTTGACGGCAAGAATCCGCCTGTCGCGTCCGTGCGCGTACTTGCCCGATTCCGTGACGGCGTCCATGCACGTCGTGTTGAGAAGCAGGGTGATATTGGATTCACGCTTTATGAAATCGAGCAGGATCGAATCCCAAATATAGAAGTTTTTCGTGGGATTTCGGTACAGATTCTCCAGCATGATCTCCTCGATAATGCCTGTTTCGCGGTTGTTCTTTCCGTGTGCACCGCATACCCACATCCGATTTTCGGACGAGGCGTTTCCGCCGAGCACAGGCCGCTCCTGCATCAGAACGACGCGGGCTCCGTGCCGTGCGGCTGCGATCGCGGCACAAATACCGGCCATACCTCCGCCGACGACGCACAAATCGGTTGATATCGTTCTCTCATTCAGCATACGGTGTATCCTCCTTGCCGAGTACGGCTTTTTCTCTGAATTCGGTTGGTGTTATGCCGTGAATCTTTTTGAAGCAGGTGGAAAAATACGCCGTGCTGTTGAATCCGCAGTCATGGCTGAGCTGTTCGATTTTCACGGTGGAATGGATCAGCTTGTGTGCGGCACGGCGAATCCGGACTTCGTTCAGCTTTTCCGAAAACGTCAGTCCGTAAATCTGTTTGAGAAGCCGTGCCGTATGGCGGGGGGAGAAGTTGATCTCTGCCGCCAGATCTTCGATTTTGATATTGTGAACGTAGCATCGGCGGGAGAAGAAGTGCTCCAGCTTCGTAATCATGAATCCGCTGTATTTGACGTCCTCGGAAGGGAACAGCGGCTTGATATTCTGTTTTGTAAGCCGCACGAATTCGGTCAGGATAAGCGAGACGATCATCTGCATATTGCTGACGTAGCCGTCCTCCTTGCGGGAAATCTCATGCACGAGCCGCTTGAACATATGGGACAGCACGCCGGATGTGTCTTTTACAGATCGGGTGGAGGAGAGCAGGGCAGTCAGCGCATAGAGCGCTTTTTCTTCATTGGCGGAGCTGTTCGGTGACTGTTTGATAATCTCGAAACGCATGCTGTACTGGACCACCGTATCGAGGGTGAGCGCGGGGTCCTGGTAGTGATATTCGCCCGGACGGATCAGGATAAAATCCCGTGGGCGCATCATGTAAGTGACACCGTCGATTTCCTGTGCAGATCCGCCGGCATCGACGTATTTCAGTTCATAAAAATGGTGACTGTGCGGTGCGGAGGTGCACTTGTCTTTCTCCGCTCTGAGATTCTCGTCTACGTAAACAAAAAGCTTTGCTTCTCCGAGTCTGACGGGAAAATACAGGGAGTACGGCGTTTTTTCGGGCATCATACAATCCCTCCTTCGGCGTGCGATTTCCTGTTGATTTCATTTTAATACACAGTGCAATCGTTGTCAATAGAGTACGGACGGATTCCGTTAAGCATACAGACGGGATTCGTTCAATATGGCAGTATAAAAAACGGAGAAAAAAGAGAAACCCGCCTTCCTTATCAAGGGAAAGCGGGCTTTTAGCTGTTTTATTCGTGCTTGGTAATCAGCGAGTCTATGGCTTTGCGCTGCCGAAGGAATGACCGTGCTTGATGCGGTGGAGCAGCGCTCCCCTGGCGTGTGTTTCAATGCGTATCTTTCCGTTTGCCGCCGGCTGACGGAGCCGTTTTCAGCAGTTTTTGATACATACGGTAAAAACTGCTGTAATTTTCGTACCCCACCTGCATGGCGGCAAGGGTCGGCGGCGTCCCCTCCGTGATCCGCTTGTGCGCCAGCGCGAGCTTTTTCTGCAGGATATACTGCTTCGGGGAGATGCTCATTTTTTCCGTAAAGAGATGACAGACGGCGGATTTCGAGCGCGAGGTGTGCGCGGCGAGATCGTCAAGCAGGATCTTTTCACATAGATGTGCATCGATGTAGGAGATGATCTCGTGCAGAAAACTGTCCGTCTCAACTGCGGCGTCGCTTCGCTCGGCACGGGCATCCTCGTACAGAATCTGCGTCATCAAGCTCTGCGAAAGCGGCTCGTAAAACACGGGATCTCCCGTCTGGCAG
Organism: Clostridia bacterium; assembly: GCA_017466375.1. Classification (GTDB taxonomy): domain Bacteria; phylum Bacillota; class Clostridia; order Oscillospirales; family CAG-272; genus SIG701. The sequence continues at coordinate 7,882 of JAFTUH010000068.1, read as the reverse complement.
ATCCGCTTCAGCTCGCCGCCCTGCGAGGAGTAAAACGGTGTCAGATACGCGTCCTTCTTCAGAAAATGCGGCTGCAGAACGGAAGGGATCGCCCCGGGATCAAAGAGCGCTGTCACCCGGCGGTATACGCCTTTTTTGTTTGCCGTCACGGTGTGGTAGAACAGCGGCGGGATAATCACTGTCTGATTCTCTGTGAGGCGGTAGTGTCGTCCCTCCAGCAGAACGCTGATGTCTCCCTCCAGTACGGCGATCATTTCGAATTCCGTGTGGCAGTGATTCTCCCAGATGACGGGCGTGTCCGCACGGCTTTCCGTGTACTCGAGCGTGTACGCTCCTGCCTTGAACACGTGTTTCATTCCCCTCACTCCTTTCCTTACGGATATTGTACAACGGATTTGCAAGAAATGCAATATATTCTGCAAATAAAACTATATTAATTTCTTTTATTGTTTGCTATAATGTAAGAAAAACCAAAGGAGTAAGCGTGACGAAATGATCGGATCAGCGATAGAAATCGGAAAAACGAAGATTCCGAACCGTGTGGTTCTGCAGCCCATGGAGGGGTGTGACTGTCTGACGGACGGAAGCCCGAGCGTGCTTACGGTGGAGAAATATATCAAAGCGGCAAAAAGCGCGGCAGGCGTAATCTGGTTTGAAGCAAACGCGGTCTGTCCCGAGGGACGGACGAATCCGCGTCAGATGATGCTCACAAAAGAGAATCTGCCGAAGTTCCGATCGCTTCTTGCACAATTGCGGCGAATCGCCGAGGAGGAGTGCGGGATCTCGCCCGTGTTCATTCTGCAACTAACCCATTCGGGCAGACAGAGCATTACGCCGATGATTGCATACCGACACCCGATCTATGAGGAGACCCGTCCTGTGACGGATGAGAATATCGTGACGGACGAATATCTCGATACGCTACCTGAGAAATTCGCCGCGTCCGCATCCCTCGCCGTGGAGGCGGGATTTGACGGCGTGGACGTGAAATCGTGTCACGGGTATCTCTTGCAGGAGATGCTTTCGGCGTTTACGAGAGAGGGACGCTACGGCGGCTCTTTTGAAAACCGCACACGGCTGTATTTCGACTGCCTCCGTGCCGTGAAGAAGGTGATTCCCGCAGATATGCTGCTTACCACTCGGCTGAGCGTCGCAGATATGGTGCCGTATCCGTACGGATTCGGTACAACGGCGGAGAATACACTCGATCTTACGGAGCCCGACCGACTGATCGCGCAGATGATCGCAGAGGGGATACAGATTCTGAACGTCACCCTTGGTAATCCGTACTATAATCCGCACGTCAACCGTCCGTACAGAAAAGGCGGATACATCCCGCCTGAGACGCCCGATGCAGGACTTACGCGCTTCATTGAGGTCGAAAAGCATCTGAAGGAGACGTTTCCGTCTCTTACCGTGGTCGGCTCGGGACTTTCCTACTACCGCGGCGACGTGATCGCAGAGTCCGAACGGCAGCTCACCGAAAGCGTGTGCGATCTCGTCGGATACGGACGGCTGTGGATCGCGTATCCGATGTTTTACAGGGATTATCTGCGCGGCATGTTTGACGCAAAAAAGACGTGCCTCACCTGTTCGAAATGCACGGAGCTGATGCGTCACGGTCAGGTGTCCGGCTGCGCGGTGTTCAATGCATATTATCAAAAACTTTATAAGGAGATACAAGGATGAAAATTGCAATTGTCACAGGAGTTCTCGGCGGAATCGGTAAGGAGAGTGCTTTGTTCCTTTGCCGTGCCGGATATACGGTCGTCGGTATGGATGTCGTGGAGGCACAGGATCTTTCCGATTTTTCGGGATGTGATTTCACCTATGTCAAAGGAGATTTGTCCAACGCGGAGGCAAGACGTGCCCTTGTCGATGCCGCGGCGGAAAAAGGGTGCATCTCCGTGCTTGTCAATGTCGCCGGCGTTGCGCCCAAGGTGCGCCGCGATATTCTCGAGATGACGGAGGAGAGCTACGATTTCGTCATGGGAATCAATACGAAGGGAACGCTGTTTTTGACGCAGGCGGTGGCAAACAAAATGGTGGAGCAGGGCAATGGCGGTGCGATCGTGAACATCTCCTCCTGCTCGGCGTATACAAGCTCCACGAGTCGTGGTGAGTACTGTATCTCCAAGGCAGGTGTGTCCATGATTACCAAGCTGTTTGCCGACCGGCTCGCGGCAGATGGCATCACCGTCAACGAGATCTGCCCGGGCATTATCGAAACAGGCATGACCGCCGCCGTCAAGGAGAAATATGACCGTTTGATCGAAGGCGGACTTGTGCCGCTCGGACGCTGGGGAAAGCCCGCTGATATCGCCAAAGCGGTCGTTGCGCTCTGTGACGGCACGTTCGGCTATACTACGGGACAGTCCTTTATTCTTGACGGAGGCATGCACATCAGAAAATTATGAAAAAACAGTTTCACACGGTTATCATTGGAACAGGCTGTGCCGGATTCAATGCGGCGGACAGACTGTACGATTTCGGGATCAGGGATATCGCCATCATTACCGAAGGGCGATTCATGGGTACCTCCCGCAATACGGGAAGCGACAAACAGACGTATTATAAGCTCTCCCTGTGCGGCGGCGACGGTGACAGCGTGCGCGAGATGGCGGATACGCTGTACGCAGGCGGCGGTGTCATGGGCGAGCATGCGCTTGCCGAAGCGGCATATTCCACGCGGTGTTTCATGCGGCTGGTGGAGCTTGGCGTGCCGTTCCCCACAAACGAATACGGGGAATACGCCGGATACAAAACGGATCACGATCCGAGAAGCCGTGCGACTTCCTGCGGTCCGCTTACGTCCAAATACATGACCGAAGCACTGGAGCGCTCGGTGCTTGCAAAGGGAATCGAGATCATCGATTTTCAGCGTGTTGTGAAGATTCTGACGGAGGATGGCGCAGTTACGGGAATTGCCGCGGTCTCTACGGTTACGGGTGAGTGCTCGGTGATCGGCTGTCAGAACGTGATCCTCTGCACGGGCGGTCCGGCGGGGATCTATAAAAATACAGTCTATCCCGAAAGCCAGCACGGCGCGACGGGACTTGCTATCGACGCAGGCGCGACGCTTTCCAATATGGAGGAGTGGCAGTACGGGATCGCCAGCACGTCCTTCCGCTGGAATCTTTCCGGCACCTATCAGCAGGTTCTGCCGCGGTACATTTCCGTGGATACCGACGGAAACGAGCGCGAATTTCTGTATGACGCATTGGGGGATGACTCCCTTGGGCTGATCTTTCTGAAGGGGTATCAGTGGCCGTTTGATACGCGGAAGGCGGACGGCTCCTCCCGTGTCGATCTGCTCGCAGCCGAGGAGATCAAAAAGGGAAGACGTGTCTACCTCGATTTCATGCACAATCCGCGCGGGCTGGAGAACGGATTTTCTGTCCTTCCCGTGGAGGCGTACACCTATCTGGAAAAATCGGAAGCTCTGTTCGGTACACCGATCGAGCGTCTTGCGAAGATGAACGTCGGGGCGATTGAGCTGTATGCATCGCACGGCATTGATCTGTATACGGAAAAACTTGAGATCGCCGTCTGTGCTCAGCACTGCAACGGCGGCGTATCCGTGGACGCGCATTGGCAAAGCGACGTGCAGGGGCTGTACGTCGCGGGCGAGGCGGCAGGCACGTTCGGTGTCTACCGTCCGGGCGGAAGTGCGCTCAATTCCACACAGGTTGGCAGTCTCCGTGCGGCTGAGCATATCGCACAGTGCAGTGAGAGAGCCATAAAAACGCCTGAATATTCACTGCCGGAAATCCGATTCGGTGTGAGCAATCTTGCGGCACTTCGCGAGGAGTATCAGACGGAGATGAGCCGCAGCGCCGATTTTGACCGATCAACGGATGGAATGAAAAAACTGCTTGACAAAGTGTCACATCTGTGCGACAATTTCTTTACAGAGACTTGTATCGGTGACGCGTCCGAAACGGCGGAGCTGTTCAAGCTGTACGATATGGCACTGACCCAGCGATCCGTTCTGTCTGCCATGATCGCCTCCGCACAGGCGATCGGTACGCATGGTTCGGCACTGGTGGATCGCCTGCCGGACAGAAGCGGCGGCGAGGTGAGAAAGACGCGCACACTCACGAAGAACGGCGTATCGCGTATGGAGGAGATTTCCCCCATGCCCACGCCCGAGCTCTGGTTTGAAACACTGCTTGCAAGACAAAAGGAGAAGATCGGCAAATGCATAAAATGATGTACCGCCTGGGGCTTGTTTCGGTCTCGTTCAGAGAGCACACGCCCGAGGAGATTCTGCAGGCGATGAAAGATGTCGGACTGTCCTGTATCGAGTGGGGAAGCGATGTGCACGCGCCTTGTAAGGATACCGAGTGTGTTTTGGCGATTGCCGAATTACAGAAAAAGTACGGTATCACCTGTTCCTCCTACGGGACGTATTTTCGACTGGGCGAGACACCGCTTGCGGAGCTGCCTGCATACATAGCTGCCGCAAAAATGCTCGGGACAGATATCCTGCGCCTTTGGTGCGGCAAAAAAAGAGGTGCGAATATGACCGTGAAGGAGAGGACATCCCTCCTTGATCAGTGCCGTTGTGCTGCACGAATAGCCGAGGTTTACGGTGTAACGCTCTGCATGGAGTGCCATCAGCACACGTTTACGGAGAATCCCGATGACGCTGTAGAGCTGATGCGGACGGTGAACTCTCCGCGTTTTCGGATGTACTGGCAGCCGTTTCAGTGGCTGACGGCGGAGGAAAGTATGTCGGTCGCGAAGCGGATTGCACCGTATGCGGAGCATATCCACGTCTTCCATTGGAAAGGCAACGAACGGTTTCCGTTGGGGGATGCGGTGGAGGAGTGGCGCGCATATCTGACGGCATTCAGCACCCCGCGCACCCTTCTTTTGGAATTTATGCCCGATGACAACCTTGCATCCCTTAAAAAGGAAGCGGAATCACTGAAAGAGATAGCAGGAGTAACGGTATGAACGTAAAGTTTTTATGCGAAAGCGCCGAGAATATTGCAAACGTATTTCCTCCCTATATTACGGACATCATTTCGGCGATTGCCAAACTTGATCCAACTCCGTACAGTAAGTCGAGTGTGATTTCTGCACCTGCCGAATTTGCGGATACGGAGATTCTGTTTTCCACATGGGGAATGCCGCAGTTTTCTGCCGAGGAGATCCGTACGTATCTTCCCAAACTGAAATGCGTCTTCTACGGTGCGGGAACGGTGCAGGCGTTTGCCCGTCCGTTCCTGGAGTGCGGCGTGAAGGTATTCAGCGCATGGGCGGCAAACGCCGTGCCTGTTGCGGAGATGACCGTCGCGCAGATTATCCTTGCGAATAAGGGGTACTATCTGACAAGCCGATTGTATCACGAAAAGGGACGTCGTGCCGCGTGTGATGCGTTTGAAACGTGCCGAGGAAACTTCGGCGAGACGGTCGGCATCATCGGCGCGGGCATGATCGGGCAGCTTGTGATTCGGATGCTCAAAGCGTATAAGCTGAACGTGATCGTGTTTGATCCGTTCCTCCCCGATGAAAAGGCGATGGAGCTCGGCGTGCAGAAATGCGATCTGCCGACGCTGTTTAGGCGGTCTCTTACAGTATCCAACCATCTGGCAAACAACGCGCAGACGCGGGGAATGCTTAACTACGCGCTGTTCTCCCAAATGCGTCAAAATGCCGTTTTTATCAATACGGGCAGAGGTGCACAGGTCGTCGAGGAGGATCTTGTGCGTATCCTTACGGAGAGAGAGGATATTACCGCTCTTCTGGACGTGACGAATCCTGAGCCGCCTGTGGAGGGACACCCGTTCTACACACTGAAAAACTGTATCCTGACGCCGCATATTGCAGGAAGTGCGGGGGATGAGGTCGCCAGAATGGGTGAATATATGCTTCACGAGTTTGAGGCGTACCTGTCGGGTAACCCTTTGCGGTACGAGGTGACGGAACAAATGCTGGAAACGATGGCGTGAGGTGTGCTATGAAAGAAAAATATATCGATTTAATGGAAAAATGCCTCGGTGCCTATACGGATGAGCACATCCTTCGCTATTTTACCGATGTGAAAACGAACGGGCTGACGGAGCACGGTTTTCCGCGGCTGACTTCGAATATCGGTATCCTGATTGCGCACGGACGGCGGACGGATCTGCTCCCGCTTTTCCGCGAAATGATGGCGTTCTGCTGCAAAACGATCCCACGTGTCAAGGCGGCAAACGATTTTTCCGTACAGGAGATCGTCGCCTGTATCATGGAGGTTGAACGCGCAAAAATCCTGCCCGATGAGGAAATCTCGGCGTGGAAGACCGATCTTGCCACGATTGAGCCGACCGCCTGTTACACGCGTTTTGCGCTGTCTCTCACCGATGATTTGCGAAATTGGGCATTGTTCACCGGTGTGAGCGAGTATGCCCGCCTTCGTGCAGGGATCGGCGGCTCTATGGATTTTATCGAACTGCAGCTCGCGACGCAGCTGCCGTGGCTGGATGAAAACGGCATGTACATGGACACCAAAGACACCGACGTCCATCAGCCGATCTTGTATGATCTTGTTACCCGAGGGCTGTTTGCCTGCCTTCTGCACGCCGGATACCGCGGTCGGTATTATGACGAGATCGACGCGTGCCTAAAGAAAGCGGGACTTCTGACGCTTGCCATGCAGTCCTCAAGAGGTGAGATGCCGTTTGGCGGCCGAAGCAATCAGTTTCTGCATAATGAGCCGTGCGGCATCATTGTCATGGAATACGAGGCTTCCCGCTACGCCAAAGAGGGAAATTTAGAGATGGCTTCGAAATTCAAAGCGGCGATCGCCCGTGCCTTGGCGGTTACGGAATACTGGCTCGCCAAAGAGCCGATCCGACATATCAAAAACCGTTTCCCGACGGAGACGAAATACGGCTGTGAATTCTACGCGTATTTTGATAAATACATGATTACGGTTGCGTCCAATCTGTATACGGCATATGTTCTCTGTGACGATATGATTCCGGCGGGTGATGTGGCTGATACCGCGCCGTGCGTTTTCCGGACAACGGATCATTTCCATAAGATCTTCTTGAAAAGCGGCGGTTACGCGCTCGAATTCGAAACGAACGCCGAGCCGGATGAGGATGCAAACGGACTCGGCCGCGTGCACCGTGCCGGCGCTCCGGCGTCGCTCTGCCTCTCGATGCCGTGCTCCGGCGCACCGTTCTATACGGTGGATATAGAGACGCCGTTTGGGTGTTCGCTTTGCGCCGGTGTTCGGGAGAACGGGGAATGGAGATTTGCCGCCGACGGCGCATCCACCTACGAGGAGATCAACCTCACCAAGGATGCCGTCTCCGCTTCCGTATCCATGCAGTGCCGATTTGCAGACGGGCGGTCCGTGCGCGAGCAGTACTCTGTCAGCGAAACCGGCGTGCAGATCGAGATTTCGGGGGAGGGAAGCGTCGCGTATATGCTGCCCGCGTTCTGCTTTGACGGCGAGACGCACCCTGCGATTTCACAGGATGCGCATACGCTGACTGTTTCCTATGAAGGATGGATTTGCCGATACAGCACGGATGGCGAGATCACGGATCTTGAAAAGACTGCGGCGAACAGAAACGGACACTATCGGGCTTACGCTGCGATCGGCGAGAACCAGCTTCGCGTGCGGATTGAGATCGTGCGCGAATGATTTCACAAAAAATAAAACCACCCGAGTGCGTGCAAAATTAGCGGTAAAATTGAAATGAGCCACCACGTTTTTCTCGTGGTGGCTTTTTGATATGCAGAAAGCAAAGAAAAGCCCCGCGAGGCGGGGCTATAAGAAGATTACAATTTATTTTGCTTCAGCCATTTCTTTTGCTTTTGCAAGGAGCTTTGCGTAACGTTCATCCTCGCGCACATTATCAAACCAAGGCCACTTTGT
>JAFTUH010000067.1 GCA_017466375.1 Clostridia bacterium | reverse complement strand
GAAAGCGGGAAGGAGGGCTGATCATGAAAAGAAACAAACGCATTCTCTCCGTCCGTGTGCTCGCGATTGCCTGCGCGGCGGTGATGCTCCTGCCCGCCTTGCCCGTATTCGCATCCCGTGAGGAGAAGATCTCCCCCCGCGTGTCCGACTATACGGGCGCAGGCACGGTGATCGCCGTCATCGAAGCGGGATTTGATCCGCAGAATCCGGCGTTTTCCGTCTCCCCCGCCGAGGCGAAGCTGGATCGGAGCGATATCACCCGCGAGCTCGGTCGCGCGTATGCATCGGCGTACGTCAGTGAAAAGATCCCCCTCGCGCTGGATTACTGCGCGGACGGCGTGGATACCGATCTTACAAATCTTACCGATACGGGCACGCAGATCGCGTCCGTCGCGGCAGGACACTACCTCGGCGCAGGGGATGTCCTCACGGAGGACGGCAAAGTTATGCACGAGTCGGATTTTGTCGGCATAGCCCCCAACGCCCAGCTTCTTCTTATGAAGGCGGCGAAAGACGGAGACGATACGATCATTGCCGAAGCGGCATCCGCGGCAATCCGGGATGCCATCGCGCTCGGTGCGGACGTGATCCTTACGAATTTCACACGTATGGAGGCAGGGGATACCCTCCGCGCGGCGTTTGCTGAAGCCGATCGGGCGAATATCCCCATCTACGGAGGCGCGGGCGAGCCGTCCGCCGCCGTTCGTGCCATGCTTCAGAGTGCTCCCGCCGCTTTTGTGGATCGCGGTACGCTTACGGAGATTTCTTCCTATCCTTCGGCACTCACCGTTGCCGCTGCCCGTGATCCGTATGCGCATATCCTCTCCTTTACGGCAGGGGAGATCCCCGTCTATTATACGGATTCTTCCCTCACCTATCTCGGATACAGTATGGGGCAGGCGTTCGCGGGACAAACGGTAAGGATCTTCCGTGTCCCGAATTTCGGGGAGGCGGCGGATTATGAAAGCCTCGACGTGCGCGGCGCGATCGCTGTCGTCATGCGCGGCGGGATCTCCTTCTCCGAGAAGGCAAAATATGCCGCTGAGGCAGGTGCGCTCGGCATGATCGTCGCGGACAACGGAAGCGGCGTCGCCCAGATGGCACTGACCGATTCACCGATTCCCGCCGTTATGGTGAATGCGGCGGACGGCGCGTATCTGACCGGCGGGGACGCCCCCGATACGGTTACGTTTGAAGAGAAAAAAGAGGGAATCGCTCCCTTTTCGGCATCGGGCACGACGGAGGATTTCAAAGGAACGGTAGCCTTTGCCGCCGTCGGTCAGAACGTCCTCACGGCAGGGGATGACGGCTACGCTTACCGATCGGGCACACAGTACGCGGCAGCGCGTGCGGCAGGATACTGTGCCCGAGCCGCAGAGTATCTGCACGCATTGGGCAAAAGCGGAGATGCCGCCACGGCGATCCTTACCGCCGCCGCCCGTCCGTTCGGGGAGAGTCTGCATCCTCTCCGTACAGCGGGTGCAGGTCTGCTCGATGAAGCGTGCGTGTTCCCCCGCGCGGTGATAACGGCAGCGTACGGGGAAGCGGTCTCTGTTACCGCGCTTGAGACGGATTCCTCCTCGGTGCGCGTGCGTATCACCCTGACCAATCTGACAAGTGAACTGAAAAAATATACCCTGCGTGCCGATTTCGCCGCCGATGAGATCGGAGAGAACGGACGGCTCACAGGTGCCTCCGTGCCCGTCACAGGCGTGCGCTGTACGACGGGACTCCTTACCCGCGATATCACGAAATCGCCGAAAACGGTGCTCGTCGGCGCACGTCGGAGCGTTTCCGTCACGCTCTCCGTCAGTATGCAGATCGGCACACTGTCCGCTTTGCAGAAAAAGATGCCGCACGGCTTCTTTCTGGACGGACGGATCACGGCAACCGGCGGCGCGGACAGCACGTCTTTCCCGATCACGGTCTTTTGGGGCGATACGGAAAAACTGCCGCTTTCGGATGCGTCCGCATTTGACGGAGGCGCCGTGCTCGCTCCCGTTACCCTCGCCGTCCGCATGCCCGATCAGGCGGCCGCCTATACGATCGGCACCGCGGACAGAACCGCCGCCGTCCGTACGTACGATGACACCTATTCGATCCTTTCCCCCGTGCATCTGCGTGGCGGCGAGCTGATCGCGTACCTCACTCCCCTCAGGGAGATTGATACGATTCGCGTCCGCGTGACAGACACGGACGGGCATCTCCTCTACGAGGGCGATAAAGGCGGCGCCGCACGGTATCTTACCGTCGGGACGCAGACCGCCGTTCCGCTGTGGGATTTCACCGCGGCGGACAATCCCGAGTACGTCTTCCCCGACGGAGCGTATACGGTGGACGTGATCTGCAGATCGGGATCGCACGAGCAGACGCTCACCTTTACCGTGCACGCGGACAGTACCGCGCCGAGCGTCTCCGACCTCACCGTCACGAAGACGGAGGACGGTTATCGGATCCGTGCCGAAGCGGCGGATGAAACGGCACTCGGCACCGTCTCCGTGTACGATCGGAGCGGGACGTACGCGTATGCGTTCGTCAGCGGAAAGACGCACCCCATCGAGGCGGAGATCCCGTCGGATATCACGTCCCCGATCTATATCGAAGTCACCGATTACGCAGGCGGATACAAGGTGCTTCGCCTGACGAAGACCGATCTTGCCGACATGGCGGAGGGCGGAAAATGATCTGTACGAGATGCCCTCGAAACTGTCTTGCGGATCGCGAGGCAGGGGAGATCGGGCTGTGCGGCGCGTCTTTCGGCATCCGTGTCGGCCGCGTGATGCTGCACCCGTGGGAGGAGCCGTGCCTCGGTGAGAAATCGGGCGCGATCTTCTTTTCCCACTGTCCGCTTTCGTGTGTGTATTGCCAGAATCAGGCGATCTCCCGCGGGCAGGCGCCGGGTGAAATCTGGAACACGGATCGCTTAGCGGCAGAGATGCTCTCGCTGCAGAAAAACGGCGCGGAGAATATCGATCTTGTATCGCCGACGCAGTACGCGTGGGAGATCCGTGACGCACTTGCCGCCGTGAAGGATTCTCTGCAGATCCCCGTCGTGTGGAATACGGGCGGCTACGAGCGTGCGGAGGTGATCCGTTCCCTGCGCGGTCTGGTCGATATATTTCTGACGGATTTCAAGTACGGCACACCTGCCCTCGCCGAGGCATACAGCGGCGCTCCCGATTATCCCGAAGTGGCGGCGCGCGCCCTGTCCGAGATGCACGAAGCGGTCGGCGATCCCATCTTTGACGGCGATCGCATGAAGCGCGGGATCATTCTGAGGCATCTCGTGCTCCCCGGCGGAAGGAAGGACAGCGTCCGTGCGCTCTCCCTCGCCGCACAAGCGGTGCCGCCGACGGGCGTGATTCTCTCGCTGATGCGGCAGTATACGCCGGATTTTGCGCCGCGGGAGATCAAGACGCTCACCCGCCGCGTCACGACGTTCGAGTACGAAGCGGTGCGAGAGCACGCGCTCTCCCTCGGCTTCGACGGATTCTCGCAGGATGCGGACAGCGCAACAGCGGCGTATACGCCGGAGTTTGCAGGGGAGTGAGCCCCTGTGTAACCCCTTAAAGTAACATTTGCGCCAAAAGATTAGGAGGGGCGCATCGCGCTTTCTCACTGCGGTTCGGTCACGCTCGCGTTCTGACACCGCACTGCGGTGTCATTCATTGCGCTTGCGCCGCTTCGCTACCCTCCTAACACCTCCTCCGCGGCAAGGGGAGAGGGGCATTCCCTCTTCTCTCTGCGGTTCGGTCACGCTCGGGGTCTGACAGCCCACCGGGCTGTCATTCAAGACCCTCGCGCCGCTTCGCTACCCTGCACCCCACACTCTTGGGGTGTAGCGGTAAAAGAGAGACACCCACCGTTCCAACCATAGCGGAACCGCTGCGTTGTGTACCCCTTCTGCTATCGCTGACGGGGAGTTTGCAAGATCGCGGTAACGTTCACCTGCGACCAACCTGCCGTCCACGCGTGCTGTTTCCGAATGGAAACCGTACGTATAAATCCCAGCCAAACCCAGCGCCGCATGGCGCTTCCTGAACAATAGCGTTTACGCTATGGATGCACTGCACGCCGATCATGACTCTCCCCTTCCGCTGAGGCGAAAGTGATATGTTGGCTCTCCTTCTCCACTGAAAGAACGCTATCACGGAGGGGGTGTCGGGGGAGGCGGAGCCTCTCCTTGACCGTGGCGGTGGTGCAGGAGGCGTTCCGCGTTAAACGCCTCCTGCGTAAAACGCATCCAAACCTGCCGTCAGCAGACAATACAAATACGAAAAAACTAAAAAAAGGAGACACCCCATGCTTTACTTCATCGCCTCCGATATCCACGGCTCCGCCAAATGGTGCCGTGCTATGCTCCGTGCATTTGAGGAGTCCGGCGCCTCGCGCCTTGTCCTCCTCGGTGATATCCTCTATCACGGCCCGCGCAACGATCTGCCCGACGAGTACGCGCCGAAAACCGTCATTGAACTGCTCTCCCCCTATAAGGATAGAATCCTCGCCGTGCGCGGCAATTGCGAGGCGGAGGTCGATCAGATGGTGCTCCCGTTCCCCGTCATGGCGGATTACGCCGCCGTCATGCAGGGAGATCACCTCGTCTACCTCACCCACGGGCATAAATTCTCTCCCGATAATCCACCGCCGCTGTCTGTGGGCGACGTCATGCTGTCGGGGCATACCCACGTCCCCATGGATGAGATCCGCGACGGCATCCGCTTCGTCAATCCGGGCTCCGTTTCGATCCCGAAGGGCGGAAGCGATCACGCCTGCCTCATCATGACCGATACGGATTTCATCCCCGTATCCCTTGAGGAGGGCGGCGCATGAGGGCGGTCGCTGTCGGTATGAGCGGCGGCGTCGATTCCGCCGTCTGTGCCCATCTGCTGAAAGAGGCGGGCTATGCACCGCACGGCGTGTCACTCCTCATGTTTGAAGAGACGGATAACGTCTCCGCCCGCGAGGTCGCCGAGAAGCTCGGTATCCCGTTTTCGCTGTACGACGTCCGCGAAGCGTTTGCGGCATCCGTCATCCGCGATTTTACGGAGGAATATGCACGCGGCAATACGCCGAACCCGTGCATCACGTGCAACCGCACCGTCAAAGTGCCGTCCATTGCCGCCTTTGCGGATCAGCACGGCATTCCGTCCATTGCTACCGGTCACTACGCACGGGTGAAGAAGATCGGCTCGCGCTATACGGTCTCCTGTGCCGCCGATGCCGCCAAGGATCAGACGTATATGCTCTGGGCACTGCCGCAACAGATCCTCTCCCGCCTCATTCTCCCCCTCGGGGAGTATACGAAGGCGGAGATCCGTGAAATTGCCGCCGCGATGGATTTCACCTGCGCCCACGCCAAGGAGTCGCAGGATATCTGCTTCATCCCCGACGGGGATTACGCCGCGTTTCTAAAAAGAGCAGGCGTACCTCTCCCCGATGGCACCTTTGCCGATGAGACGGGCGAGATCCTCGGGGCAGCGAAGAATCAGGCGTGCTATACGGTCGGACAAAGACGCGGACTCGGGCTCTCCGTCGGGCATCATATGTACGTCACCGCACGGGATGCCAAGGAGAACCGCGTGATCGTTTCCGCCGCCTCTCCCACGGCAAAAACAGTGTACGCCGACCGCCTCGGCTACCTTGCCGCCGCCGAGGGGGATCTTCAGCAGGAAACACGCCTCAGCGCGAAGGTGCGCTATACGACGCAGACGTATCCCTGTACCGCATTCGTTGACGGAGACCGCCTGACGGTGCGCTTTGACGATCCGCTCCGTGCGCCGTCGCCCGGGCAGTCAGTCGTGCTGTACGACGGGGATGACATCGTCCTCGGTGGCATTATTACAGATTGGAGCCGTGACTGATATGGATCTGCAAAAAGAAAGAACCGCGCGTACGGAAGCACTCCTCGGCGCGGATGCGATGGCGAGACTGCGGGAATCCTCCGTTGCCGTGTTCGGGATCGGCGGCGTCGGAAGCTACGTGGCGGAAGCGCTTGCCCGTGCCGGCGTCGGCAGGCTGATCCTTGTCGATGGGGACTCCGTCGCGCCGTCGAATCTGAACCGGCAGCTGATCGCGGACGTCCGCACGGTCGGCATGCGCAAGGTGGACGCCGCACGGGATCGGATTGCCGGGATCGCGCCGGACTGCACCGTTGAGACGTTTGACCTCTTCTACCTTCCCGAGACGGCGGATCAGGTGCCATTCACCGGGCTGTCCTACGTTGCCGATGCGGTCGATACGGTCACGGCAAAAATCGAGCTAATCGTCCGCGCGAAGGCGGCAGGCGTGCCTGTGATCTCCTGCATGGGGACGGGCAACAAACTGCATCCGGAGCTGTTTGAGATCGCGGATATCGAGAAAACGAGCGTCTGTCCGCTGGCACGGGTGATGCGGCGCGAGCTGAAGATCCGCGGCGTGCGCGGCGTGAAGGTCGTGTACTCCAAGGAGGAGCCGATCACAGCCGGCACGGATGGCGACGGCGTGAAAAAGATCGTTCCGTCCAGCATCTCGTTCGTGCCGGGCGCGGCAGGACTCATTATGGCAGGCGAAATCATACGAAAAATCGCAGAGGTTTGATCCCCTGCGATTTTTCACGTATCTGCTTACATTTTCCTTAAAAATGAAAGAAGCGCGTCCTGCTGTTCGTTGTCCAAATGCGACCAGGCCTTGAGCAGTTCCTTTTGCGATTCGCTTAAAACGACCGCATCCGCATCATCTGCGAACAGTGAGGACATTGTGATACCAAATGTGTCACAGATCCGTTCCAGCGACGTGACCGACGGAAGAGCTTTTTTACGATACCAGGAAGAGATTGTCGATTGCGGCAGTCCTGACTTCTCAGCCAGCTGGTATTCGCTCCATCCTCTCGCTTCACGCAGTTTCACGATCTCTGCGAGAACGTCCTTCAATTTTGCACCTCCTCTCTATAATTGCCTTTTTCGTTAATTATAATCGAAAAACACTTGCTTTTTAATATTGTTTGCCGTATAATATTAACGAAAAGAACAATTACAGAAAAGGATCGACAATTTATGGCAAAACGCACATTTTCTTCCGAATTTGTAACTGCCGTTCGCGTGCTCGCGGTGGGATACCTGCTGCTGCTCGGTGCAGCGGGGATCCGCGTGTTTTTTGCGGGCTTCGGTTTACTGAGCACTGCGGATATGGAGAACATCCTTTGGATGCCCTGCGTGCTGTGCGTGTTTCTTTTTATATTGCTTCCGGTGATGGCGGCGCGGGATAAGGCGGCACCGCTTCTGAAGGGGAGGGGCAAAGGCGCGCTTTTGCGTCTCTGCCTGTTTACGGCCCTGTTTCCCGTATTGCATAGCGGAGCGGCGTATTTTTTTGCCTCTCTTGCACAGCCGTTCTCCCTCGGGTGGTACAGGATTCTTGCGCTGTATCCGATCCCGCTGATGCTGTGGCGTGCCGTGCGCACTGTGCGTTCTTCCTCCGCGCCGCGGCAGAGATCCCGTTCACGGACGGAGGATGCCGCGCGGATGGATTTTCTGTCACAAGAGGTTACGGCACAGTTTGCGCAGTTTGCCGATCGCGGGCTGACGAACGGCATGTACGTGTATACCGTGCAGGCGGATTTGCCGCGGGAAAACTATTCGGCATCAAAAAACGAAGCGGAGCTTGCGCGCGCGCGGGCACATCTGCTTCCGATTCTGAAGGCGCGCGGCTTCCAAAACGTGCGGATCGAATTGAAGGAGACGGAGTACGAGCACATTTTCGTGCCGGACGCGCAGGTGGAGCTGCCGACGATTCTCGGTATGGCAGAAGATCCGGACGGGAAAAAGAACATCGTGCAGGGAACAGTGACCACGTATTACGAGCCGAAACCGGAGATGCGCTATTCGGCGGATATCGTGATCTATGCGGAGTGGAGTGCGAAAAAATGAAAAAACGGGCTGTTGCATTCAGATGCAACAGCCCCAAAATTTTGCGGCATAGGCGTAAAATTTTGAAAATCCGCAGGAATTTGTGGCGAGATTTCCCGATTTTTTGCCCGATTAGGGCAAAAATGACCGTTTAGACGGGCAAGGGGAAGCTCGCGGAGGTGTTGCATTTTCAAATGCGACACCTCCTTTTATGGATAACGGAGAGTCGGACGACTGCCGTCATTTTTTCAGATTCATGACGAATTCGCAGATAGCCGCCGTGGAATTCGGTCTGCGTAGGCTGTCAATGCAGGTGTGCATGGCGGTACGGCGCGCCGGAGAGGAGAGAAGCCGGTAAACAAGCTCCTCCGCGCCGCACATATCGTTCGTGGCGACTGCGGTGCCGCTGTTCAGGAGGAATTCCGTGTTGCGGCTCTCCTGCCCGGGAATCGGATTCACAATCACCATCGGCAGCCGTTTCGCCAGCGCCTCCGACGTCGTAAGCCCGCCCGGCTTCGTCACGATCACGTCGGCGGCATCCATCAGCACATCCACGTTGTTCGCGAATCCGAGCACCAGAACGCGGTGCACCGTCTGCATAGCCGAGATTTCCTCGTACATCTTTTTGTTTGAGCCGCAAACGACGATGATCTGGTAGTTCTCCCCCAGCGGCAGGGAGTCGAGCGCGGCAACGGAATCGGACATTTTGCCGTGCCCCATGCTGCCGCCCATGAGCAGAACGGTCGCTCCGTCCGGATGCAGTCCGAGTGCTTTTCTCGCCTCGTCCTTCGGCATGCTTTCGGCAAATTTCGGTGCGATCGGGATCCCGAACGGCAGAAGCTGCGAGTCGGAAAAGCCCTTGCGGTGCGCCTGCTGGCAAAGATCCGCCGAGGGGATCACGACGTAATCGTTGGCAGTGCAGTCCTCCCAGTACGGGTGGAAGACGAAATCCGTCAGAATACCGACCGTCGGAACGGAAATCCGCTCCTCATTTTTGAGCAGATGCAGAACGATGCCGGCAAAGCAGTGCGTGAAGAGAATCACGTCCGGCTGATACGTATCGATATAGCGAAGGAGTTCCTTGGCAAGCGGCGTTCCCGTGATCTGTGCAGGGGTTTTCTCCGCGATCTGCACGGGCTTGCGCTTTTCCGCCGTGTGATAGCCGAGACCGAAAGCCTTACCCATCCGCCCGGCGACGAATACGTAGCTTTTGTTCAAAGAGTCGGCAAAGGCGGGGGAGATATAGCCGAACGTATCGAGCGTTTCGCACTCGGCACCGGCGGATATGAAATACTCCTGCAGGGCTTTTGCGGCAGAATTGTGACCGCCGCCTACCGTGAGAGATAAAATCAAGATTTTCATAAAAGCATCCTTCGTAGGATAAATTGGTATCTCCATTATAAACCTTTTGCAAATCGTTGTCAAGCGGGTGAATCGGTTGACAAGGCGCGCGCCTTCGGCTATAATATAAATGATAAAAATATTCGCATATGCGGTAAAACCAAACCAAAGGAGTTCCCCCACAATGAAAACAGTCTGCTTCGGAGAAATCATGCTGCGCCTCTCTCCCGAGGGACATTCCCGATTTGTACAGGCGGAAAGCTTTAACGCCATATACGGCGGCGCCGAATCGAATACGGCTGTGTCTCTAGCGAATTTCGGTGCCGATGCCGCTTTTGTAACGAAGCTGCCCGACAACCCGATCGGACAGGCTGCGCTCAATTCACTCCGCCGTTTCGGCGTCGATACGGCGAAAATCGTGCGCGGCGGTCCGCGTCTCGGCATCTACTACTGCGAGACAGGCGCGTCCCAGCGTCCGTCGAAGGTCGTGTACGACCGTGCCGGCTCATCGATTGCACTCGCAAAGCGCACAGATTTTGACTGGGATGCTATCCTCGACGGTGCGGATTGGTTCTATTTCACGGGAATCACGCCTGCACTGGGCGGCGAACTGCCGGAAATCTGCATGGACGCGCTGACGGCGTGCCGTAAAAAAGGCATCAAAACGGGATGTGATATCAATTATCGCTCCAATTTGTGGACGACGGAGGAGGCAGGGCGCGTGATGCGCGATCTTGTCCGCCTTGTGGATGTGTGCATTGCGAATGAGGAGCACGCGAATCTGGTGCTCGGCATCCGTGCGGATGAGGGTCTGACGGGCGATGCGGCATATGAAAGCGTGGCGAAAAAGCTTTCGGCGCAGTTCGGATGCAGACAGACGGTGCTGACGATCCGCTCGTCCACCTCGGCGGATGACAACACGCTGACGGCGATGCTGTATGATGCGGTGAGCGACGCGGTCTGTTTTGCGAAGAAATACAGTATACATATCGTCGATCGGATCGGCGGCGGAGACGCGTTCAGCGGCGGATTGCTGTATGCTCTGGATGCGGGTCGCCCGCCGGAAGATGCGATTGAATTTGCGACGGCGGCGGCCGTGCTGAAGCACTCGATTGAAGGCGACTGCAATCACGTCAGCGTATCCGAGGTGGATGCGCTCGTGCAAGGCGGCGGAAGCGGACGCGTGCAGAGATAAATGCGGAAGCATTTATCTCTGCGTCGAGGATTTCCTTTGTGTGCAAAGACACACAATTTTGCCTGCGGCAAAAACGGAAACCTCGCACCAGCGGTAAGGCGACCGCGGCGCGCACACCTCCTGCGTAAAAACGTCTTCCACTATACGCAGACAGTAGAATTAAGAAGAAAAACAAAAAGGAGACCTCCCATGCTTACATCCACGCATCGCCTGGTCTACGTCGTCAATCCGGCAGCCGGGCAAGGAAAATTTCTGAACGCGGCCAGAGCCGCCGCCGAGGAGAATCACGCCGATTTCCTCCATATGACGGAGGGAGTAGGCGAGTGTGCCGAGTTCATCGCCTCCGCATGCCTTACGGATCCGCATACGCATTTCGTTGTGTACGGCGGAGACGGTACCGCAGGCGAAGCCGTGGACGGGATCATGCGTGTCGGCGCAGGCGAGAGCGCAAGGCTCACCGTCATTCCGTGCGGATCGGGCAACGATTTCCACCGCGGTATAGCGGAGATCAAACTGCCCGAGGGCGAGGACAGTATCGCACTTGATCTGCTCCGCGTCAACGGACGGTACGCGCTCAACGTCGCCAACGTCGGCTTTGACTGCTCCGTCGTTGCCGCTACGGAATCTCTCCGCAGGAAACGGTTCATGAATAACGGGCTCTCCTATATCTGCGGCGTCGCGACCGAGCTTGTCAAAAAAGAGACGTTTCACGCCGATTTTCACTTCAGCGGGATCGTTTCGCCGGATGGCGGCGCACCGTATGAGGAGACCGTCTCAGGCGAATTCCTCCTCTGTGCGATCGGGAATCTGCCCTTCTACGGCGGCGGATTCAAAGCAGTCACCGCGGCTACACCCACCGACGGAAAAATGGACGTGATCCTCGCCCGCGGGATGTCCCGTGCGCGGTTTATCTCCCTCGTCGGTGATTACCGCAAGGGCACGCACGTCAATCCCGAGACGTGGACGCCGTACCCGAAATTTGCTCCGTATATTGAGTACCGCCGGTGCGACCGGGTCAGCTTCTCCGGCATTGAGCGCGTTTGCCTCGACGGCGAGATCGTCCCCGCTACGGGCGTCCGCGCGGAGATCGTGCCTTCCGCGATCCGCTACGTGCCTATGAAATGAAAAAACAGGCTGTCCGCCTTGGCGGATAGCCTGTTTCGTTTGTTTATCTTGCCGTCAGATCGGCGGTTTTTGCACCTACGAAATCGATCAGCACCTCGGGCGGCAGGATCAGCTGCAGTCCGCGCTGGCCGGCGCTCACGTAGATTTTGTCGTACAGAAGCGCGCTCTCGTCAATGAAGGTCGGGAACGCCTTTTTCATCCCGATCGGCGAACAGCCGCCGCGGATGTAGCCGGTCAGCGGCAGAAGATCCTTCACGGGGATCATCTCCACGCTTTTTTCGCCCGCGCAGACGGCGCACCGCTTCAGATCCAGCTCGTATTCCACCGGGATGCAGAACACGAAATAACCGCCGTGCGCGCCCTTCGTCACGAGCGTCTTGAACAGACAGCCCGCATCGGGGAGCGAGAGCACCTCCGCGATATGCGTACCGCTGAGATCGCTCTCGTCCACCTCATAGGAGACCGTTTCGTAGGGGATTTTCGCCGCATCGAGGCGGCGCATCGCGTTGGTTTTGACCTCTTTCGCCATCAGACGCCGGAGTAAGCGGCAAATCCGCCGTCAACCGGAACGACAACGCCGGTCACGAACGCGGAAGCCTTCTTATCGGCGAGCCACAGAAGCGTACCGGTCAGATCCTCGACCTCACCGAAGCGGTTCATGGGAGTATTGTTGAGAATCTTCGCAGAGCGTGCGGAGAGGGAGCCGTCCTCGTTGAAGAGGAGCGCGCGGTTCTGATTCGTGCAGAAGAAGCCGGGTGCGATCGCGTTGACGCGGATGCCGACGGGGGCAAAGTGAACGGCGAGCCACTGCGTGAAGTTGGAAACAGCCGCCTTCGCACCGGAATAAGCGGGGATCTTCGTCAGCGGGCAGAACGCATTCATGGAAGAGACGTTGATAACGGTGCCGCCGGTTTTCGCCATCTCGCGTGCAAATACCTGCGTCGGGAGCAGCGTGCCGAGGAAGTTCAGATTGAACACGAAGGAGATGCCGTCGGGATCGAGATCGAAGAAGGTCTTGACACCTTCGATGGTGCCGTTCTTCTCCAGCTCAGCGATGTCCTCGGGCGTGCAGTATTCGCGGTCGGTGGTGCCTTTGGGATTGTTGCCGCCGGCGCCGTTGAGGAGCAGGGTGACTGCGCCGAGCTTCTCGTGGATAAGCGTCTGTGCATCGATGATGGACTGCTTGTCAAGCACGTTCATGGCGACAGCGATCGCGGTGCCGCCTGCGGCATTGATTTTATCGGCGACAGCCTGCGCGCCTTCGAGTCTGAGATCGCAAACGGCAACCTTGGCGCCGCACTCAGCGAGAGCCTCGGCAAAGCCGGAGCAGAGGACGCCGCCTCCGCCTGTGACGACTGCGACTTCTTTGGAAAGATCAACTTTGAATGGTACCATGGGGAAAACTCCTTTATTTTAATGAAAATTTTTGTGATGTGTATGTAGGAGATGTAGGAGGGGTGCGCCTGCTGTTTGCAAATATGCAAGGGCTTGCGCCCCGTTCACAAAATCAGCCCCTTGCGGCAAGCATCAATTACCTGCGGCAGCTCCCGCGGATCATCGCAGATCGCTGCAGCACCGTGGCGCTTCAGAAGCATCACCGGGCGGTAGCCCCAGCTCACGCCGAGCGGCGCCATGCCCGCATTCACAGCGGTCATCATGTCAAATTCGGAATCTCCCACGAATACGCAGCGCGCAGGACGGACGCCCAGCATTTTTGCCGCCGCCACAGCCACCGTCGGATCCGGCTTCGGCGGATACTCGCCCACCCCGATCACGGCGGAAAACCGCCCGGGAAAGAGCGTCTCCGTGATCTGTACCACCAGCGCGTGCGCCTTGTTTGAGACGACGCCGAGACGGTATCCCTCCTCGCGGAGCGTGTCAATCGCCTCTGTGACGCCCGCATACGGCACGATCAGATCGCACGTGTGCGCCGCACAGTAGTCCACGTAACAGCGGAAGATTTCCTCAAAGAACGCCTCCCCGCGTGTACGGAGCACGTCCTCATCAATGGCGCCGCGGAAGAAATCCCGCTCGCCCGCCCCGATCAGGGAAAGAATGACTGATTCATCCCGCACCGGCAGTCCGTACTGTGCCAGCGCATGGTTCACACATGCGACGAGACTCGGCACGGTGTCTGCAAGTGTCCCGTCCAGATCGAAAAGAACCGCATCGAGCATGATCGTCACCTCCCTGAGGAGCCTTTCTCTATTTTACAGCAATTTTTGAAAAAATGCAAGGATAATTTGCGTTCTTACACATCTTTTCCGATTTCCACCGTCGGATACTGTGCGTATCCCCACACGTGCGGATACCAGCCCTGCCCGTTGTTTTCTCCGTCGCGGTGGACGATGCGGAACGTTATCGCGCTTTCCACCAGATCGTGCATCGGTCCGCGCCCGAATTCATCAATCGACTGGGCGATCAGGCGGGCGGAGTACGTGCCCGGTGCCAGCGTGTCGAAGCGCAGGGTCAAAGGAAGCTCGTTCTCCCCCGCACGGACGGGGATCCCCTTTTCCGTCGCGGCAAGACCGACCGGCGTACCCGACTCCGTCTGTACGACAACGCGGATCGCGGCACTGTCCAAAGCCTCCTCCGCCGTAAAGCGAAGCGCAAGACGGATCGCGTCGCCCGTGTGATACACGGGAACGTCCGTGTCAAGGAACGTACCGGACGTGAAGCGGAGCTTTCCGTCCAGCTGCTTGGCGGATCTCTCCCTGTCAAAGACGACTTCCTTTTTGAGCGATGTCCCCGTGCCGGAGTAGATATCAATCGCCTTTTCCACGTCTCCGTCGAAGATGATTTTACCTTGATCGAGCACGACGCAGCGGTCGCACAGACGGCGGATCGTGTTCATATTGTGGGAGACGTACAGAACGGTCCGTCCCTCCACGGTAGCTGCCTCGCGCATCTTGTCCAGACACTTTTTCTGGAACGCCACGTCGCCCACGGCGAGGATCTCGTCCATAATCATGATCTCCGCGTCCAGATGCGCGGCGACGGAGAACGCCAGCTTTACGTACATGCCCGACGAATACCGCTTCGCAGGCGTGTCAATGAAGTCGCGGATCTCGGAGAACTCGATGATGTCCTCCATTTTCGCGTCGATCTCCGCCTTCGTCATGCCGAGGATCGCGCCGTTCAGATACACGTTCTCCCGACCGGTCATCTCGCCGTTGAAGCCCGTGCCGACCTCCAGCATCGAGGCGATCCGGCCGCAGATATCGACCGTGCCTGCCGTCGGTGCCGTAATGCGCGAGAGGATCTTCAGCATCGTGGATTTGCCTGCGCCGTTGCCGCCGATGATGCCGATCGCTTCACCCTTGCGGATCGTCAGATCGATGCCGTTGAGCGCCATAAACGTCTGTCCGGAGAGACGCGCCTCCTGCCCGATTTTTACGTTCGGGTCTTCTTTTTTGCGGATCTTTGCCCAAAGGCTTTGCAGATCCGCCTTAAGCGTGCCGCCGCCGATCTGTCCGAGGCGGTACTGCTTTTTCAGTCCTGTGATTTGAATTGCAATCTGTTCGTTCATAAACGCCTCCTCAGACCGTATCCATAAAGGTCTTTTCCACACGGCTGAATACGATCACGCCGAGGGTGAGCGCGAGTGCCATCACCGCGGCGGAGATGCCCCAGTGCGCGAGGCTGATAACCCCCTCGCCGAGGAAGATCCAGCGGAACGTCTCCACGGCGCACGTCACGGGATTCAGCAGAATCAGCGTGCGCAAAAGCGGACTCGTAATGGTGGAGACGGGGTAAACGACGGGCGTGATATACATCCACAGCTGGACGCCGAAGGTGACGAGCATGGAGAGATCGCGGTATTTCGTGGTAAGGGAGGAGATGATGATGCCGAGCCCCATGCCGAGCAGACCGAGGTAGACAAGGATCACGGGCAGAAGCAGGATCCCGAGATAATTCGGCGCAATCACGCCTTTTATGATGTAGTAAGCCCAGAAGCAGGCGAACAGCAGAAACTGGACGCCGAAGTTGATGATTCCCGATAAAACGGTGGAGATCGGCATCACAAGACGCGGGAAGTAGACCTTGCCGAATACGCGCGCATTGGCAGTGAAGGTGGTGGACGTCTTTGTGAGCGTCTGTGAGAAGTACGTCCACAGCGCAGTGCCCGCCATATAAAACAGAATCTGCGGCACGCCGTCGGTGGAGATGCCTGCGATTCCGCCGAAGACGAGGGTATAGATGAGGGTCGTGAACATAGGCTGCAGCAGGATCCACGCGGGACCGAGGATCGTCTGCTTGTATATAAGGATAAAATTCCGTTTGGTGAACAGCGCAATCAGGTCGCGGTACCGCCACAGCTCTTTCAGATTGATATCAAAGAGCCCCGTCTTAGCTTTCAGACGGACGTGGCGCGCGGAGGTGTTTTTCTCCATGGGAGTCTCCTTGCGGCATTTGTATTTGAAAGAGGGGATTTTCTTCCTATTCTATAATAGCACATTCCCGCGCGGATTGCAAGGGGATTTTCATTGGGAGGGCGCTGCCCCTGCGACCCCGATGGCAACGCAGGAGGCAGCGAAGCGGCGCGAGGGTCTTGAATGATAGCCCGGTGGGCTGTCAGAGCCGTCGAGGATGCAAAGAATCCTCGGGTGACCAGAGCCGCAGCGAGACTGCCGCACTAAGCACTTCCTGCGTATCTCCCCGCATACAGAATCCGCTTTTTGTTTTTGCAGAATTGGCTCAAACTTTCACTTTCGGTTGCAGGGATTCTTCATTTATGGTATAATCATATCGATAAGCGACCTGTGAAAGAATGCTTGCTTCTCTCTCCGCCGCTTTGAATTTTTGATGAAAGAGGTTTACCCGTATGAAGAGAATTGTTTGTCTCCTGCTTGCCATGCTTCTCGTTCTGCCGCTCGCCGTTGCCTGCGGAAACGATGAGAAACCGCCGGTCGCAACCGGTGACAGCACAGATCCCGCAGATACCTCCGCGCCCGACACCGATGCCGATTCTGACGATACGACGGCTGCGCCCGACACGACGCCCGGCCGTGCGCATAAGGTTCCCGTCGATGAGCTGAACTTCGATAACGAGGAGTTCCGCACCGTCGCGTTTGAGTGGCAGGGATATCCCTACTACTTCCACTCCGATGAGGAGTCCTCCGACCCGATGGAGGCAGCACTGTACAGCCGCCGCCTTGAGATCGAGGACGAGCTCGGCGTCAAGATGACGTACTTTATGTACGACGGCTATGCCAACCTGAATGCGGATATCGAGGCTGAGGTGCTCATGGGCTCGACCGAGATCGATCTGGCGCTTCTGCACTGCATCGTCGGTCTGAACAAGTTTACCGGCCAGGGCTATCTCTATCCGATGGATCTGCTTCCGTACGTTGACCTTGAGGCAGATTGGTGGAACATAGAGCAGATGGAGGTTCTCCGTCTGAGCGACTACCACTACCTCGGCGTGTCCGATTACATGATCCCCTGCCCGTACGTTCTTTACTTCAACAAGGACCTGGTTGAGGACCTCGGTCTGGACGATCCGTATCAGCTCGTAAAGGATCAGAAGTGGACGCTTGACGCGTTTGAGACGATGGCACGTGCCGCTACGAAGGACGTCAATACCGACGGCGTGTACGATGTCGAGAACGATATGTTCGGTCTTGCCGTCAACGATACGTCGAACTACGTCAGCTTTGTCACCGCGTTCAATCAGAACTTCACCAAGCGTGACGAGGACGATCACCTCGTTCTGGCTCTGAATACCGAGACGACGGCGGATGTCTTTGCCCGCTTTGCAGAGCTTACCAAGGATAACGTGTTCTATCCCGATCCGGCTGAACAGCCCGAGCAGATCACCATGGATTCCGGCCGCCTGCTCTTCTACGGTGCGCCGATCTCCGCTTCCGAGGATCTCCGTGACGTGGACGTTCCTTACGGCATTCTCCCGTTCCCCAAGTACGATGAGGCGCAGGAAGACTACCGCACCCTCGACTGGGGCGGACTGATGGCTGTTCCGTCCGTTGTTTCGGATGAGGCGCTCGTCGGTGCAGTCCTCGAGCTGCTCGCATTCAAGGCGTCGGAAGAGGTTATCCCCGCATACTACGATCTCGTCCTCGACGGTCAGCTCGCACAGGATCCCGAGACCTCCGATATGCTCGATATCATCTTCGATACGATCTGCTACGATGCAGGTATGAACTACTGGGGTCTGTACAGCCCGTGCATGCAGCTTGTGTTCGCTCTGCCGAACCAGGCAATCCGCAAGCAGAACGGCATTTTCTCCTCTGTCTATGCGCAGTACGGCGATGCTACGCAGAAGCAGATCGACGACTACTACACGACGATCAAGCTGTACGAGGATTATAACGAGGCACTCAACTGATCCGAAAAAACAGGCACTCCGCGGCTTAGCTGCGGGGTGCTTTTTGTTTTGCACTCCGGATGACGAGGCGCGCATCCCCGGTTACGGTCAACCCGTTTGAGAAACCCTTTCGGTCTGCAAACGGCAATTTTTTCCTGAATGCGTGAAAAAACCGTCAAAATACTATAAAAATACCACCGAAAACTCTTGACACTTCAGACAAAATACAGTATAATGATTGCGTAACCCTATTTTTTCTTCAATTACCAATACAAAGAGAGAGGAAGTATATTATGAAGAAAATTCTTGCATTTACGCTGAGCGTACTGCTCGTCGTCTGCGGCGTTCTGCCCGCATTCGTTGCGAACACTGCTGCAGCGGAACCCACGACCCTTGCGGCTGCAGGTCGTACTCTCCCCGCAGAGTATGTCGGCGGCGGCACTGTCCATTTTAAGGATTTCGTAAAGAATAACAGCAATCTTGCCGGTCCCAACGGAAACACTCCCGGCGACTACATGGTTTATGAGACCATGTACGGCGATTCCGTCGGCGTGTTCAACAACAAGAAGTTTGCTGCTACGTTCTACGTAGACGTTCCCGGTGTCTACAGCTTCTGCTTCCAGAACTGGATCCGCTCCGACGATACGTGGAACTATATCCAGGCAGACGGCACGACGAAGTATCCGCACCCGGGTACTGTTCAGATCGATGACGGTGAGGCATATACCATCTCCGCGAATGCCGTTCTCGCTGCCGGTGAGAGCAAGTTCAACGGCGGCTACTACTTTGACGGTCTCCTTGTTGAACTGACCGCAGGCTATCACACCATCTACATCTCCGGTAAGATGGCAAACGGTGCAAACCCGTACTTCATGGATGCATACTGGTACTGCGCAGAGCGTACCGGCTACTATGAGGATATGCCGTACGTTGACGCAATCGACGTAACCGAGGTTGATCTCACCGAGACCAAGATCCCCGGCACGTTTAAGGTCAGCGTTCCCTACAGCGGCTCGTATTCTGTTGCCGCCCTCATTCAGAAGACGACCGAGAGCGCAGGTGCTCTGACCCTTTCGATTGATGATACCAAGTTCTATCTGTATGAGCTTGAAGATGTCGAGGCAGGCAAGACCCTGTACTACGACGTCGCAGCAGGTGTTGAGCTGACCGCAGGCGAGCACACCGTTACGGTTGGCCGCTACGGCGCAAAGGAAATGCCGACTGTGGAAGGACTCGTGTTCGCAACGACCTCGCTGTCCGGCATTACCGAAACCAACCCCTACAAGACTGCAAGTGTAGTCAACTTCCAGTCCCAGTACCTCAAGAATACGCAGAGCGATGCTGACGGATTCAACTGGTACTCCTGGAACACGAACGATTATAAGCCCTCCATCGGCAAGGCAGGTATCTGGATCGTCGATCCCAGCTACACCTATACCGCAACCTTCACGCCCATAGCAGGCGGTACGTATTCTCTTGCTATGTTCCTTGCTCACAGAACGAGTACGACCAGCGTAAAGACGAGTGCTTTCACGGTCACTATTTCCGCAGGTGAGGAGATCATCGGTGAGTATACCTTTACCGAGTTTGAAGGCTCCGTGAACAGCAAGCTGTACTATGAGCTCGCAAAGGGCGTTCGTCTTGAGAAGGATGTCGAGTACACGGTCGCTGTACAGCAGGCAGGCGCAACCGATTCCACGATCGTTGATCTGCTTCTGGCTCCTGATTCCATGGACGGCATTTCCCACGGCAACAACAACGTGAACGTCGGCTTTGAGAATGCGGACATCGTTAAGACCTACGCCTTCGCTGAAGAGAACACGCAGGTGAACCCCAACGGTGGTTACTTCTACTACTGGTGGAACCCGTCCGACTTCAAGGGCACACTCCCGGGCAAGTACGGCGTATGGCTCTGCTCCGATTATGTTTACACCGTGAAGTATACGCCCTCTGAAAGCGGCGCGTACTCCATCTCCGCATTCCTCGCAAACAACTTTATGAACGCCGCAAGCGTTTCCGGCTTCAATGTTAAGGTAAGCGATGCCGACGGCATTGTCGGCGCATATGTCATCAAAGAGATGGCATCCTCTGATGTCGGCAGCCAGATCTACTACCATTTCGCAGATAACGTTGAACTGGAGGCAGGCACCGAGTACACGATCGCCTTCTCCAGAACGGGCGCAACGAACTCTACCGTTGTCGAGATTCACTTCGAGCTGACCTCCGTTGTCGAGAAGGCAATCGAGGAGTCCAAGAAGGATGACATCGTTGTTGACGGTGCCGCAGATGAGATTCCCGTTGGCGCAATCAATCCGCTTCCGGGTGTCGGCGTCGCAGGTGAAGCAGAGAACCAGCCGAACATGTCCGTTATCAACCCGCTTCCGACCGTTGATGAGAACATGAACGCACCCGGTATGCCTGAGGCTGAGGCTGATTCTACCACGCCTCCGCAGCCGTACGGCGACGCACAGCTTCCCGCAGCTCCCGGCGGATTCGGCGCACATTTCCAGCTCGCACCGATGCCCGCTTTCATGAACTGATATAAGCGATTCAAACACCCGCAGGTTTTTCCTGCGGGTGTTTTTCTGTACCGTCATTTGTTCCCCTGAAGCGCCCGGAGTACCGATTGGCGTCGGTCACGATTGTCCGGATCCGAAATATGGCAAAGTGTTGGGGAACAGAGCGATCCCATTGCAAAAAGTTGGCAGATCATTTTTTTGCAAAAAAGAGTTGACACAGCCGTCTTTTCGTTGTATAATGTTCTTGTAAACAAGGTTTGGCGGCAAGAATTTGCCTCCCGTGAAATTTTTCCGCAAGAAAAGGAAAATTTCAAAAAACCTGTTGACAAATTTGGTGAAATGGTGTATAATAGAGCCACAGAAGACAGCCGGACATTGAATCGGCTGCACCGCGGACGATCGCCGCACCACAATACAGCAGATAATCCGAAAGGTTTATCGATAGAGAGAGAAAGCAGGAAGAGAGGGGCGCAAGCCTCTTTCTTTCTGCTTTTTTGCCTTTTGCCCGGCTGCCGGGGGAGGCAAAGATTTTCAAAAAACAGGGAAGGAATTTCAAAAAACTATTGACAAACCATCCAAATATATGTATAATCAATAATGATAAACTATCCTAATTAAGAAAGGGTTATATCATGAAAAAATTTCTTGCACTGGCGCTTACCGCACTGATGCTGGTTTGCGCAATCATCCCCGCATTTGCCGCAGTTGAAGCAAACGATGCAGTTCCTGCAGATCTTGCAAATGCAGAGCGCGTCAACTTCCGTGAGCAGGTAGATCCTCTGTTTGAGGGCGGCACCCTTGCATGGGGCGGCGCAACCGGTTTCCCGTGGAACAAGGGTGACTTCACCGCAGGCGGACAGTTTGAGCCGCTCGAGGCGCATGCTTTCTGGTTCACGAACACTGAGTTCGTTCTCGAGGCAGACTTCGAGCCCTCTGAGGACGGCGAGTACGCTTTCGCAATGTACATCGCAAACAAGACCACGCAGGGTAACGGTAAGGATCTTCTTGACTCTACCACCGCAGGTAAGTTCGCTGTTCAGATCATGAAGAACGGCAGCGAAGTTGCTTACTACGAGATCGTTGAGGAAGAGGCTGAGGTCGGCAGCAGAATCTACTACCGTCTCGGCGACGGCGTTGCTCTTGAGGCTGACACCGTTTACACCGTTTGCGTACAGATGACGCAGAAGACCGACTCCTGCGTAGTTGACTTCCTGTACGGCATCCCCGGCGCAGAGGCTCCGGCTGACGATCCGGCAGAGGATACCTCCGCTGAGTCTGAGGATACCACCGCGGCTCCCTCCACGCCGAGCGCTCCCGCAGCTGCAGCTGCAGAGCTTCCGGAGATTTTCGCTGATGCGGATTTCATCAACCTCGGTGCAATCTACGAGGAAGTAAACACCGCTAATGACGGCGCATTTGCTGCAGGTCAGGTTCTGTATCACTGGCACGCAGGCGACTTCGCTAAGTGGGGCGTTGAGAACATGCAGGGTATTCTGCCCTTCGCTAACTGCAACTACCCGGTCGATTTTGAGGTTGGCGATGATGGCAAGTACACGGCTGCTATTTCCATGACTTGCCATACCGGTGTTGCCGCAGGTGCAATCGTTAAGATCTGCGACGAGGACGGCAACGTTCTCTGCGAGGAGACGATTACGCACACCTCCACCACGCCCGGCGAGATTCTGTACTACACGCTCGGTACTGAGCTGGATCTTGCAGCTGATTCCTACTACACCGCATACTTCTCCAGCTCGACTGAGAAGGCTAACGCTATCGTCTGCGAATTCTACTACGCGCTGACTGAGCTGAACGAGGATGCAGGTTCCTCCGCTGAGGATACCACCGCTTCCCAGGGCGGCGAGCAGACCTCTCCCGCAACGTTCGATGCAGCAATCATTGCTCTCGCAGTTGCAGGCGCATCCGCTGCTGTTGCAGTTGTATCCAAGAAGAGAAGATAATTTTCAAACGTAACATACAAAACGCCTACGGGAAACCGTGGGCGTTTTTGTCGTTCTTGACTGCCTTTGTAAATTCTTGCACTCAAATGCGGATTTTTCGCGGTAAACACTTGACAACTGCTTCATTTTTTCGTATAATAATAACGAAAAAGAAAAGTCCACAAGACCATGTCAGCCTGCAAAAAAATCCCGGTTCGTTTTGACTCACATTGCCTTCGGCAAACAGAGACGCGCGGTAGGATCATACAGAGAACAAGATTGGATGGACACGCCTTCCGAAACGGTGCTACGTACTCCTCTTTTCATAGATGAATACTCCGGAATGGCGTGGGCATCTGTATTTCCGCGAGCCGCGCCGTGTGAAAACTGTCTTAAGCGCGGCAAAACCGCACGGTATCTCGCAGCCGTGCGGTTTTTTGGTGCAATCAGGCAGAGGATGTTCCTCGCCTCAATAAGCAAAAGCCGCCGAAGAATCGGTGGCTTTCGTGTTGTCTGCAGTTATTCTTTTACGGGCCGCAGGATACGGACCGGCTTGTTTGCCGCCTTGAAGAGCTTGATTGTGTACGAGGTGCCGTGCGAGACGCCGTCCCAAAAGGCAATTCCCTCATCCGCATAGTCCACGATCAGCTGATTGCGTATAAGCGGTGCTCCGCGACCGTATTTCGCGTAATCCGGCAGAAATTCGACCAGCTTGATTCCGTGTGCGTGCGCGTATTCCGCCGCCGAGGAGTCAATGCCCCGCGCCCCGCCCGATACGATTTCGGTTACGCCCTCAGGCAGGTATTCTCCCAGATCATCCACACGGAGGTTTCTGGATCCGATGATGGCAAGTTTCATTTGTCGTTCCCCCTAAAACAGATTACCTTTATTGTACACCCGATTTCGACGCGATGTTTGAAGTGTCTGTAAACTTATCGCGCAAAAGCGGATTTTTTTGCGGACCGTTGGCAATATGTCGGCAAAGAGGGGAGAACGCTTGACAGAATTCCTTTCCCAATATTATAATATGTATAGATATCATCCGTACCTGTACGATTTCGGAAAGGATTTCATATGAAAAGATTTTTTTCGTTTGTTTTGAGCGCTCTGCTGCTTCTCGGCGCCGTGATCCCGGGCTTTGCGGCGGATGAGCCTGCGCTCCTCACCTATCAGAAGGACGTGCCCGAGGTATTCACGAAAAATGGGATTATCATCGATCCGCGCAATCATACGGGTGATAACCCAGATCTGAAGCCGGGCGTGCACTACAATATGCCCACGTGGGGCAAGGTTCTCTCACTCATGCCGCAAGGTGAGAACGGCAGCGTTATTCCGCAGTCCTTCGACGTCAAGTTCAAGATTGAGGAGAAGGATACATACCATTTCGGCTTTACGATTTACGAGACCGCCGATGCAAAAGCCGGTACGCCGCGCAAGATCGATCTGTGCCTCGATGGGGGGCAGACGTATCGGATCGTAGAGAAGGCTGTTCAGCAGGGTAAGTATCTGTTTTATGACGGACTGAGCGCCGAGCTCACCCCCGGCGAGCATACGATTACGATCACGACCTGTACCGGCAACGGTTTTCAGGCGGCTTTTTCCGAGATTTATATCGCAGGCACGAATGTGACGCCGCCTGCCGATGAAGCAAATCTCGCAGAGGAAGAAAAGATCGATACGACCGTCAAGGGCGAACATAAAATGACAAACGGCGAGACGGTCAAATCCCTCGTCGGAACGGCATCCATGCCGAGCGTGTTCAAGTATGCCGATAAGCTCGATCTGTCCGCGGAGATGACCGCGCAGAAGGGCTCCGATAAAAACAAAAATCTCGTCGAGGGTACCTCCGGCGATTACTACATCGATACCGCTTTCCAGAATGCGGCGTGTGTAATCCCGCGCAGAGACGGCTCCGCGTTCACGGCATGGCCGGAATTTGCGATTGAATTTACCGTCCCCGAGGACGGAACGTACCATTTCTGCGTCGGCGCATACGTGCGCGGTGATGACGCGTGGTCCAATGCCAACTGGAAGCACGCCTCCTCCGTCCGTATCGATGACGGCGAGGTCTTCAGCGTCAACGAGGACGATCTGACCAATCTCGGCAAGAATACGGTCAACTACTTCCTCGGTATGTCCGCGGAGCTGACTGCCGGTACGCATACGCTGTACCTGATCGCCGACAGACAGATCGGACTGAACGCATATTTCAAATCGCTCCACTATTACCGCGAGGGCGCAGAGCCGACGGCTCCGGAAACGCCCGATACGCCCGATACTCCCGAAACGCCCGTAACGCCGTCGGTCACACCGAATGCCGCGGGCTCGCTCGTGTGTCTCCCCGAGATGACGGAAACGATGGCAGGCGGTGACCTTGTCACGCTCGATGTGCGCGATTTCGCAAGCGATAATCCGAGCCTCGTTGAGGGAACGGATTATACCGCCGCCTACATAAGCAAAGGCAACTGGGGCGATGTCCTGTGCCTTATCCCGAAGAGCAAGGACCAGCCCGTTACGTGGAACATCAAATTTACCGTAGCGGATGCAGGAAAGTATGAGTTTTCCGTCGGTATCTGGACGTCAACGGACGCGAAGACATCCACGCCGCGAAAGATCGACGTCTTCGTGGACGGGGGAGAGAAATACCGCATCACAGAGAGTCCCACCGTTGCCGTGAACAATATCGCGAATTTTTACGGGATGACGATGACCCTTACAAAGGGCGAGCATACGTTCTCCTTCCGGACATGTACGCCGAACGGACTTCAGTGCTATCTGAACAGCCTTTCCTACTCGATGATAGAATCGACCGATACATTTGATCCCGCGATTGAATCGACGTGGGGGGACAGAAACGTTCCCGAGGGCGATACCGTGTACGTAGAAGCGAAGCCGGTAGACGTTCAGCTTCCGGAGGAGATCGCCACGGACGCCCCCGGTGAGGACGCTCCCGCAACGGATGCTCCCGATACGGGCGCGCAGGATACGGATGCCCCCGATACAACCGAGCCCGATACGACGGAGCCGGATACAGATGAGCCGAATGCGGCAGACGCAGGTATGCTGAACGGCGTAATCATTGGCATCACCGCCGTCATAGTGGCAGCGATCGCTGTGGCCGCCGTTGTTGCCTCCCGAAAAAAGAAATAATACCAAGGCACAGCCTGAAAAAATCCGCGGGAAACTGCGGATTTTTTGATGCGGAAGATGGAGCCATACAAAAAACGGATGCCCCGTAAGGCATCCGTTTCGTTTTGCGAATCTTACTCGCCCATGACCATGACCTGGACCGTTCTGGTGCGGCCGCGGGTCTGGTCCCAGTCAATGAAGTGAACGCGGCCGAACTCGCCGAGGTCAGCCTCACCGTTCTCGATGACGACAGTCACATTGCGTCCGATGATGGAGGAACGCAGATGCGCGTCGGTGTTGTGGCAGCCGAAATTGTCTTCGCCGTGCTCCTCTGCGAAGACGAGCGCCTCGTGACCCGGATGCAGATACATGCCCTCATAGCGGCACGTCGGGATCCACTCCTCAAATACGTTTACCAGATCCTGCTGGAGCGTCTCCAGTCCGGTCATGGACATATCGAAAGCGCACTCCTGGGTGATGACGGAGCAGGTCGTGTGGTGAGAATATACAACGACGATGCCGTCCTTGACGTTTGCTTCCTTGACGATCTCCTTCACCTGCTCGGTGATATCGTGGAAGCTGACCGCGCGGTGGCGGGATTCTACTTTGAAAGATTTACGAAGTACCATGATAATCTCCTTATGTTATACGAATTTCTTTGTAGGGCGGGGGCTTGCTCCCGCCGTTTCATACGCACACCCTTGCCCAAAAAGTTTTGGTCGAGCTTTTTCAAAAGCTCGCAGGGGTGCGGGGACGGCGTCCCCGATTCTTCTTATGCGTTCTGCTTTTTCAGATCGTCAGCAGCGCGGCGGGTAGCAGCGATCATCTCGTCGATCATGGCGATCGGATCCTCTGCGTTCATGATGCCGGAAGCGGCGCCGGCAGCCTCGGAGCCTGCCATAATGAAATCATAGACCTGCTGACCGTTCGTGATGCCGGCAGCCTGCTCGACCATGATGTCGTCGTAGATCTCCTTGATGACGCGGATGGAATCCTTGACGTAAGCCATGGGGCTGACGCCGTTGCCGCCGCCGATGATTTCGGACGGTTCGGGATTGATGATGTCGGGATGGAGCTGTGCGATCGCCTTTGCCTCGGCAAGCGTATCAGCGCACGCGAATACGAGGAAGTCGAGCTCTCTCGCGCGGTCGATGGTCGCCTTCATCTGGGGCAGGCTCATCGGCTTCTCGCAGTGATTGATGACGACGCCCTGCGCACCGGCAGCCTTCAGACCCTCGGGGAGAGTGTCAGCCATGCCGCGTCCCGGACGGAGCGTATCCATGTACGGAGCGAGAACGATCAGGTGCTTGGTGTTCTGCACGACCTGGCGGATCTCAACAGCGGGGCAGATGAAAAGCACGTCGATGTCGTACTTCTCGGCAGCCTTGTCCGCAGCGATCGCGTACTCAAGTACCTTGTCGCCGTAGATGTAGTTCTTCGTTCCGATCTCAAAATAGGGTGTTCTGATCTGAGGTTTCATATTTGTATTCCTTTCGGTATTGATTTGTGATGTAAAGACGTGGGGCGCCGCCCCACACCCCGTGAGCTTTTGAAAAAGCTCAACCAAAACTTTTATATAGGGGGATAAAAGGGTATTTTGCTTACATATAGGCAGGTCAAAACTTTAGGGCACAGGACAAACGAAATCCTCTTTATTGCCCTAAAGGTTTTTGCGGGGGTCTGGGGGTGCTTTTTGCAAAAAGCACCCCCGGCGCGTCCCCTTACTCCCCGTAAATAGACTTTCTTGCGCCTTCGAGCATGCGGACGGCGTTATTGTACATGACGTCCTCGACATCCTCTTTGGTCAGACCGAGCGTAGCGCAGGCTCTCTTGAACGCGAGCAGCTCCTCGTAGCAGAAGAACGTGATCTTCTCTGCTTCCTCGGGAGAGACCTCTCTGAGGTGCGGATCCTGGCTCGGATCGCCGTACAGTCCCGGCGGAACGAGGTTGATGTACGTGCCGTTTTCTTCAATACGGCGCGTGCGCATGCGCAGAATCGGCATATCCGTACCGAAGAGCAGATGTTTTGCGCCTGCGTGGCGGAGCACCTCCGTGATCGCGTATTCACAGCAGTTCGCGGTGAAATCGTACATCAGATCCGGGTACTTATCCAGGATATCAAACGCGTTGCCGATGTCCTCCTTCACATACGCGCGGCCGATGTGCGCAATGATGAGACGGATGTTCGGGAACTCCTCCTTGATCTCAGCGATCTGTGCGAGGTTTACGGGATCCTGCAGGCGTCCCTTTCTCGGGATGTGCAGCATCACGATCGCGCCGAGTTCGTCCATTCTCTTCAGCTGATGCTTCGGGAAGAAGTCGAAGATGCGGATCTCTGCCTCGGGCAGGTACTTCGGGGAGAGGTCGAGGTAGGATTTGATGCCGAGGAAGCCGCCTTTGCGGATCGCCGCTTCCACTTCATCCGCGCTCTGCTTCGGATGCGAGAAATACAGAGCCGGCCAGCCGACCTTCTTCGAGCATTCGGTGACGTACTCGTTCATCTCGTCCGCGCCGATATCACCCTCACCCGCATTCGCGAAAATGAGAGCGGATACGTCCTTTCCGGGGAACATGAGGCGGTACGTCTCCTGCAGATCCTCGATGCTGTTGTCCTTCGCAACGAGATGCGGCCACAGAACGGTGCGCGCCACCTCATCGGGATCGACCGGAGCCTTTTTCATATGCTCCTCTTTCCAGACGTGGGTGTGGAAGTCGATGATCTTCTCGGGGAGGAAGTCCTTGAGTTCTTCCTCATAGACTTTTTTGTCGTTTTCGGTAACGGTAAACAGTGCCATATCGTTTCTCCTTTATTGGGATGATAAATTGTCAAAACCTAAACTTGCCCTGCCTAAAAGTTTTGGTCGAGCTTTTTCAAAAGCTCGTGGGGTTTGGGGCAAAGCCCCATGGACGGCGTTCTTTTTGTTTCGCGGCGGGACACAAGGCCCCGCCCTACGGGAATCGCGGAATCTCGCTCAGATCCCGTATACGTTGCCGAGGGCTTCGGCGTTCTTTTTGTACGTTTCAAAATGCTTTGCGTATTTTGCCGCCTGATCCGCATCGGGATATACCACCGTCTCGCGGATCGCGAGCTTTTTATATCCGTCCCGTACGTCGGCGTACAGACCGCAGCCGACACCAGCGAGCACCGCCGCGCCCACACAGGCGAGATCGGCGACTTCGGGGATGCGCACGGGGAGATTCGCAATATTTGCCAGCATCTTCGTCCAGATCGGGCTCTTGGATGCACCGCCTGCCAATTTCAGACCGTCCGCGGACGGTTTGACGGCAAACGACTCCATCATCCAAACCGCCTGGAAGACGACGCCCTCCATGATTGCGGAGGCAATGTCAAAGCGGTCGTGCGACAGATCCAGTCCGATGAGGGATCCCTTGGAGAAATCCGCGCCGTCCTTGCACTTCCCGGAGAACGGGTAGAAGAACAGCCCGTCATCGGCGGCGTGTCTCGCCTCAGCTTCCGTGTCGATGACGGAGAACGGGATTTTCTCCCCGCCGTCCTGCACAGTCAGCTTGCGGCGCCACCACTCCAGCGAAACACCGCCGGAGGAGAGGGACAAAAGCGATCCCCACAGCCCGGGAACAGCGGAAACGGACTGCGCAAGCGCACTGTCGAAGTCCGGCTTATCCCCGATCGCGGTCACAACCCACGCCGTGCCCGATCCGATCAGGATATCGCCCGATTCAGTTGCACCGGCACCGAGTGCCACAGCGTACTGATCGTGTGCGCCCGTGACGAGCACTGCGTTCTCGGAAAGTCCCAGTTCTGCGGCTGCCTCTGCGGTCAGATGCCCGATGCACGTGCCCGACGGGACAACCTTCGCCAGCTGCTCCTCGCGCACACCGGCGAAACGGAGCAGCTCCGCGTCATATTTGCCCTCGCGGACGTTGTAGAACTGGTTGATGCCCGCATCCGACGGATCGACGGCAGGGATACCGGTCATTTTCGCGGATACGTAATCCGGCACCGTCAGAAACATCGCGGCGTTCGCGAAGATTTCCGGCTCGTTCTTTCTCAGCCAGCGGATCTGGA
Source organism: Clostridia bacterium (assembly GCA_017466375.1). Taxonomy (GTDB): domain Bacteria; phylum Bacillota; class Clostridia; order Oscillospirales; family CAG-272; genus SIG701. The sequence continues at coordinate 11,020 of JAFTUH010000067.1, read as the reverse complement.
GCACCGGCAGACCCGGATCGAGCTCCCAGCCCGTTTTCTCATAGATGACCCGTGCGCTGCCGAATTCGCTGATGAATTCCGCGCGCTCTTTTTCGCACCGTGCATCGTTCCATACGATAGCCGGACGCAGCGGCGTGAAGGAGGCATCCACAGGGACGACGGTGCCGCCCTGCAAAGAGAGGGAGATCGCGGCGACGTTCTGCCCGATCTCAGCGGAGGGAACAGCTTCGCGCACCGTCTCCACGATCGCGTGCCACCAGTCCTCGGGATTCTGCTCGTTCATGCCAACGGCGGGGGAGGCAAGATCATACGGACGGTACGCGCTGCCGATCAGCTCGCCGTCCTCGGCAAAGAGGATCGTCTTGGTGCCGGTCGTGCCGACGTCGATCCCCAGAAGATACTTTTTCATAAAAAACAACGCTCCTTTTTGCACGGATACACTCCATACATTTCCAACTTATATGATAGCAGATTTTTGCCGATTTTGCAAGGGCTTGCGGTGCATTTCTGCACATTTTTCCGCCGCGGAAGATAAAAAAGAGAGACGGATGTCTCTCTTTTCGTAAAGATTATTTTTTTCGTACAAAATACGGCAGCGTGTCAAGCGGCGCAGGAACTTGCAGCGTCTGTCCGCCCTCGTACACTGTTTCGCCGAGATAGAGCCAATCCCCTGCGGGCAGAACGACCTTGCGCGTCACTGCACCGGGCGTCAGAACGGGCGCGGCGAGGATATCTTCCCCCAAAAGGAACTGATCGTTTACGTCGGCGTATCCCGCATGCGGACAGGCGTATTCCATGTGCCGCACGATCGGTTCGCCCGTCACGGCACTCTCACGCACCAGCTCCATGATCCGCGGTGCAAATGCACTGTGCAGCTTAGCCGCCTTGAGGCAGTGTGCCTGCGCCTCTTTTCCGAGCATGCGCCACGGCGCCCACGAGAACTGGATCATCGGCAAAAGCGCAGAGCACTGCGCCATACGGACAAACAGCTCCTCGTCCACCTGAAAATCCTTCTGATAATTGTGCGTCCAGATACCGCCGCCCACCATGTCCGGGCAGAGGAACGGATACCCCATCAGCCCCTGATTCAAGGCGCCGGGGAGCAGGGTGTTCAGCCCGTCGCCGTCCCACGTGTGCTTGCGGTCGCGCAGACGCTGGATCACCGCCTTGCCGCCTCCCTTGAACGTGTCTTTGTATTCGTGATATTCGTACCGTTTGCCGAATTCGTTCCACGCGATGTTCAATTCATCGGGCGTGTATTTCGTCTGCTTTCCGTTCACGATCGCGGCAGGATTGTACATGTCCGTATTGCCGCCGTCGAATTTGAAGCCGTCAATGCCGTAGTCACGCATCAGCTTCGTGAGCTTTTCGTCCAGAAATGCGCGGTCGTCCTCCTTGCACATATTGAAGATCGCGCTGTATCCGTTCCACCATTGTACGAGGGCGACGTCGCCCGCGTCCGTGCGCAGAAACAGCTCCTTGCCGCCCGCGCCGCCCTTCAGGGAAGCAAGCGTCGGGTTCGTTGCCATCACGAAATCCATACCGTCTGCGGTGAAGATCGGTACCACCCACAGCATGACCTTGAATCCGAGTGCGTGCAGCTCGTCCACCATGCCTTTCGGATCGGGAAATTTCGTCCGGTCAAATTCCCACAGGCCGTATCTCGTGTGCCATCCCTCGTCGATCATGAGGATGCCCGGCTCGTATCCGTTCTCCACGATGGCGTGCGCGTAGGCGAGGATGTTCTCCTGCGTCTGATTATAATCGAATTCCATCCATGTGTTGTACTGCGCCGATGTAAAGAATTTCGCAGGCGGCACCTTGCCGGAAAACGGGAAATGCGTACGCATCGCCGAAAGATAGGCGTCCTTCAGCGTCTCGCCTGCCTCGGTGAGCGTGATTTCGCTCGCGCTTTCGATCGCGATCTCCCCGTTTGCGGCACGTACGTGCATCGGTGTCTCCGACCAGATATATCTGCCGTGGGAGGAGAGATACAGCGGCATCGCCTGATTGCACGAGTTGTACATATCAAATTCGTAGTTGCTCTCCGCCGTGATCGGCATCTCGGCGGCGTTCTGCGAGGCACCGCCCCACCAGTGCTCGCCGGGGAGAATTTTTACGGTTCGTTTCATCGTTGTGCGCCTTTCGCTTTTTTTCTATTCTAACACAGTTTTTGTGCAAAGACAATGGCATTTTGTGTTCTTTTCCTTGACAGCGTACGCGCGGGCGTGTATAATATCCTTGAAAATCTCTCTCATATCTTTACAAAGGAGTCCAATCATGGATATTTCATTCAAACATATAGCGATCCGCATCGGTGAGGACGGCGTTCCCGCGCTGACGAAGTGGGGATCCCACACGTTTGACGGGGACCTCGCGCTTCGTATGCCCATCGAGGTGCAGATCCTTGGGGAGTATAAGAATTCGTGGTACGCACAGAAGATGATCATGTCCTGTACGACGGATCAGTGGAAGTACGTCTCCCATAGAGCGGAGGGCGATACGCTCACGATCACTGAGCGCACCGATCTGATCGAGGCGCGCCTCGTGTTTGAACTGTACGGGGATACAAATACCCTCCGCGTACATACGGAGATCACGAATATCTCCGACAGAGAGCTGCGTATCGAGGACGTCTCCACGATCGTGCTCCGCGATATCGGCGGCGAGATGCCCGACGCGTCAAAAATGTACCTCCACCGCTTCTTCCAGGGACACCACTTCGAGTGCCGTCCGAGACGCCATTCGTTTGAGGATCTCGGACTGATGAACGGCGCCGCCATCGGCAAGTATCACTCCTCCCAGATGAAGATCGGGCACACGAACGTCGGCAGCTGGTCCACGAAGGAGGCGCTCCCGCAGGCGATCGTGGAGGATCAGAAGAACGGCACGTTCCTCATGTTCCAGATCGAGTCGAACCACTCCTGGCACTACGAGATCAGCGACTACGGTCCCAGACTGTATCTGTACATCGGCGGCGCGAACCGCACCAACTGCGCGTGGAGCAAGATTTTGCAGCCGGGCGAGAGCTATGCGACGCTTCCCGCCGCAATCGCTCTGTCCGATACGCTCTCCGGCGTCCTCGGCGAGATGACGAAGTACCGCCGTCATATCAGCGGTCTGTCCGCGTCCGACCGTGCGCTCCCGATCATTTTCAATGAGTATATGCACTTTGCCTGGGACGGCGCGTGCGAGACCAATACGCGCATCATGGCGCCCGTGGCGGCGTCGATGGGTGCCGATTATTACGTTATCGACAGCTGCTGGCATAACGATGAGGACGCGTCGATGATCCACCGCTATCTCGGTCACTGGAGAGAGAGCAAAACGCGCTTTCCGCACGGTGTCAAGGCGACGCTGGACTACATCCGCTCCCTTGGCATGAAGCCGGGACTGTGGATCGAGCCGGAGGTCGTTAGTATCGAGTGTGAAAAGGATATCCGTGATGAGTATTACACCGATGATTGCTATCTCCAAAGAGACGGCGTGCGCATCGGCGTGAAACGGAAGAATTTCCTCGATTTCCGCCATCCGAAGGTCATCTCCTACCTGAATGAGGTCATCCGCCGCATGGTCGAGGACTACGGCGCGGAGTATATCAAGTTTGACTACAACGCCGATCTCGGTATCGGCTGTGACGGCGGCGCAGACAGCCTCGGCGACGGTCTGGAGCAGCAGGGCGCGGCGTTCCTTTCGTGGATCGACGGTATCCGCAAAAAATATCAGCACGTTATTCTGGAGGGATGCGCGTCGGGCGGCATGCGTCTGGATTACGCGTCGATGTCCCGCTTCTCGCTTGCGTCCACGTCCGATCAGATCGAGTACGATCTGTATCCGTACCTTGCGGCGAATATCTCCGCAGGCGTTCTGCCGGAGCAGGCGGCGGTGTGGAGCTATCCCGTGGAGCGGCATCCGGGCGGCGAGACGGGCGGCAACGAGACGGATCCGAACAACGGCGACCGCGTACCGACGCGCGACAGCGTGATTATCAATATGGTGAACTCGCTTCTCGGACGGATGCATCTTGCCTCCCGCTTAAACGAGCTGGATGAGGCGAAGAAAGCGATCGTGGCGGAGGGCGTCGCGTATTATCGGACGTTTGCCGACGTGAAGAAGCGCGCGCTGCCGTACTTCCCGGAGGGATTTGCCCACCTCGGGCAGGATCACCTCGCAAGCGGTCTGACCGACGGCGAGAAGATTTATCTTGCCGTGTGGTATCTGCATGGGGAGAGCGCGTTCACGGTCACGCTGCCGGACGCGATCCGTGACGTGAAGATCGGATTCCCGTCGGATGCCGACACGAAGGTGACGTTCACGGAGCACGAGATCTCGCTTTCGTTCACGGGCAAAGAGGGCGCCGTGTTCCTCGAGATCACGAAGAAATAACGAAAAGGGAGGGGCTTGTCCCCTCCCTTGTGCTTTTCCTTTTTTGAGAAACAATCTTGGAGGTGTTTAACGCAGAACGCCTCCAAACCACCGGCGCGGTCGGAGGGCGAGGGGGACCCTCCCTCCGACACCACCTACCCTTGGGGTGCAGTGGTAACTTCACTTCAACCTACCACTTCCGCTGAAGCGGTATCGCCGCGTTTTGTGCGAATGGCGTCAAGGAGGACGCCGCCATTCGCGACGAGGATTTCCTTTGTGTGCAAGAGCACACAATTTTGCCTCCGGCAAAACCGGAAACCTCGCATCCCCTTCTGCACTGACAGCCGGAGAGTTTGCAGAATTGCGCTGCGCCCTCCCGTATCAAACTGTATCTCCGCATATTTCTTCCGATACGAAGGCGTACGTACAAATTATCGCTGATCCTCGCGCCGTAGGCGCTCTTGTACAATGACGTTTATGCCATGTTCGCACTGCACATCGATCATAACTCTCCTCTAAAACTGAGGCTGAAGTGGTATGTTGTGATACTGTTACTGCTAAAGAAACGCCATGAGGTGAGAGGTTCCAAGGAGGGCGGATACCTCCGCCCTCCTTTGGTGTGGCGGTGGTGCAGGAGGTGCTCCGCACTAAGCACCTCCTGCCTTTCTCTTTTTTGCAACACCCGAAAAAAAGACATTGCTTTTTGCAAAAAAACATGTATAATGTACTTGGTATAGTATCGCATATATAGAAAATCAAGGAGACGTCTTATGGAATTTACCTGGAAACAACTGACGATTGTTGTCGGAGATGACGGCATTCCTGCCATCACCCGGTGGGGTGATCGACTTTTTGAGGGCAAAAATGCACTGCGCATGCCTGTAGAGGTGCAGATCCTCGGCGAGTATAAAAATTCGTGGTACGTGCAGAAGCTCATCATGAGCGGCGAGACGGATTTCCTTCGCTACGTCACCCACAGCGCCGCGGAGGATACCCTTATTATTACTCTGCAGTCCTCCCGCATCGAGGCAAACCTTGTCTTCACTGCGTACGATGACACAAACACCTTCCGCGTGTATACCGAAATCAGAAACATCTCCGGCAGAGAAATCCGCCTGGAGGAGGTTTCCTCCTTCGTGCTTCGCGATATCGGCGGAGAAAGACCGGATATGGATGAGCTGTTCCTCCATCGCTTCATTCAGGTCAGCCACCTCGAGTGCCGTCCGAGACGGGATTCGTTTGAGACGCTCGGCTTCCCCAACTCCCTCAAGGATGACCTCCTCTTTGCCAGCATGGGCAAGATCGGTCAGACAAGCGTCGGCAGCTGGTCCACGAAGGAAGCATTCCCGCAGGGCATCATCGAGGATGCAAAGAACGGCACGTTCATCATGTTCCAGATGGAATCCAACAACTCCTGGCACTACGAGATCAGCGACTACGACAAAAAGATGTATCTGTGGCTCGGACGTGCCAATCGCACCGGATGCTCGTGGAGCAAAGTCCTGAAGCCGGATGAGATCTACGAAACGATGCCTGCCGCACTCTGTATCGGAGACAGCGTAAACGGCGTCCTCGGCGAGATGACGAAATACCGCCGCCATATCAGCGGTCTGTCCGCCGCCGACAGCACCCTCCCGATCATTTTCAACGAATTTATGCACTTCGCATGGGAAGGTCCGTCCGAGGAGACGACGCGTATCATGGCACCGGTCGCGGCAGAGATGGGCGTGGAATACTACGTGATCGACTGCGGCTGGCACAACGAGGAGCCTGCGGATACGATCCACCGCTTCCTCGGTCACTGGCAGGAGAGCAAGCTGCGCTTCCCGAACGGCGTCAAGGCGACGCTGGACTACATCCGCTCCCTCGGCATGAAGCCGGGATTGTGGATCGAGCCGGAGGTTGTCAGCCAGAGCTGCAAGCACGTCCGCGGCACCGTGTACGATGACGATTGCTTCCTCTCGAGAGACGGCGTGCGCATCGGCGTGAAGAGAAAGAACTTCCTCGATTACAGAAACCCGACGGTCATCGCGTATATGAACGAGGTCATCCGCCGCATGGTCGAGGACTACGGCACGGAGTACATCAAATTCGACTACAATGCCGATCTCGGTGTCGGCTGTGACCGCGCGGCAGACAGCCTCGGCGACGGATTGGAGCAGCAGGGCAAGGCGTTCCTCAGCTGGATCGACGGCTTGCGCGAGAAGTATCCGCACGTTGTTTTCGAAGCGTGCGCGGCGGGCGGCATGCGCATGGATTACGCAACGATGTCGCACTTCTCGCTCGTTTCCACGTCGGATCAGTCGGTGTACAACCGCTATCCGTATATTGCCGGAAATATCACTACCTGTGTCCTGCCGGAGCAGGCAGCGGTGTGGAGCTATCCTGTTGCAGATCACAGAGAGGGCAATGTGCATCTCAACCATCCGCTGACGCGCGATATTACCGTAATCACGATGGTGAATTCCCTGCTTGGGCGTATGCACCTCGCTTCCCGGCTGGATAAACTGTCCGACGATTTGCAAAAGATCGTCAAGGAGGGCATCACGTATTATAACTCCATCACCGAGATGAAAAAGCGTGCACTGCCGTACTTGCCGGAGGGATATGCGAAGCTCGGTCAGGATCACATCGCAAGCGGTCTTGTCGACGGCGATACGATCTATCTTGCCGTATGGTATCTGCACGGGGAGAACACGTTTACCGTGACGCTGCCGGACGCGATCGGGGATGTAAAGATCGGATTCCCGTCGGACGCGGACACGAAGGTGTCGTTTGCGGAGCACGAGATCACGCTTTCGTTCACGGGCAAAGAGGGCGCCGTGTTCCTCGAAATCACAAAGAAATAACGAAAAGGGAGGGGGCAGCCCCTCCTTTTTGCTACCCCAAAAGCGTTAAGACATAAAAACCCCGATTCCTTTCGGAACCGGGGTTTTTCTTATTTCTCGTATACGTAATCCGTCTTGAAATTCAGCTGTTCGCACACCTTGTTCCAGCGCTCTTCCATGTCGCTGTCGGGATCGTCAAAGATCACCGGCTTGAAGCCGCCGACGAGGTACGTCTTGATCGCCGCCAGACGAAAGTCATCCGATTTCAGGCGGATCACCTTGCAACCGCGCGCCTCCAGCATACGGAGTCCCTCCGCAAGGATCGCATGGCCGAGTCCCTTGCCGCGCGATTCGGGAGCGGATGCAACCATGTGCACCAGTCCCTCGCCGTTCGGCCGGATGTAGTACGTCGAGGTCATCACGTATTTTCCGTCCGGATCTGCCACGAACAGGCAATCCTTCTCTGCCACAATGTTTTCGTAATTGCGTACCGTGTCGTCAAACGTCTTTGCCGTTGCACCGGGAACAAGCCCGTTCACACAAAGACCAACCCACTGCGCAATCTCCTCATCCGTGCCGCCGAATAATTTGAACGAATATCCCTCCGGAAGCGGTTTGTCCGTGACGGGACCGCTGTAGCGAATCATTCTGAGCTGCTCCATAGAAAACTCCTGTCTGCCGGGCGAAGCCGGCTTAGAATATGTATTTGGGAGAAGTGGAGAAAACAACACCTCTCATGGGGAATTATACCATATCCGCACGCTCTTGTCAATACTTATTCGCGTGCGCAGATCTTTTCCGCGGCGGCAAGGGCGTCGTCGATCGTGGCTACGAAGTTTTCCTCCCCGACCGCCTCAATGAAGCCGGCCTTTTTCATCACGGTGAGCGGATCGTCCCCAACATGGGAGAGGAGCAGCGTTACGCCGCGCTCAGCGCACACACGGTGCAGAAGAGTGAGGTTTTTCATCGCAGTCGCATCAATGGACGGCACACGTCCCATGCGGATAATCACCGCTTTTGTATCGTCATCCAGCGAAAAATCGAGGAACTTGTCTGCATCCGCAAAGAACATCGGACCGTTGATTTCGTACACGACGGTGCCTTTTGGGATCTTTCTTCCGCCCTCAGCCGTCCAGCGGCGGATGTTCGTGACGTCGCCCATCCGCTTCATGAAGAGGATCGCGGCAAGGACGAGACCGACCGCAATTGCGACAACGAGATCGAATACGACCGTCAGTACGAACGTGACGACAAGCACGAGAATATCGCTCAGTTGCGAAAAGCGGCATATATGGACAAAATGACGCCATTCGCTCATGTTATATGCGACCATAAACAGAATTGCGGCGATGATCGGCATCGGGATCATCTTGGCAAGCGGCATCAGAACGAGCAGGAAAAGCGCCAGCACGACGGCGTGCACAATGCCTGCGATCGGGGATCGGCCGCCGTTTTTCACGTTCGCGGCAGTGCGTGCAATCGCGCCCGTGGCAGGGATGCCGCCGAACAGACCGGAGGCGACGTTGCCGAGGCCTTGCGCGATCAGCTCCGTGTTGGAGTTGTGGCGGTCGCCAATCATGCCGTCGGAGACGACGCAGGAGAGCAGCGATTCGATCGCGGCAAGGATGGCGATCGTGAATGCGCTCGGGAGTACTGCTTTCACCGTAGCGAGATCAAAAGAGGGGAGGGCAGGCGTCGGGAACGCCGAGGTCAGATTCGGATAGAGGGTGCCAATCGTGTTCACCTCAAGCGGCGTGAACTGCACAAGCAGAATACCTGCGATCACGGCAATAATGGACGGCGGGATCTTTGCACAGATAGCGGAGAACACGCCCAGCTTCGCTTTGCCGAGCATCGGCCAGAGGATGAGGATCGCAAGACCGATACCGCCGACAAGAAGTGCATGCAGATTCGCCGTGCCGATCGAATGCGCGACCGCTTCGACTTTCTCCAGCGTCTCAATCGGGGATGCGCCGCCGAAATCAAGCCCGAGGAAATCCTTGACTTGTCCGATCGCAATCGTGACGGCAATGCCGGCGGTGAATCCGGTCGTGATCGTCATGGGGATGTACTTGATGAGCGAGCCGAAGCGGAAGACGCCCATCAGCACAAGCAGAATACCTGCCATTACGGTCGCGAGGATCAGCCCGGACGTACCGTGCGTTGCGACAACACCGGCGACGATGGTGGCAAACGCGGCAGTCGGACCGGAGATGTTCACGTTGCTTCCGCCGAAGAAGGCGATGACGAATCCGGCGATGATAGCGGTGTACAGACCTTGCTCGGGGGATACACCGGAGGCGATCGCAAGCGCAATGGAGAGCGGCAGTGCGATGATGGCGACGATCACACCGGCGACCAGATCGGAAACGAACCGGGATGCGGAATAGTTTTTGAATAAGCTGAAAAGCTTTGGTTGAAAGGTCTTCATAGCGATTGGAGCGAAGCTCCCCTCCTATAATTAAAGTAGCGAATATATTATACAGCGCATGCGCCTCTTTTGCAAGAGGGGGAGAGAGGAAAATTTCGGGAAATAACGCAGGAGGTGTGTAGCGCGGCAGTCTCACTGCGGTTCGGGCACGGTGCGGCTCTAACACCGCCCCGCGGTGTTATTCACTACCGCACCGCCGCTTCGCTACCTCCTGCACCACCGCCACGGTCAGAGAGGCGGGGAGACGAGATCCCCGCCTCTCCAACACCTCTCCACCCCTGGGGTTTTGCGGTAATTGTATCAATACATACCACTTTCGCTAAAGCGGTGTCGCCGCGTTTTGTGCCCCTTCTGCTATCTCCTACGGGGAGATTGCAGAATTGCGTCACGTTCTCCCGTATCCTCCCCTTATCCCCGCATATTGTTTGCAATTAGAGATCGTACGTATAAATTCCGCACGAGATTCATACCCAGCTATGCCTCTGTTTGACCGCGCGGGAGCGCGTCTTTTACAAAAGCGTTTTTGCTATGGACGCATTGTACGCCGATCATGACTCTCCTTTTAAGCTGAGGATCAAGTGGTATGTTGTCTCATGTTTCGCTGTAAGAACGCTATCAGAGGTGGGGAGTTCCAAGAGGGGCGGATACTTTCGCCCCTCTTTGGTGCGGAGGTGGTTTTAGGAGGGGCTACGCATTTTGCCCCTCCTAAATCGTTTCCGAGATGACGTCCATTTCGAGCGTAGCGTCCCAGAACAAAGAGGGTTTCGGGCGAAGCCCCGCAAAAAAAGGGAGAACCTTGCGGTCCTCCCTTTTTCCAATCTTATTTCGTGATCTTTACATCCGGGTGCTTCTTCAGGATCACGGACATAGCCGCCTCGTCAGCAACGAGAACAACGTCCGGATGAATCTGCACGAGGGATGCCTGTACGTTCGGCGTGATCGGACCGAAGAATGCCTGCTCGAGGATCTCCGCCTTGTCCGCGCCGGTGACGACCATCAGAATCTTCTTTGCCTGCATGATGGCGCGTACACCCATCGTCAAAGCCTTCTTCGGCACCTCATCGGCGGATGCGAAGAAACGGGAGTTCGCATCGATCGTTCTCTGCGTCAAGGTTACGCAGTTCGTGCCTGCCGTGAAGTGATCGGACGGCTCGTTGAAACCGATGTGACCGTTGTGACCGATGCCGAGCAGCTGCATATCAATGCCGCCGAGGGAATCGATCAGTGCATCGTAGCGTGCGCACTCTGCATCGGGATCGGGATTCTTGCCGTCAGGGAGATTCGTGTTCTCCTCCGGAATATCGATCTTCGAGAAGAAATTCTTCTCCATGAAGTAGCGGTAGCTCTCGTCGTGCTCGGGAGCAAGCCCGTAATACTCGTCAAGGTTGACGGTGTG
>JAFTUH010000066.1 GCA_017466375.1 Clostridia bacterium | reverse complement strand
TATACAATCTGGCAATCAGAGATCCCGGTTGCATCCCGCGGCGAAACAGCCAACACAGATCCCGATATGGTTTTCGTCGGATGGCAGTTGGATCGAAACGGTATTGTTTATCAGCCCGGCGACCACGTTCCGGTACAGTGGCCCAGAACTATGATCTTTACGGCACAATGGGCAAAGGCAGAAGATGTTGTTCATCTGCGCTATGATCCAAACGGCGGAACACCGCCTGATATCTATCCCAATGATACCGGCTTCCCCTATAAGAAAAATGCCGTCGCCGCAGTGTGGAACAACACGGGAGTGGATGGTACAGCGTGGTTCAGCCGAACCGGGTATGCCTTTACCGGATGGAATACCGAGCCGGATGGCAGCGGAACGGCGTATGCACCGAATGCTTCCATTGTGCTGACCGAACCGGTGACAACGCTCTATGCACAGTGGGAAAGGACATCTTTCATGCTCTCTGTGTACAAAGTGGATTCGGAAAGCAACACAGCCCTTACCGGTGCAGTGTTTGGCGTGTACAGGCAGGAAAACGGCATGTATCTTCCGGTGCAGTCCCTAACGACCGGCGTTGACGGGCATATCACATTCCTGAACCTTGAAACGGATACCCTGTATAAGCTGGTGGAAGAAAAAACGCCCAATGGGTATGCCATTATTACCAAGGAGATCTTCTTCTCCCTGAGACCGGACGGAAGCACGGTTTCTCTTAGGTTTTATGATTCGGCAGGAAATGGGATTTCTGCTCCCAATGGCATATCCGGCGAATATATTACCGGCGATAAACTTTTGACCGTTACGGTGAAAAACCTTCGCGGTTATGCGCTTCCTTCTACCGGAGGCCCAGGCATTTTCTTCAATATACTCTGCGGTCTGTTCCTTGTATCGGCACCGCTTGTATACGGACTCAGTTTGAGGCGCAAGTACGAAAGGAGGTTACGAGAATAAGCCTCCTGCAAACGGCGTGAAACCCACTCTACGCGCCTTGCTGATTCCAAAATAACTTAAAAACATATTCAGAAAGGGAAAAGTTATGAAAAGATTATTCGCACTTATGATGGTACTGGTTTTTGTTCTCTCTCTCGGCGTTACTTCTTTTGCTGCTGAGGATACCGGTTCCATCACCATCACCAATGCCACTGTAGGCAACGTTTACAACCTGTTTAAGATTTTTGATGCCACCTACAGCACCGATGCAAGCGGAAACGCAAACGCCGTTTCTTACAGCATCACGAAGGACAATCAGTTCTTCGCGTACATGTTTGGTGCAGACGGAACGACCGCAAATACTTATTTCTCTTATGACGCTGTAACCGGCGCTGTTAAGAGAAAGGAAAACACGCAAAACAGTGATATCATTTCTTACCTGACCGATATGGTTCGCAGTGAGACGGATAATTTCACCGCGGTTGCTACCGCAACAGCTGCGGATAAAACCGTAGTGTTCTCCGACCTTCCTTACGGTTACTATCTGATCGATAAGGGCAACGGTGCTGCCGTTACCATCGACAGCAATACTCCCGACGTAGAGGTCATCGACAAGAACCAGATTCCCGGAACGGATTTCAGCAAGCTCGTCTGGGACGAAGAAGCTGACACATGGGTCGCCAATTCCTCCGCAAACATCGGCGATATCATTGACTTTAAGGTTGAGTTTGATGCTACCAACTATGACGGCGAGAATCAGATCAAGTATTACACCATCCAGGATACCAAGGGCGACGCTCTTTGGATGGAATTTAACAGTGTCACTGTTACAGTTAACGGTGTTACCCTTGATCGCGGTTATTATCACGGTGTTGACGGCACCTCCAATACCGGCGAGTGGAAGTATTTCGGTACCTGGACTGATGCTGAGAAAGCAAGTCCCGACAATGCACAGTGGTACATGATCCACCGTGGCTTTGACGCATTTGACATCGTTATTCCGTGGATGGACAACTACCACTTCGAAGGCACTGCTCATGATTTTAGCCTGACCTATAGCGAAGATGCTAAGTCCATTTATCCCTCTCCCGTCGATGTCGTTATTACGTATAAGGCATCTGTTGAACCCGGTGCTACCATCGGCAGTGCACAGAGCAACAACCTCTGGAACACCGCAGATCTGAGCTGGACTTCCACCACCACTGACGGTCCCGATGACCCCAGCACCACTACTGTTACCGTATATGCACTGGGTCTGGAAAAGATCGATGCCGATACCAGAGAGCATCTCGCCGGAGCAGTGTTTGAGGTCTACCGCGATGAGGCTTGCACGAAGCCCGTATATGTCATCCCCACCGATATCAAGGGCGTTTACATTCTGGATGACCTGACGACCATCGTCAGCGGTCAGCACAGAGAAACCTCCCGCCAAAAATATGCAGCGTACCTGGAAGCATATCTGGGTGCCAATTACGCAACCACGCAGTCGAACGTTGTGACCTCCGAGATCAACGGTAAGCTTGTTATTCTCGGTCTGGAAGCAGGAACCTACTATCTGAAGGAAACCGATGCCCCCAACGGTTATAATAAGCTCGCAACGACCACTGCGGTCAGTGTCGGTCAGACCAACAACGGCTTCTTCGTGATCGCCGATCCTGCCGGCAATGTTGTGAATGCTCAGACTGCAACCGGTGACCAAACGAAGCATACATATACCGTCACCTCCACCATTGTCGAAAACAGCAAGGGCGTGGAGCTGCCCTCCACCGGTGGCGCCGGTACTGTGATGCTGATTACCATCGGCACTATGGTTGCGATGGCATTCGCAGTTCTCCTGATTACCCATAAGAAGATGTCTGTCTACCAGGACTAATCTGTTTGATGCAATATTGAGGGAGGAGAGGAGTATTTCTCCCCTCCTCCCAATTCCTTTAACAGAAGGGAGATGCCTATGAGAGCGCACAAAACCGTCATCTTGTTGACACTGGGATTTCTGATAGGTATCTCCGTGCTGTTATACCCGGCATTCAGTAACTATTGGAATTCCAAGACCCAATCCCGTGCTATTGTGAATTATGAATCGGTTTTGGAGCATTTGAAACCGGAGGATTATTCTGCAATATTTCAGACCGCCCACGACTATAACGAGGCTTTACGTGCAGTAGAGTTCCCCCTTCGGGATTACGAAGAAGTTCCGGGCTATTATGATACCTTGAAAATTGAAGGCACCAGCATTATCGGTTACGTGAAGATCGATAAAATCGGCGTTGAGCTGCCCGTCTACCATGGCACCTCCAATGAGGTGCTCAACCGCGGTGTCGGGCACTTGGAAGGATCCAGTCTCCCTGTAGGCGGTGAAAGCACCCACAGTGTGATGTCCGCACACAGAGGGTTACCCAGTGCCAAGCTGTTCACAGACCTTGACCGCCTGGAAAAGGGCGACACTTTTCAGATCACGGTTCTTGACCGGGTGCTGACCTATCAGGTGGATCAGATCAAGGTTATTACACCGAGAGAAATCGATGATCTGCAGATCGTGGAAGGGAAGGACTACTGCACACTCTTCACATGTACGCCTTATGGCATCAATACCCATCGACTTCTTGTTCGCGGCATAAGAATTGAAACTATTACGGAAAAACCTGTAATCTATGTAGCCAATGAAGCGTTCCGGATAGAACCGCTGTTGGTCACACCCGCTGTTGCGGCACCGATGGTACTTGTATTCCTGATTCATCTGATGGTGAAGTACAGAGAACCCCCAAAGAAAAAGGAAGGAGAATCGAATTATGGGACGTAAGACTATTTCCGTTTTCCTGATTGCGTTGTTTTTGCTTGTGATGCCAATAACGGTATTTGCACAGGGCTTTGATTCCGATCGTGTCGGCTCTGTATCTGTAACACTGGTGGATCAAGATGCCAAAACACCGATTGAAGGTGCGGAGCTTTCCTTATACCGTGTGGCAACCGTAAAGCTCAACCGCAAAAATAATCTGAGTTACACCTTCACAAATGCATTTAAGGATTGCGGATGCGCGTTGGATGATCCTGCACTTTCCGGAAAGCTGGACGCATTTGTTGAGGAGATCTCCGTTCCCGACGGGCAACTTCACACAGATGCTGACGGAAACGCTGCTTTCACGAATTTACCGTTGGGGCTGTATTTTGTAAAGCAGACAAACACAGTGGCGGGCTATGCCCCGTGTACATCTTTCCTCGTGACGGTTCCGTATAAAAACGCTGACGGTTATGTGTACGACGTGAATGCCTCGCCTAAAACGGATATCGCAAGGCTCACGGACATTACTGTCAAGAAGGTTTGGAATACGGATGCATCCACTAAGGCAGCGGACAGTGTAACAGTCCAGCTTCTCCGGGATGGTGTTGTTGTGGAAACAGCAGTACTGAGTGCGCAGAATCATTGGCAAGTCACTTACACAGACCTGCCCGAGAGCGATCTGTACAGCATAGTTGAGCTTAATATTCCGAAAGGATTCACTGCGACATATACGCAAAGCGGGTACGTGTTTACAGTAACAAACAGTGCCTCTTTGATACAGACCGGTCAGTTGATCTGGCCGATTCCCGTTCTGGCAATGGTCGGATTGTGCTTGATTACCGCCGGCACCATTGTTTTGAGAAAAACGAGGAATGAAAATGCGTAAAGGCTTTGGCGTTTGCTGCATCCTATTGGGAATATGCTGCCTGCTTGCCTCTGTTGGATGGATCGTTTACAACCATTGGGAAGATGAAAATGCGCAGAAAGCGTCAGAAAATATTTTGCAGGACGTCCGTGAAAATATTCTGAATAATACGCACGAAGAAAATGTCCCTGAAGAAAGCCTTCCGGAAGAAAACCACTCTAAAGAAAGCTTCCCCGCGGAAAGCGATAGCGACGAATCCGTAGAACTCCCGCCAGATGTTCCGCAGGAAATGCTTACAACACAGGTGAACGGCTATGACTGTATCGGTATCCTGTCCATTCCTGTTTTGGAACTGGAATTGCCTGTTTTGACGGACTGGAGCTATGAAAAGCTAAAAATGGCCCCGTGTCATTATTTCGGATCTTACTTTGAAACGGATTTTGTGATCGCCGCTCATGATTATCATTCCCATTTCGGAAGATTGTCAGAGCTCAAGGCAAAGGATCTGATTCTGTTCACGGATATCTCGGGTACCGTGTATTACTATGAAGTCGTTCTTTTGGAAACACTTCCGGGACACGCAACGGAGGAAATGATCACCAGTGGGTTTGATTTGTCACTTTACACCTGTACCCCGGGTGGAGCCGGCCGTGTAACCGTTCGGTGTGATGCTGTAGAATGATGTGGAATAGACATTTTTCGGCGGAATTATGTAATCGATGATGTCCGTCGGTTGCGAAAGAAAAGTACACCTCAATGAGAATAGAAAAACCACCCGATTGGGTGGTTTTCTTTTGGCAATAAAAAACAAGCAGAGTATTATCTCTTGTTTTATTTGTCAGTGTGACTGCCGTTCAAATTTCCCCCGTACTTCTTACACACCGTCCGTTTGTGTATATGCTGATCGATTGCGAAACGCACCTCCCGTTCTTTATCGGCACGATGATGGATGTGCAAGGATAACAGAATACCGTAAGAAAAACACCCGAAATCCTATGATTTCGGGTGTGAATCTGATCGGCTGTATTTTATGAAAAAACTGTTTTACTTTTCGCCATCTTCAGGATTCTGTCATAGATCGCGCTGCCTTTTGTAAGACCGCAGATATCCGCAAGAATGCCCTCGTATCCTTTCTTCTCCAGCATGGCGAGCCACTCCGTCTCCTCCGCAGGTGTATACAGAAGCGCGGCGGCAAGTGTTTTCTCCAGGATAGAGGAATCTTTCCCGTATTTCTGCTGCAGAAGCATAGGCGCGACAATGCGCTCTGCAGGCGTGATCTTTCTCTGCGGTTCGCGGGCATTTCTCGTTACGGTATCGGCAAGCGTTTTGTTCGTGAATTTATCCCTGGAGAGCAGTGCAAACTCCCGCTGATCGTTTTCTTCGTAGCCGTATTCCCTGCAGATGCATTCGTTGATAATTTCATAGTTTTTATCAAGCATGGCAAGGATTTCTTCGTCATTTGCTGCGTCTCCGTACATGGTATAGCCCTTCAGCGCGCCGAGATACGCGATAATACAGCTGGCGCTGTTGTAGGTGAAGAGTTTGCGGTCGAGAAATCCGCCGAAATTGGAGACCGCCTTCAAACCGTCAAGGGAGAGTCCGTCCTCCCCGAATGCATCGCCGTCGTACTGCAGATACGGATACCATTCCGAGTGAATGACGAGCGAGCCTTTTTCCTTTTCGATCGTTGTGCAGAATACAGTTGATTCCGCAATGCGGATTTCGGGTATGCCGATTGCCTCTTTCAGTTTTCTGGCAGGTGCGGATGCGTTTTCGCAAACGATGATCCTTGTGTCGGCGGTGACGTACTTTTTCAGCTCTGTTCCGACGTCGGCGAGATTCGATCCGCCTACGGCAACGAGGATTACCTCGACACCGTCAAATGCGGCGGGATCAAGCGTTTCCCATGTGTATGCCGCTTTGAACGGGAAGGAGAGGGGCGGCTTTTTACCGCCGAAAAATTCGATGTCGATTTTTCCGGCGCTGTTCAGCGCATCCACCAATGCTTCGTTTTTATCCACAAAACAGATTTCCTGTTCTTTCAGAAGACGTGCCAGAAATCCGCGTCCCGTTTTACCTGCACCGATGATGACAATTTTGCTCATTTGAGCCACCCCCATTCTTTAATAAGCGCAATTTTTTCTTTTACAAGCAGTCCGAGCTCTCCGTCGGGATCGACCGAGCAAACATCACGGAGGATGGCATCATAGCCTTTCTCTTCACGGATCCGCTTGAGTTCCGCGGCACTTTCGTCGGTCTCTTCCTCATAGTGCATTGCACAGGCGATCGCAACGGCGAGACAGTCGGGCTTTACGCCGTATTCCAGACACAGTCTTGCCGAGCCTACGAGACGGTCGTCTTTGCCGAGCTTTCGCATAGGATCACGGGCGTTGCGCTCAATGTAGTCTACGATGTTTCTGTCCTGCAGCTTGCGGAGTGACGTGCGTGTGAACGCCCACTGTTCGTCAAACGGGAAATCGTGCTTTTTGGAAAGCGCCGTCGCAGTTTCGGTGTAAACACCGTCGAGAAGCTTCAGAATCCGTTCGTCATATGCGGCATCCGCAATGTATTTGTATCCGAGCAGTGCGCCGACAAAGGAAGTTGTGCCGTTTGCGGCGTTGTAGGTGTAGAATTTTCTCTCCAAAAATCCGGTGAATTCGTAGATCGGCTTCTGGCAGATCATCTCCGCGGGAAGCGGCGCTTTCAAGCGGCTTGCGTCATAGGGAAGCTCCCAAAAATCCTGCACGTTGACTACCAGTGGATCTTTGGCCAGCAGATCGGGCGTGGATTCAATCGCGGAACGCATAATGACCGCTTCGGTAATGCCAACCTTCTCTTCAAAGAATGCACGGCACTCCTCTGCGATGCTTTCCGAGATTCCCTTGCGCAGAATATCTGCGGGGAGCTTCCAGTTTTCGCAGGTAACAATATTCAGCGGCACCGGATTGACTTTTGCGCGTCTTTCAATTCCTTTTGTCAAAAACGGAACGATCTCGCCGAGGTTTTTGCCTCCGACCGCGTCAAATACGCAGTCTGCACGGGCGATTGCGTCGGCGATGGCATCTGCTTCGGAGAATTTGAGCGCCTTTGCACCGGTAACGACTGTATTTTTGCTCTCATCTCCGAGAATGTTTACCGTATACTGCTTTCGTTCATTGATTAAATCGGCAAGTGCATCTACTTTTTCCACGAATGTGAAATCGATATGGCTTAAAAACAACAAATGACCGATAAATCCGCGTGCGATCTTTCCTGCACCGAAAATTACACAACTCATGATTGAACTCCATTTCAGATTGTATTGTATTTTTTGAATGTTGGCTTGAGATTTCTGTATACGTCTTTATAGATTTCAAACCGTTTTTTCAGAATGTCCCGATATCTGCTGTCGGGGGTAGCGCCGGGGATGTACTGTACGCACTCCCGGATTGCAGATGGGATGTCCGCGTACACGCCTTCACCGATCATAGCAAGCATACAGGCGCCGAGCGCAGATGTATCGTTGTCACGAACGCTTACCGTTTCGCATCCGAGAAGCGTGGCACGCAGAAGATTCATTAGACTGTCTCTCGCCGAGCCGCCGCCGCAAATCAGGCGCTTCGGACTTGGCATATGCATGCTTTCTGCGATATCATACAGGCTGAACACGACGCCTTCAAGCGCGGCATAGGCAAGGCTTTGCTTATCCGTTTTTGCATCGATTCCGAAAAAGGCACCGCGCGCATTTTCATCAAAGATCGGCGCACGTTCACCTGAGAGATACGGCAGAAATACAGGCGGCTTCCGAGAGAGAATTTCTCCGGGATCGATGCCGTCGATGCCGAAATTCCGAATGGCAAAGTCACAGGATGCACCGCTTGCCTTTGTACCGCCGTAGGTACAGAATCCGCTGAAATAGTGTCCGCTTACAAATCCGTTGGGATTGCGTGCTTCAGAGATATAGCCGATGTGCTCGCTCGTTCCCGAAAGATCAAATGCGTCCCCTGCGGTATAGACGCCCATACCGAGAAGACCGGCAAAAAAATCGTTGCATCCGAGATAGACAGGCGTTCCCGCGGTGAGCCCGAACGTTTGCGCCGCTTGTTCCGTAACGGTTCCTGCGAGATCTGTCGGACGCAGCAATGCAGGCAGACGAAGGGTAATGCCAAGCTTTTCGGTGAGACTGTCTGCGTATTGCAGTTTTTCGGGATGCGCAATGCCGCGCATGGAGAAAACGTCACTTACCGTTTCTCCCGTGAGTGCATGAATCAGGATTTCTTTGGGCATCAGAACCTTGGCATCTGTGCCGTGCTTTCTTTGTATGTACAAAAGGCGGGGCAGGGGATAGGATACCAGATCGGGATGCCGCATACCGATTTCGCTGATGCATTCGTTATCGGAGAGTTTTTCCCTGATTTCAGAGAGCTCCTCACGTCCGACTGACGAGCGCCAGGAAATCACGTGTTTGCCGTCAACGATATACGTCCCGACCTGCGAGGAGAAAGAAACAGATGCGATCTCACCGGGCAGGTCTTTTTTTAACTCCGCAATCAAGGCTTGTGTCGCTCGGATCCAACCGGACGGTGATTCTTCGTCATAACTCCGCTTCGCTTTGAAGGTTGCTCCGTCTTTACTTCGGGCAACAGCCTTGGCGGATGACGTTCCGAGATCGATTCCAAGATAAAACTTTTTCATGATTCAAAGGTAAATATAGCTTTGACGAATCCCTCGGGACGGTTTCTTGCGAGATCAAGTCCCTTCCCGAACTCAGCCAGAGAAAGTGTATTTGTAACGAACGGTTTCATATTCACCGCACCGTCCGCCATCATTCGGATCGCCTTTTTATGCTGGTTCCAGTTGTTTCCCGCACCTACGACGTGCAGATTGTTCACGTGGATGTCGTCTATGCGGATCGACATCGTTTTTCCGCGGCCGTATCCGGCGAGGGCAACGTATCCACCCTTTTTGCAAAGTTTCAAGCTGTTTTGGATACATTCCTCAATACCTGTTGCCTCGATGATGTAGTCCGTCCCTTCGGGATGGTATTTCTTCATCGCTTCAAACAAATTTTCCTCGCGCGTGGCAACCGTGGCGTATGCACCGATTTCTTTGGCGACGGTGAGACGCTTCGACGATGTTGCAGCAACGACGATTTTGCGCATGCCCATCGCTTTCGCCACGGCAAGACAGCAAAGCCCGATGGAACCCGCACCAATGATGAGGCAGGTCTTCCCGTATTCGGGCGAGAGCTTTTCCCATGTGCCGAGTGCTACCCCCATCGGTTCGGCAAGCGCCGCGTGCGTGAAAGGCAGTTGCTCCGGCAGTTCGACCAGCCCGTATACGGGGACGTCAAAGTATTCGGCGTACGCCCCGTTTCTCTTGAAACCGATTTCCTCAAAATCCTTGCAGTAACGCCAGTTTCCGGATCGGCATGCTTCACACACACCGCAGGTTACATCATTGGAGCCTGTGACTCTTTTTCCGATCCAGTGCTCGTTTTCCTTATCCGCTACATCAGAGACGATGCCTGCCCATTCATGCCCGGGCGTCAGCGGATAAGCCGCAGGAATGTTTCCGTCAAGCACTTCCAGATCCGTAGCACAGATCGCTGCCGCCATTACTTTGATTCTGGCAAACCCTTTTTCGAGAGGAGCAAGTTCACACTCCGTCAAATAAGCCTTGCCCGGCTTTTCAATGACAACACATTTCATGATTTTCCTCCGTTTTATATTATATAATTTCGAATGGCTGCTTTTATTGCTTCTACCGCCGCACCGTATGCGGCTGATATATCGGGATCAATTGTTATCTGGATATTTTGCCCGGAGAGCAGGGAGGTTGCGCTCTGTGTAAACGGGACAAGCTTTGTGGCCTTGCCCGTTAGAATCACTTTTTGCGGGCGGAAAATCACGTACATGTTATACAGTGCGGCAGAAAGATAGCTTCCCGCCGTGGTAACCTCATTTGCAAAAACGTTGGGATCGGCAGAGGAAACAGCAGAAAGGGAGGCGTAGGCTTCGAGGCATCCTCTTTTACCGCAGCTGCACAGCCGTCCGTTCGGAACGGTGAGCGTGTGACCGAGCTCCAGTCTCTCCGTATCGTCGAGAATTCTGCCGTCCAGTGATACTGCCATACCGATACCTTCATCTACACGGATGAGGATAGAGTCATCGCAGGATTTCTGATGCATCTCTCCGAGAAGCATGCACTTCGGGTCATGTCCGAGATAGACCGGAAGATGAAACTTTTTTGAAAAATGTTCTTTAATATTGAAGGCTTGCCAATCGGGAATGTTCGGAAAGCACAGGGAAAGCCCGAGTTTTCCGTTTACGCTTCCTTGCATAGCGATTCCCAGGCTGAACACCTGCAGTGATTGCTCCTTGCACCAATTCAAAACAGTTTGGCACAGCGATTCTGCGTGCATCATGACATCCGCCTGTGTTTTGGCACGAAATTCGGAAGAAAAGGAGTGTATGACTTGTGAATCGAGCGTGATAACCTCGCAGGAATAACCGGAGCGGTTAATATCCAATCCGATACTTACGATATGCTTGTCTGTCGGCTGCAAAAGATACGTCGTTCTTCCGGCGCCGGTGTTTTGTTCGCTCTTTTTTTCTGTTATGTATCCTTTTTCAAGCAAAAACGATACATTTGCGGACACCGTTCCCCAGCTGAAGCCGGTTTCAAATTCGATCTCGCGTCTCGTCGTTTGCTTCTTATTTATGATGAAAATAAAGATATCCGCGAGTGTGTTTTTCTTCAGTGTGTCGCGTGTAATATATTTTTTCGCCATACAAATCCTCCCATTTAGCTTCTGCTATTGACAATTATATCAAAGTTTGATATAATTGTCAATAGAGAAAATTTTTTTAGAAAAGGGATGTGCAAATGCAGAAACAGGATATATTGAATACAGTGCTGCCTGACTGCCAGACTGCGCTGTGGTATCTGGGACAGGTAGGGTTTGTTTTCGGGCATAAAGGGCACTATGTGGCAGTGGATCCGTATCTGAGCGACTATGTGGATCAGAATTGCAGTCAGGTTGTTCAGTGGAAACGGCTGTATGCGCCGCCGATTGATGCCATGGAACTTGATTTTCTGGATGCAGTGCTGTGTACGCATACCCACTACGATCACGCAGATCCGTGGACACTGACGCAGATTGCACAGGCAAATCCTAAGACGAAATTCATTGTGCCGGCGCCGGAAGTCGAAACGATCGCCTCTTACGGAATTGGGAGAGAAGGGATTGTACCTGCGTATGCGGATCAGCCGATTGCGGTAAGCGGGTTTACTGTCACTCCCGTACCGTCCGCGCATGAGGTGTTCCATACGGACGAGATGGGGAATTACCGAGAGCTTGGATATATCATCGATGACGGCAGTACGCGCGTGTTCCATGCGGGAGATATGTGTATGTACGACGGGCTCACCGAGAGACTGACGCAGATTGACGTTGCGATTTTACCGATTAACGGCAGGGATTATTTCCGGAATGCAAACGACATTATCGGGAATTTTGACTCTTCTGAAGCGATACGCCTTGCCGAGATTATACAGGCGGAGGTGCTGATTCCTGTTCACCACGATCTGTACGAAGTGAATAAAGTCAGCCCGGCGTATTTTGTGGATACGCTGATGACGGTGAACCGAGCGCAGAAGTATCATATATTCGTGCCGGGAGAGCGGTATATCTATATGAAGTAAAAGAAAAACAAGCATCGGTATGATGCTTGTTTTTTTGTATGGATATAGTGATTTCATCCGGCATTGCCGCGATCGGTACGATAAAGGGAACATTTACGTTGAACTACAGCCGAGCCGACACGAAGCCGCCCAACTAAAGCCGAGTAAACGGGCATAAATCGGCATGGTGCGGAAGGGCACGAGTCGCAAAAACACGAAAAAAGCCTTAGAATCAAGCTGATTCTAAGGCTATCGTTTGGTTGCGGGAGTGGGACCCCAAGGCCCTCCACCAAATCATAGTCGTCGCGCGTCGCTCGAAATACTCGCTCCTTCAACTCCTTGATTTGGCGGTTTCACTCGTCAAAAACGATATTCAATCGGTTTTGACTTCGTTACCCACTCCCTCCTCCGTCGGTCGCGGAAGGGAAGTCCAACCTCACAGTCGAAACAAAAGAAAACAGCCACCTATCGGTGACTGTTTCTTTTGTTTGGTTGCGGGAGTGGGACTTGAAAGGCCCTGTCGAAAACATAGTCGTTTCGGTGCGATGTGCTTCGCACTCTTCCGATACTCCTTGTTTTCTCCCTTGTCGCGCTCGCTGTTTCGCCCACCGGGCGCGCTCACGCTCCAAGCCCACGACCTCCGGGTTATGAGGAAATATTTGGAAATGCAACGGGGTATAGGGAGATCTATGCCTGGCTGTTTTGGTGAGTTTGCTCCCTGTTTATTACGTATTACGGAGCGTCGATTCTCAGCACGCCTGATACGGTTAGTATAGGTAGGGGTAATAGTGGGGTACAGTTCGGCGTTTTTTTCTCTTTTTTGTTTTTTGTGCTTGTTGTACTTTTGGGAAAATTGGTTCGTATTACCATGCTTTTTGCATTAGTGGCAGTACGGACATTCTTTATATCCTTTCCCGATGGCAGCTTCCGTGTTGAATGCCCAAAAAGAGTTACCCTTAAACCTCGAACACTCATATATATGGTATAGATTTGTTCCGTCATCTTCAACAAATACAACGTGTTTGTACACAAATCTATAGAGTTCTATGTATTTTACTGCTAATTCTTGCAAATTATTGACGCTAATTTCTTTGGCGTCGAGTTTGCTTTCCAGTTCTTTTATTGTTGTTTGCTTATCGTTCACTTGTTTCGTTAATTGACTTATTTCGCTGTTTAGCAGATTGATAGATGTTTGCTTATCACTTACTTGTTGTTGCAATTCTTTTATATCATCTCTCAATTTTTGTGTGGTAGCATACTGTAATCCACACAAAGTGGATAGGGTAGCAATAACCAATAGTAAGACAATTCCTGTTATAGCAACTTTGTTGATTCGAATGCCTCGGTAGTATTTTTCACCGCACTTTGTGCATTTATTTGTCTTGTTATCTACTATTGAGTTGCACTGACGGCAATGTTTTGTTTTATTTTTTTTTGACGCAGTGGTAGTTTTTGTTTCTGCACTCTTAAAGATAAAGTCAATAGGCGATTTTTCGGACTTTTTTGCCCCATACATATTGATGTATAAGGTTTTATAGAGTTGTCCGGAAAGGAGATAAGTATCGTAGACATCAATCATACCGTGAATGCCGTCCACACTCATTGAGCCTTGTCGTATGTATTTGATTTGTTCGCCATTATCAGCTTGAAGACTGTCAAGGTATTCTTTTTCACCTTTAACGGACATCAGTGCAAGGGTGAAAATTGGTTTTTCCGGAACAAGTCCAAAGTCTGCATCACTTTCGTTATTGGGCTGTTCATGTTTGTTCGCGTCCATTGCTTTTACAGTCTCTTCGGCTTGCACCTTCAGGAGTGCCTCCAGTGCTTCTTTCGGGCTCATATCGTCTCTGAACGGGTCGGAAGCGACTGTCGAAACGGTAGGTGTAGTAGCAGTAACATTCGGAACTTTGCTTGGCTCCTTCAATGGTGTTTCAGTCGGTACAGTAATCACTTTTTCGACCTTGGTCCCACAGTATTGACAAAATTCGCTATCGTCAGGCAGCTTGTGATTGCATTTTTTACAAGTCATTGTCTATCTCCATTAATCAGAAATTGCCACCGAGGTTTCGTAATCCGATTCTTTTTTTCCCTCGACTATAGAAATCAAGTTTTTATTAAAAATATTATTCTCGCTCAAAAAACAAACAGGTCAAGTTCAATGCCATTGAAAGTGAGGGATTCCTACTGACTGTTGGGAGTGATTGAGTAGAAAACGATGATATCATTTCCATTTTCAAATATATTGATTGTGGTTTTTGGGCCACACCACGAAAAGTTTTCTGTATCGGCTTCAGTGGGGGAACCGTAAATTTTTTTGTATAAGGATACAATTTCTGTCAGTTTATAATCGTTCTGAGAAAATGCAAAGAGAACACGGTTTAGATTCTTTCCGTCAAACCCGATAAAAACAAAAGATGTCTTTTTTCCGAACAGATAAAAAACTTCTTTATGGTCGATATAGATCTCAGAGTTTTTCCAATAGTCATCTATCTCAACGATACCGAGATCATTTATTCCTTCGCGTGCAGTGTGTTTTAGTTCAATTTGTTGACTTGCCTTGGTGGCTGTCATTCCAAATTCAATATTATAGAATTCGGGGCAGCCGTTAATGGTGTTAATATCTTGCTTCATGGAAAGTGTTTTGCCCCAATACACTCCTGCAAAAGATATAAGTGCAATAAAAATAACGCTTAAAACAGAGATAATTGCTATTTTTGTGCGATTCTTCTTGGGAGATGTTTCTCTGTTTTCGGTGATCTCAAGTGTGGTTTCTTTTGCGGTGTTGTTTGTATCCGTAAGATTTTCTTCGTGGTATGCCACGACAGTTCCGCAAACATGACACTTTGAATTGTTTTCAGATAGCTTGGAACCGCACTTTCTGCAGAACAGTATTTTTTCATTTGTACTGTTTGTTAGATTCTTTTCGAATGATGATTCGTTCATGTTTTTTCTCCTTCAGTCATCGTGTATCATGCAGTAATTGGAGAACAAGGATTTTTGATTGTTGCATCCGCTTTTGGCACACTTGTGTTCGTGACAGTAGAAACTGTATCCGCTTCGAGCGTTATGGCAAGCACCGTGCATACATTCGTGGGAGGAACAATATTCAGATCCAACGGCTTTTTTAGAAGTACATCTGCTCTCAGCACAAGTGTGTTCGGTACAGTACCGACCATAACCGCTTCTTCCGTTTTTGCACCCTGTTGCATTGCATGAGTGCGTATAACAATAGTTCGAATTGAAAGATTTTGGCGAATAGCAATAACGCTCATAACAGGTGTGTCCAACACAGTATCTTCCTATTCCGTTCGCCGCATTATCACAACCTGCTTCGGAACAAGTGTGTAAGGAGCAATATGGGGATGAAGTGGAGCTTTTATTATAACAGCCATTTTGAGCACATGTATGAACGGAACAATATTTACCGCTGCTAACAGTGGCGTTATTGCAGCTTGTAACAGAACAGCTATGGACAAAGCAATAGGAGGACGAGGTGGATTTGATCCTATAACAGCCGCTTTGAGTGCACGTATGCGCAGAGCAATACTCTCCGCCCTCATTTGCCGCGTTGCTGCAGGTTATTGCAGAACATTTATGAATGGAACAGTAGGGGGAAGAGGATACCTTTTCATTGTTGCAGTTGCTTTTATCACACGTGTGCACAGCGCAGTAATCACCCAAAGCAGACACACTGTTATCGCATCCCGGATTCAGACAAGAGTTTGCAGGAATAGCGGTGTGTGGCGGCTTTTCTTCGGTGTTTTGAGGATTACTTGTTATTGGATGGACGGTAGTATCCATCGGGCTGTTGTTACTTTGGCTATCATCAATGGTTTGTTGTGACGACCAAGAATAATCGTTGTCGAAAGCTGTATCATTATTAAACATATTCAGCCCGTTTATGATACATATGGCAGCTATGACTGTTGCCACCACTAAAACACACAAAGAAACGGACAGGAGAATTGTCCCGGTGCGTTTCTTTGGTGTGCTGTCTGTTTCCTTGGTGGTAGTGTTCACAGTTGGCGTTTCTACAGTAGAAGCTGTGGACACTTTGGTACCGCATAATTCGCAAAAGATGGTGTCGGGAAGGAGAGAATTGCCGCATTTCTCACAAATAAGTGTGGCTTTTGATGCTTTCATGCTTTTTTGTTTGGACTGCATGGTTAATCCAGCCCTTTCTGGTTATCTTTTCCGTGAAAGGTGTCAGTAACTGTATGATCAGGGCTGTAGGAGATATATTCAGTTTGTTCGCTTACCGCGTCGGCAGTTTTTTCAATGACTTCTGTACCGCACTTTCTGCAAAATTTGCTGTTGTCAATAAGTTTTTCACCGCACTTTCTGCAAAAACAAATCTTGTCTGCGTTTGTGGAGGTTTCAACAAACGGAAGAGTTTCCGAGTGGGGGCTTTGTTTTTTTGCAACTTTTGCAGCCTTGTGTTCATCCCATTTTATACACAGTTTTCGCGCAGTAAAAACAATCACGAAATAGATCACCAAATACCCAGCCTTAAAACCGGCAGTATACCCTAACAGCGTATTAAGGAGCGTTGCTATAAAGAGACAGGCTACCCAAATAAGTACTTTCATTGTTGATTGTCCTCCATATTCGTTTTTGTGCCGCATACATGGCAGAATTTACTGTCTTGTGGCAGAGACTGCCCGCAATTTTTGCAAAGTATTGTTGTTTCCTGGACGGCTGTATTGTTTGAGCGATTCTTCGGTTTGGAAATCTTCTTGGCAGACAGAAGGGTAACACCCGCAATAACGGCTATGACGAGAAGAATAATGACGGTTATTACAACCGAAACATTGTCAGATTTACCTGTGTTGTCGGCGTTTGAAGATGAATTATCAGCAGAATCACTGTTTGGCATATTGGAAGTGATAGGGTATTGTACACTGCTGAGTAATTTTTCAAAATCCGGATACAGTTTATGCGTGTCTGATCCACTGAACTGGAATGTATACATCCATCCGTTATCGATATAGACCAGTTGTGTCATGGTAACCGAAACATTGATTCCGTATGCGTCAGATGTATATTTGAGTTCCCCTTTGTAATATTGCTTGCCGTTATATGTAACAACCGAAATCTTGTCGGCAGTTGTGTTGAACATCTCGGCAACATCAGATTTGGTAAAAGCAGCATTGTTCAACTCACCGCGCGTGTATCCGATCTTATCTGCAGCGGGCATCTGTTCCCATATATCCGTACTGCCGTATATTATTGAACATCCGTCATCTTTAGTGGAGACAAATTTTACATCAATGAACTCGCGGTCTTTTGAAAATTCCTCTTGAGTCCAGTTGTCAGGAACTGTGAAGGTCACGCCGGAATCGGGATCAGTGTGCAAAAACGAGGCGGTGTCGTTACCCGGGGCGGAAGCAGGCGGCGCTTTATCGAATTGGACACTGTCCACAACGGTTTTTATATTGGCTTCCTGACGGGATGATAGAGAGCCCTCGTAAGAGCGCATAGTGAAGTTTATGGATTTTCCGTTATATACCGTGTAATACTGCAGACCGTGCACGGTATTGGCAGTGTCATAAAAATATAATCGGATAAATTTGGCTTGGGGGTGTTGGTAAATATCGTATTTTGAAACAATCAGACCGAAGTCGGCGTATTGATCTTCAATTGCGGAAACAAGTGCAAGAAGCGTTGTGTCACTGAACTGGCTGAAATTGCTCAGTGCATTTTCGGTCATTATAACAACGATTTCTTCATTATGTGTTTCGGATACTGCGTTCAGATAGATATTACTTGCTTCAAATTGGCGGACCACCTCCGCTTTTGTCATGCCTAAGTCACGCAATATCGGTGCATTGGCAGAGATATTGCGTGTGATAACGATATATCCTGATGGGATGCGTACCTGTAGTTCCAAATCGTCAAGATCGTATGTATCTGACGCAGCAAACACCGGGTTGCTTGAAAATAGCACAGCCATAAGCACAATAATCGCTGATGTTAAAAATTTTTTCATAACACATTTCCTTTGCTTATATAAACAGAAAGAGATTGTAGGTTTTCGTTTTTGAATGACTCACAGCAAACGGACGTAACGCTTGGGGAATGGATTGTCAATTTTTGAAATATTTGCTGGTGGTTTTATTATACCACTCTTGTATGAAAAAGTAAAGAATAATAGTCGAGTATATTTTTTTGCGCACATAGTTGACAAACGTCAACTTGTGTGTTATACTGGGTATAGAGTTAACAAATGTCAACTGATTGGGAGGTAACATATGGAACGCATTACGTTATCAGACGGCGAATGGAAAATCATGAAACTTCTCTGGTCGAGCGCGCCACATACGCTCGGGGAGATCGTCAAAGCATTGGAAGGAGAGACAGGCTGGACGAAGCCGACGATCTTCGTCATGCTGAAGCGGCTGATCGGCAAGGGTGCTGTGCGCATGGACGACAGCGGAAAACTGCAGCAGTATTATCCCATTCTCACAAGACGGGAGATCACGCCCGAGGAGACGGATTCGTTTCTGGCACGTGTATATGACGGAAGCGTCGGCATGATGCTCTCCTCCCTCGTCGGCAGAAATTCGCTTTCCAAGGAGGATATTGCCGAGCTCCGGCAGATTCTCGATGATGCAGAGCAAAACGGAAAGGGGTAAAGCATGGCTGAATACTTCATCACCTTATCGGCACTGATTGCCGTCGTTCTGCTTGTGCGCGTGCTGTTTCGCAAAAATATATCTCCAACCGTGATGTACGCGCTGTGGCTTGTCGTTGTACTGAGGCTGTGTTTGCCGTTTTCGTTCTTTACGCTGGCAGTTTTGCCGCCGGAGTCCGATACTCCTGTTTTTGAAAGCGAAGCGGAGCAGACGCCCGATGACACAACGCCTGTCACGGATGCACCGGAAACGCATCCCGACTTGCCCGGCATACCTGTAGTTCCCGGCACGACCATGGTTCCCGTGACACCGCCTGTCCCTGTGACACCGTCCGAACCGGTGACGCCAATCGATCCGATCACGCAGCCCGATCCGATCACGCCGATTGAGCCGACGCCGGATACGAATCCTACAGAGCCGATCGCGCCGGATGTGCCCGACGTGCCTTCTGCTGTTCCATTTAATCTGAAAAAGCTCGCCGTCACCGTTTGGATCGCGGGCGCGTGCATTCTTGCCGTGTGGTTTGCCGTCACAGGTACGGTTTTCCATATCCGCTTGTGCAAAAGACGCACACTGTATAAAAAAGTGAATCATACCCGCGTATATCTCACCGAAGACGCAAGTGCGCCGTGTCTCGCGGGGATTATTCCGTCGATCTACATCCGCCCCGAAACGCCGAAAACGGGCGACGCGCATGCATTCATTGTCCTGCACGAATACATGCACCTGCGCCACGGCGATCACGTGTGGTCGCTTGTGCGCATGCTCGCTCTGATTGCGCATTGGTGGAATCCGCTTGTGTGGGCGGCGGCGATCGTGTCCAAGCAGGACGCGGAGCTTGCCTGCGATCACGCCGTAGCGGCAAAGCTGAAAAGCGAGGATCGCTTCGCCTATGCTCGCATTTTGCTCGATACGATCCCGCAGAAGCATCGCTATGCCGTCGGTCTCGGCTCCTCTCCAATGAAGGAGCGTATTGTGGCACTGACGAAGAAGCAGAAGAACCGCATCCTGTGCGTTGTTCTTGCCGCTGTTCTCGCGATTGGTGCAGTGGTCGGATCGTTCATCGCGCTGACGGAAAAGCCGCCGCAGGG
The DNA here is from genome assembly GCA_017466375.1 of Clostridia bacterium. Lineage (GTDB taxonomy): Bacteria > Bacillota > Clostridia > Oscillospirales > CAG-272 > SIG701. Next base: position 100,841 of record JAFTUH010000066.1, on the reverse strand, counting down.
CGATGAAACAACGACAGAAGACGAGACGACAAACGACATCCCGTTCACGGATGCGGCCGCGATCTGCTACGCATTGGAATTTGCGACGTATTTCCGCGATCCTGTCTCGGATGTGTCCGCGCTGAAAGAGCACGAAAATCTTTGGCAGTTCCTTGTCAATGCGCTTTACGATATGCATCAAAAAAACTCGCTTACGCTGTATGACATCACCGAAAAAGAGTGGCAGCCGCAGTATCTGATCCCGCAGCTGTATTTTCTGAAAGCGGCGGAGGTACTGCTCGGTCTTACAGACGTGCCGGAGAGAATTTTTGCTCTCTCCGATTTCGGGTACGATCCGATTCTGGATGCGTTTGTCTATTCACCGTTCTCCGGACCGATGTTCACGGCGAAGAATATGCGCGCCGTACAGAACGAGGACGGCACGTTTTCCGTGACGATCCGCATCTCCCGCATCGAGGAGTCGGCGGCGATCGCGCAGAACGTGTACACATTCCGCACCGTGGAGGACCCCGAATGGGGGACGGTGTATCAGCTAGTTTCTATTGAGAACGCGCTGGATGAAAATACCTCCGCCCTCGGCGATTATTTGAAGCTCGCTGTCGCGCCGTCGGGCGGCATGGAAGTCGAGGATATGCCGCTGTCGCAGTACGCGCGTCTCACCGCCCATCCCGTTGGATACAATCCGATGGTGTACGTCTATGACGATAACATGACGTTCTACATGGTGTACAGCGCCCCCGGCAAAATAACGCAGTACATGAGCGTGCTTCGCTTGCCCGACGGATATGTGGACGGATATATCGCATACGCCGAGGGCGGCGCAGGCAGCGGAGAGTTGTTCCTGTACGTTACCGCCGCAAAGGACGGCAAGGAGGTTTTGCTCGCGTATTTCTTCCTCTGTGACGGATCCCAGCCGCAGCCGACGGAGGTCATCATTCTGACAGGCGAGTGGGAAGAGCGCATTCGCGAAATTCTTACCAAGCGACCGACGGACGCAGAGATTCGGGACCTGTGGCGATCGATCGACGGGCAGAGAAATCCGTACGGACTCACCTACGGTACAATCCCGAACTCGTTCAATCCGATCGAGGGGACGTTTACCTCCGCGGATTACTACGCAGACGGCGGTGCACGGCTGAACGAGGTGCTCTCCGCCTATGACGAGGATGTGCATCAGATGCCCGTGCTCGCGTATATCGTGCGCGAGATGAACATACCGCGCGCGGATCTGATCGCGTATCTTGAAGCCTCCGAGATTCTGTACACGGACAAAATCGTGGACGAACTTCTAACGGCAGACCTCGGTACGCTGAATAAAAGTTTCCTCAATCCCATGGCGGAATATCATGATGGGGTGATCTACACTACCAAGGTCTTTTACGAGATGGATCAGGCAGGGGAGGAGATCCCGCTGCCTTTGCAGATCGTCCAACACATGGCACAGAACGCCAAGGAGTACGGCGAACGGAGTGCGACATCTCTGCCTGATGAATACGCCGAGATGTACACCCGTGTGCTGACAAAAATGCTCGCCGAGCTGCCCAAGAGCGACGTGCAGTCGATCTTTGATATGTATACGACCGAGTTCAGCATCTACCCGCGGGTAATGACGCTCTTTGTCGGCACAGACAGATTCAATGAGTGGCTGGAAAACACGCCGCTGCTTACATTGGACGAAGGCTACAACATCATCCCGCGAAGCATCGTCACAATGCTGAAGGATTTCGGCATCACGAAAGAGGAATTTGAACTTCTCACGTATATTGGATATTACGGCGAACTCTACGATATCGAAGTCATGTACGAAGGCACGGCGGAGGAGATCGACAACTATTTCCGCAGTATCCCCCGATGGCAGGAGCTGTGTAATGAACGGAACGACCTGATTTTTGTAAAGGGTCTGCTTCTCGACGCGATGCCGGGATACACAAACGACGTTGCCCTCCGTGACAAGTATAACAGCCTTCCCCTTACCTGCTGGACGTTCTCTGATCTCGCCATCGACGGCATTTACACAAAGGACGAGATGAAAACGCTCATTGAAAAGGCAGTCCTCTACGACACCGTCGGCTTGCAGATGACGAACCGCTATGACGTGGACGCGATCTTTGCAGAAGCGGAGAGAAATCCCGTATCCGTCAGCGGTCACTGGTCGATTTCCGATGACGCGACAAGAGAGGAAATCCTCGCCTACGGTGCGCACTGCAAGGAAGTCATTGAAAAGGAGCGCACGTTCTACACACCGTGGTACGATCTGCCGCGGTATGAGGAGGACAAAGGTGCTGTCAGCGTAGACTACGCCGGTCCGTTTGTCGGCTACGTTGAGGATGCATACACGCCGTGGATCGAGCTGTACACGGAGAAGGACGGTCTGTACGTTGGACGGATTCCGTACAAAATTTTTGACGGCTGGCCGGCAACAGAGCGCGACCGCGAAAGCTGGAGACCCGGTTGGCAGCCGGAATACGTGCACTTCTATCTGGACAGATTCGGCTCTTTCGTCTGGGCAGGCGTGCATCTGACCGACACCGTGCTCGGTAGCGGCAGAAAGAACATCGCAACCTCTCCGGATTACGGTGCTTCGTGGGAGGTACGCCCGTATTATGAGATGGACTTCGGCGGAAATCACGTAACAGGCATGGGATTTGCTTCGGAAACCGTCGCGTTCATGAGCTTTGATCCGCAGTTTGAGCCGGTCGGGACGGCGGCGATCAGCCGCACAACGGACGGCGGCAAAACGTGGGAAAGAATGCCTATCGAAGTTCCCGAGATCATCTCCACAAACAGATTGACGCCTCTCGTCCCCCGCTTTGACGGACTGACGGGAGAGTACCCGATTCTTGTACAACATGCACAGAATCCGGAGCGGATTCTCTATCTCGTCACCGAAGACGGCGGTATGACATGGGTGTGGGACGAAACGCGCCCGCTTTCCACATACAGATTGCCGTATACGGGCACGTGGGAGGCGCACTATACTGTCGCCGCCACGTACGATTACGATGTGAGCGAGATGGTTGCCCACTGCTACTATGATCCGCATGCAGGGAACTACGTCACTGAGTTTTACGCATCTTCCAATAAAGAAGTAACCGTTGTACTCGGCGTGCAGAATGACCGTCAGCCCTACGGCTCGTTTACGGATTTCAAGACGTATCGCGTTGTGACAAAGGCGAACTACGTCGATTCTGTCACCGAACTGCCCACGATTACAAAAGAGCTGGTCTACAAAGAGGGCAAGCCGTTCACAGGCACGCTCTCGGGCATCTATCAATCCAAGCTGCATGATAAGCAGGGGCTGATGAGCCGCCGTGTTATCATTGAAGGCGATACGATTTCCGTCAAGGTCGGGTTTGATTCGACGGCGACAAACGGTCTCTATGACGGCACGTATACGTACGACAAAACGACGGGCACGTTCACTGCCGCAGTGAAACATCTCGGCGACCCTAACCCTGAGATTGAAACTGTATCCGGTCAGCTGTATGAGTACGGCGGATACGTCCATTTCCTCTGTGAGGAGAGTACGCTTGAAACGATGCCGACGGATTTGCTTCTCCCCGTGACGTTCCGAAAAGAGGGTGCGCCCCTGCCCGACAATTCCGACATGATCGGGGAAAATCAGGCGGGCGACTGGTACAGCACGTACACGGATGATTATGGAAATCTGCAGTACGTGTACCGTCTGACGTTTGAGCCGGAAACAAAAGGAATCACTTTTTCCTCCGATTATCATTTCGGCGAGTACGGACATGTGTACGAGGGCACATATACGGTCGATGCGAACTATTTCGTTCATGCCGTTTTGCGCGAGGGTATGGAAGAGATCACGATGAAATTCTCTTTCGGTTACTATCAATCGGCGGCTCCCTCGGGCGGGTGGATCAAAACACTCGGCATCAGTCTCTACGAATGCAGTGCAGACAGATATAAGGATCTGATCGGCGTGCAGCTGATCTTTCAGGAGGAACTGAACGGCGGCGTTAAGTCGTACACTGTAGATCTGCCGATCTCGGATAACGGACGCGAGTACATCGCCTGTGCCGCGGCTTACGGCGACAGCTTTGGCGGCACGGCTCCGTATGCAGGCGAGATCAGGGCAGGGGCGGACGGTACGATGTACTACGTTCTGGGTATCGGTGATTCCTACCGTTCCTCCGGCTATTTCAAAACCTACAAAACGTACTGTGCGACTTCTGCGGGAGGATATCTGACCTCCGTCGAAGAAACCGAGACGTTCACAAAGGATGCTATCCTCAAAAACGGTACGCCGTATAAGGGCACCTTCTTCGGTGAGCATACCGCCTATGCTGCGAAGGCGCAGTCCGGGCACTACGGCACGGTCCTTCGCACGTATGTCCTCAATCTGGAGGAGAACGGAAAAATCTCCCTCTCCTCCACCGTCGTCGGCACAGGTCCGGCGATCCGATATGAGGGAATGTACACCTATGACAAGGGCACAGGCTTGTTTGCCGCTTCGCTTACGGGAAGGTATTCAAACGAAGGCGAAACGACAGAGTATCCCGTCGCAGACGTGCGTGGAAAACTGTACGAATACGGCGGATTCGTCCACTTTGTATGCGAGGAGAGCGGCATCCACATCCTCTCCCCCGAGGATCCCTTTCCGCTGACGTTTGTGAAGCCAACCGCTTCCAAATATCGCACGGCTATATGGCACACTGTGCCCGTATACGGGGGTGGGGATGTGACCCTCCGCATACCGAAAGAATGGGAATGGAACGACGATTACTTTGATGAGATGAACGTCCGCGACGGGGCGTATCCAAACATGAAGCGTGTCGGTGTCGCCTATCGTATGATATCCCTTGCGCAGTTTGAAGAAGGTCTTCGCAATCCCGAAGGTCCCTCGTTCGAGTACGTTATGGATTCTCCCATTACAGGCACGACTGATTACGGATACAGCTACACAGGCTACTACGGCGGCGGATATGCGGACGGAGACCATGAACTTACGCGACGCTACCTGTTCTATATCGACACGGGAGACGACGCATATGTGCTGGAAATTTGGCAGCGGCTCGAGTATGACGGCGACAGCACGGCATTCCTTAGTGAGGTCGTTCTGCCGATCGTCCGCTCCTTCTGCGAGGCAGATCGGGCGGCGAATGTGTGAGTTTTTCGCGGACGGCAGATGGCTCGGGTATGAAGTGCTTGAAAAGAGCGCATACGAGCCGTACGGTCTGCAGTTTGTCGAATAAAAGTGTAAGAACGATTCCCGTTTTCGGTACATATCGGGTGGGGATGATCCGATTCTCCACCCGATTTTTATCGAAATTTTTATGCAAAGCGTAACATTTGGGCGAAAAAGTTGTTTATATAAGTAAGAGAATCCCAAAAGGAGATGACTGTGAACATGACAGACACATACGAGGAAGTTTGCGAGGCAAGCATCGATGATTTGTACCGGGTGGCGTATATCGCGCTCGGGAGCAGGGAGGCGGCGGCAGAAACGGTGACGGAAACGTGTGTTGCCTGTGTGCACATATGTGAGCATTTGCACGGAAGAACGGATATCCGAACGGCACTTTTCAGCGAGCTGTCGGGGCGGTGTGAGAGAAAACTGTCACTCCCTCCCGCGCATGACAGCGACTTTCCCGAAACGCTTCGTAGCGTCGATCCGTATAAACGGCTGCATCTCGCTATGAACCTCGCCGCTGTGCAGTAAATGAAATACAAAACGTTTGGAATCTTTTGCTTCCAAGCGTTTTTTTGTATGGTATATTGCGTGGGGAAGAATACAAATACTATGCACATGTCAACGTGGAGGTAAAAGATGAATTCTGTTTGGAAAGAGACTGAAAAGCGGGTGCGTTTTGCTCCGCTTTCCGATAACAAAACGACCGATATCCTCATCATCGGCGGTGGGATCGCGGGGATACTGTGTGCATACAAACTGAAGAATGCGGGTGTGGATTGTATGCTGGCAGAAGCATCTGAGATCTGCGGCGGGATCACAAAAAATACCACGGCGAAGATCACGCTCGCGCACGGGATGATTTACGATAAGATGATCCGCCGTTTCGGGGAAGAGAAGGCGCGACTGTATGCGGAAGCACAGCGGCGTGCGTGCGAGGAATATGCCCGCCTTTGCCAAAGCATCGACTGCGACTACGAGGTGCGGGACGCGTATGTCTATTCGCTTCATGATCGAGGGAAAGTGGAGAGGGAAGTGGCAGCACTGAAGCGTATCGGTGTTCGCGCAGAGCTTTCGGATGCGTCTGAACTTCCGATGCGTGTTGCGGGTGCAGTACGTGTGAGTGAGCAGGCGCAGTTTCACCCGCTGAAGTTTCTGTACACGATTGCAAAGAATCTGCCGATCTATGAGAACACCAAGGTCGTGCATCTGATGCCGCACAAGGCGGTCACCAACCACGGTGAGATCAAGTACCAGAAAGCGATCATCGCCACGCATTTTCCGATTCTCAATAAACACGGCGGCTATTTTTTGAAGCTCTATCAGCACCGCTCCTATGTCCTCGCTTTGCGCGGCGCAAAGAATGTAAGCGGAATGTACGTTGACGAATCCGATACAGGTCTTTCTTTCCGTAGTTACGGCGATCTTTTGCTCCTCGGTGGCGGCGGACATCGAACAGGGAAGCAGGGCGGCTGTTGGCAGGTGCTGGAGGAATTTGCACAACAGCATTACAAGAATGCCGAGATCGTGGCAAAATGGGCGACGCAGGACTGCATGACGCTGGATAGTATTCCGTATATCGGTCAGTACGCGAAGACGACGCCTGATCTTTACGTCGCGACCGGCTTTAACAAATGGGGCATGACCAACGCGATGGTCGCCGCGGACATCCTTTGCGATCTTGTGTGCGGAAAAACGAATCCGTATGCCGAAGTCTTTTCGCCGTCGCGCTCCGTGTGGCATCCACAGCTTGCCTTCAACGCGTTTGAATCGACCGTGGGACTTCTCACCCCGACCGTACCGCGCTGTCCGCATCTTGGCTGTGCGCTTAAATATAACCGTGCAGAGCACAGCTGGGATTGCCCATGCCACGGCTCGCGCTTTACGGAAAGTGGGGAGTTGATCGACAATCCCGCAACGGATGACAAAAAAATGCACAAACGGGGATAAACAAATTTTCGTGGGAGATACTATATCCGAAGCTATAAACGGAGGGTATTTGTCATGTTCAAGCATGAAAAGCAGTTTTTCCATCCTGTGGAGGTCGAAAGACCGAATCCGCAGTACGCGGTGCTTTTGCAGGAGCAGCTGGGCGGAGGCAACGGAGAGCTGAAGGCGGCGATGCAGTATATGTCGCAGAGTTTTCGCGTTAAGGATCCCGAGATCAAGGATCTTTTTCTCGATATTGCCGCTGAGGAGCTGAGCCATATGGAGATGGTCGCGCAGACGATCAATCTGCTCAACGGTCACGACGTCGATGCACAAAAAGTGCAGGCAGGCGAGGTGCAGACGCACGTTCTGCTCGGGCTGAATCCGGGGCTCATCAATGCGTCGGGTTATTCCTGGACGGCGGATTACGTCACCGTCACGGGTGATCTGTGCGCCGATCTGCTTTCCAATATTGCATCCGAGCAGAGAGCCAAGGTTGTGTACGAGTATCTTTACCGCCAGATCGAGGACAAAAAGGTGAGAGAGACGATTGATTTTCTCTTGAACCGCGAGGAAGCGCACAATCAGATGTTCCGCGACGCGTTCAACAAGGTACAAGAGACGGGATCCAACCGCGATTTTGGTACGACCAAGGCGGCGAAGATGTATTTCTCCATGTCCGATCCCGGCCCGAATGCTTTTGCAAGCGGCGAAACCCACGCACCGTCGTTTCAGTAAATGAAAAACAAGCGGAGTATTTCCGCTTGTTTTTTTGTTAGTGTGACTATCGTTCAAATTTCTCGCCGTACTCCTTACTTGATTCTCACATACCCGCTTTTTTCGATCAACTTCTGTCCCTCATCGGAGAGCAGCCAGTCGATCAGCACGGGAATGTTCGGGTTATCGTTGTCCGCGCGGTAGATCGCGTAGAATTTTGCAATGATGGGATAGGTGCCGTTCTGAATGTTCTCTGCACTCGGATATATACCGTTCAGAGAGAGCATTTTCACGTTGTCGTTGCCCACCAGACCATCCATATAGTAGCGGAATGAGAAGCCGATAGACGCACCTGTGATGGAGAAGACCGATTTCGGCGCAATCTCTCTGCCTTGCATAAACGAATCCATCGCGGACTGACTGCCGCTTCCGGCAAGACGGGTGACGGGATTGATCATGCGGTCAGCACCGCCAAGCTGTTTCCAGTTCGTGTATACGCCGCCGTAGATGTCGCGGATTTGCTCTGCCGTCAGGCTGTTCACGGGATTGTTCTCGTTGACAAAGAAAACGAATCCTTCAAGCCCTACAGGAACGTAGATAAGCTCCACGTTCTGTTCTTCAGCGTACTGCTTTTGCTCCTCGGATGGACTTGCACAGAACAGAATGTCCGTCGTGCCGTCCACGATTGCCTTGTAGCCGCGGACGGTGTTGTTATACTGCATTGCGCTGTCAACGGCAAAGTTCTCACCATAGTAGTTGTTGTCATCGAACACGCTACCATCAAAGGTGACGCATCCGGCAGGGTACACGTTGTCCACGATCGCCGCATAGACGGGCACAAGCGCCGCCGCACCGTCGAGCACGGGCAGGTTGTCCGTCAACTTCAGCGAGGATTCAAGGCGTGCAAGATCGGATTCGGGAACGTGCGGGAGAAATTTCGCCACGTCGATCTGCTTGGACTGGGAAGTGTCACTGAAATTGTTCGACAGCCTGCCGGTAAGAAGCAGATACATACAGCTGTTGAACAGAGCGAACACGAGGACGACGGAAACGAGCACAGCGATCTGTTTTGCCGTCTTTGTCATATCACCACAGCTCCTTTCCGATGAAGTAGATAATGGAGCAGTGCTGATACGCATCGATGGCGTATACGAGATGCGCGGCCGTTGCGATAAGGCATACCGCCAGTACGGCGATCAATAGCCTTGTGAAAAGTTTGTCGCTCATGTAAGCCTCACATAAATGCAACAGCCATCATCAGAAGTCCAATGAAGGCAAGAACAACTGCCAGAAGAATTCCTGCAATCACGCCAGACACGATCAGGCAGATTTTACGGAACTTGATCTGTGCATCTGAATATGTACCGGGGGCACGCTTGTTTTTGTTTTTCGCAATGAGGTAGGCTATCAGACTGCCGAGGAAGAAAGCGATGGCGGCGACGGGAATCAGGTAATAGAGAATCGAGATAGCTGAATGCGTATTGATTCTGCAAAATTTGTGTCTGAATACAACTGTTGCTGAGAAAAATATAGATTTTTAGAGGTTGTTTTTATAAATGTTTCGTTATTGCTTATTATCGAACATTCAATCTGGTATCCTAAATTGTTTAAATTACACGCAATTGAGTATTGAGTGACTGCAATGCATTCCAGTGAAAGAAGTGCTTCATTTTTTGGATGTGTCAGCGTTGCGCGGAACGCATTAAAGAGGGTGTTGCTTGATTCGGTAGAACTCATTATCTTCCTCCAAATATAGTAACTATATTCTTGTTGTTAAAAATATCACTAAATATTGCAAATTGCAATAGAAATATAGTGATAAAATAAAATTAATTATAAATTATTGAAAAATACAGATGGTTCAACCATATATTATAAGAATGATATCACCGCTCCACATCGTTATACGACGTATGTGAGCGTTTTCTTTATGATGAGGAGAAAATAGTATATGGGAAGAAGAAAGAACGGAGACGGTAGTATCAGGCAGCGAAATGATGGTCGCTGGGAAGTTAGTGTTACTGTCAAACATGACTTTGCAACAGGTGGTCCGAAACGAATCACACGTACAGCCCATTCACAGGAGGAGGCACTGGCGCTTCTCCACGAGATGAATTATCTAAATGACACAAGACCGCAGAGCTTCGCTGATATTACATTAGGTGAGTGGTTGGATATGTGTCTGGATGTATACATGAGAAACGCATTGAAACAGTCAACCTATAACAGTTATGAATCTTATATTCGTGTGCATCTGAAACCGGCGTTGGGAAATCTGAAATTGCAGCAGTTAAGTCCTCGGTTGTTACAGGAGTTTTATAATTATAAATCTGAGTTTGATGGTTTGGCACCTAAGACAATCGTGAACATAAACTTGTTTCTGCATAAAGCATTGTCCTTTGCTGTGGGAGAGGGAATCCTCGCCCTGAATCCTGCCAGTGCTATCAATCTGCCTCGCGGTCAGAAACCTAAAATTGAGATTTTGAGCAGAGATGAACAGGCACGTCTTATACAAGGAAGTTACCGCCATCGTTATGGAGTATTTGTGCGGCTAACTCTGTTCACAGGACTGCGCGTAGGAGAACTCCTTGGACTTCGGTGGGAGGATATTGATTTTACCGGACAGATGTTGTCTGTGCGGAGGACGCTGAATCGTTTGAATAAGAAAAAACGCCCAACGGAAGAGGGAGTCAATACAACAGAGATTGTGATACAAAGTCCTAAATCTGAGAATGCTGTCCGAAAAATCCCTCTCCTTCCGGCGGTAATGGAGGACCTTATGAACTGGCGGGCGACACAAAGAACAGACCGAATAAGTGCAGGGGAGACTTACTGTGACAGTGGAATGATCGTGACGAATTCATTGGGCGGATACATAGAGCCGCGTACATTTAAGGATTATTACAACCAAATCCGCCAGCTTTCCGGTATCCGTCATGTTACTTTCCATGCACTTCGCCATATGTTTGCGACACGTGTAATGGAGCAGGGAATGGATTCAAAAACTTTGTCCGTCCTGCTTGGACACTATTCAGTAGCTTTTACAATGGATACATACACGCATGTGCTGGATGAACACAAACGGGACGGTATTTCGCTTATGGAGGATTTGTATACGATGCAGCCAATGGAAATGCAGTCCTATTCGTATCCTGTTTTGATTTCAACCGATGAGTGCGGTAAGATGACATTCACTGTGCCGGATTATCCGCTGATAGAGTTTATAGGCACAGATCTGCAGGGCGGGATTGCATATATAAAAGAGCGTTTGCAGGAGGAAGTACTGACGGATGTATGTCCTGTAATGCCGACGCCGCCTGAACTGATACAGGTGAATGCTGGACAGCTTTTGATTCAGGTGCCGGTTTGACAACTCGCAAAATTGCGTTTGGTGGCAACACAAGAGTTTGCTATTGTGCACAATGTTTTTTGGTGTTGATTGTTCAAACTGTCTAAATATTTGCGGCGAAACTGTGGTAGCTACATAGGCGTGAATCATGGACTTTGAGGACCATTCCCCACTTTTCCACCAAAATACAAAGAAAAACACCCGAAATCCAACGATTTCGGGTGTAAATTTGGTTGCGGGAGTGGGACTTGAAAGGCCCTCCACCAAATCATAGTCGTCGCGCGTCGCTCGAAATACTCGCTCCTTCAACTCCTTGATTTGGCGGTTTCACTCGTCAAAAACGATATTCAATCGTTTTTGACTTCGTTACCCACTCCCTCCTCCGTCGGTCGCGGAAGGGAAGCCCAACCTCAAAGAGAAACGAAAAACCACCCGATAGGGTGGTTTTCCTTTTCTGGTTGCGGGAGTGGGACTTGAACCTCACGACCTCCGGGTTATGAGCCCGACGAGCTACCAACTGCTCTATCCCGCGATATTCAATTGATTCAAGGGATGGTGCCGGAAACCGGGCTTGAACCGGTACGCGATTTTCATCACACAGGATTTTAAGTCCCGGGCGTCTGCCAATTCCGCCATTCCGGCATTTTGATCCGCCCGCCGTCCCATTCTCTTGAATGCTTATATATTATAGCACATGATGGCTTGTGTGTCAAGCCTTTTTTCAGAATATTTTTTGTCTCACATACGAAAGACGGGAAAATCGCCTTTACAAATCGGACAAAATATGTTATCATATTATAAATGCGGCGATTTTGCGACCGCGATCGACAAAACGGAAAGGGGAACCGATATGAAGCTAATCCCGTATTTTGATTACGATTTCAGCGGGCGCGATAATGCGCTGCCGGCTTTGCATGAGCTTGCAACGGTCAGTACGGATGTAATTGTCTGCCGTGTGCGCCAGTCGAAGGATGGCATCCCCTTCATTTGTCGGGAATCGACACTTGCACGGCTTTGTATGTGTGAGGAGCAGGTATCGGATTTGCGGTTTTCCGAAATCGATGCCCTGTTTCGGCTTTGCAATATGCGCGTGATTACGCTTGACGATTTGTTTTCGTCCTATATGCAGGAGACGCCGCTTGTACTTCATTTCCGCGGATTCCGTCCCGACGGGAATACGATCAGCCGTGTTGTGCGGGATTCCCGTTTTTCCTTCGCTACAGACAGCGCGGAGCAGCTTGGTGTGATCTCCATGGGCTATCCGGGACACCGCACGGTCGGTTTTGCGTCGCATCTGCGTGCAGCGGAGCTCATGATGCAGGCAGGTGCATCCGTTTTGTGTCTGTACGGGCGGGAGCCTGCCGCGTATACGGAAGAACAGCTTCAGCCGTTGAAGGCACGCTGTGAGCTTTGGACGGAGATTCCGTCCTTTGCAGAGACGGGACTGGATACGATGAAGAAGGATGCCGAAGCGTTGGGTTTTGGCGGCATTGTTCTTTCGCTGGATTTGATCCGATGAGGAGGACGCATGGCTGAGAAATTGATAGCTGTCTGCGGACCGACCGCATCGGGGAAAACCTCGTTTGCGATCCGTTTGGCACAGAAGCTGGACGGGGAAGTGATCTCTATGGATTCCATGCAGATCTACCGCCGTATGCAGATCGGTACCGCCGCACCGACTGTGGAGGAGATGCAGGGCGTGCCGCATCATATGGTCGGGATCGTTGAGCCGAGTGAGGCGTTTTCGTGCGCCGATTATGCCGCGCGGGCGGAGGAATGTATACGCGATATCACCGCACGCGGCAAGATGCCGATCCTTTGCGGAGGAACGGGGCTCTACCTCGACTCACTTTTGCGGGTGAGTGCGTTTTCAGAGGCGGAGGGGAGTGCGGAGATCCGTGCCGATCTGCAAGCGTTTGCCGAGACGGAGGGAGCGGAGGCACTGCATAACCGCCTTGCCGCTGTTGATCCAAAAGCCGCCGCTGCGATCCATCCGAACAACGTGCGACGGGTAATCCGTGCGCTGGAAATGTACGAATCGACCGGTGTGACAAAAACGGAGTGGGATCGCCGCTCCATTGCGATCGAGCCGAAATACGATGCGAAAATCGCTGTGCTTGATTTTTGTGACAGGGAGCGGCTGTACGGACGGATCGATCGCCGGGTGGATCTGATGCTGGAGGATGGGCTGGAAGCGGAGGTGCGTGCGCTGTACGACGACGGGCTATTGGACAGCTGCTACGTTGCCGCACAGGCGATCGGGTATAAAGAATTCATCCCGTATCTGACAGGGGAGTGTACGCTTGCCGAGGCAGCCGATCAGGTGCGCTTGTCGTCGAGACGGTACGCGAAGCGTCAGCTTACGTGGTTCAGACGGTATACCGATGCGCTGTGGCTCTATCCCGACGCGGAAGGTGAGCCGTTGAAAAGCGCGGATGCGCTCGCCGCCGAAACGATTGAAACATGGAAAAAGGACGGATTCCTTTGAGGAATCCGTCCTTCATTTGTTTGCGGATTACTTGTACAGCGGACCGTAGGTTGCGCAGGCACGGTAGTCCTGACCCTCTTTGTCCATACCGAATGCGTTCCAGCAAGCGGGACGGTAGATATCGTCCTCGGGAACGTTGTGCATGCAAACGGGGATACGGAGCATGGAGCACATGGTGATCAGATCGGCACCGATGTGACCGTAGGAGATCGCACCGTGGTTGGCGCCCCAGTTCATCATGACCTCATACGCACTCTTGAACGGGCTGCCGTCCTTGCCGTCGCAGCGAGGAGCAAACCAAGTGCACGGCCAGGTCGGGTTCGTTCTTTCCATCAGCGTATCGGAAACGGCATCGGGGAGATTGACCGTCCAACCCTCGGCGATCTGCAGAACCGGACCGAGTCCCTTTACAAGGTTCATACGGATCATCGTGCAGGGCATCTCAGCCTTGGTGGTGTAGTGGCTGGAGAATCCGCCGCCGCGGAAGTTGTCGAAGCCTGCCTCGCACCATACGGTGGCATCGGTCATCTTCTTGATATCTTCGTCGGTGACTTCCCACCACTTCTTCATGGTGGCGTTGCCGTTTTCGTCGGTGCAGACACCGGATGCATCCAGACAAGCAGCACCCGAGTTGAGCAGGTGGATGATACCGTTGGACTCAGCGGCCTTGCCCTCGAGCTTGTAGCCGGTAACGCGCTCGGTAGCCTCGCCGGACCAGTATGTACGAACGTCGGCAAAAATCTGTGCGCGGTGGGTAAGCAGACGCATCATCAGCATTCCCATGCCGTTGAGAATATCGTTCTCGGTAGCGAGGGTGTACGGCTCGCGTGCGCCCTCATAGTCGAACGTAGAGGAAAGGAGCGCTTCAGGGTAGTCACAGTTCGGCCAGTGGTCCGTCCACTGTCTCTGTCCCTGGAAACCGCCGGCGATGGCATTGTGTCCAACTTTTTCTTCCACGAACTGATCGGGCAGTTTGTCGTTGCCTGCCATCAGATCCTTGATGATGCAGTACATCTTGACGGTGAATTCCCACTGCTTTTCCTTTTCTTCATCGGTAAACTTGATCTTGTGATCTTTACCCATGAAAGGAACGGTTTCAGGGTTGTCATCGCGTCCTTCTTTGCAGTGTTCTTTCGTCCATGCAAGTGCCTTCTGATACTCTTCTTCGTTGTAGATGCCCTCTTCCATACGGCGGAGGATCTCGACCTCGTCCACAGATTCAACACGCATGCCGAAATAGGACTCGAGCATATCCTGATCCATGATGGAGCCGGCAATACCCATGCACTGGGAACCGATCTGCAGGTAGGACTTACCGCGCATCGTAGCAACGGCTACAGCGGCACGGCCGAAGCGGAGCAGCTTTTCCTTTACGTCCTCGGGGATCTCGGTAATCTGGTCACGGTCCTGTACCTCATGACCGTAGATGCCGAATGCAGGCAGACCCTTCTGTGCGTGACCTGCGAGAACGGCGGCGAGATATACCGCGCCGGGGCGCTCGGTGCCGTTGAAGCCCCAGACGCCCTTGATCGTGTGCGGATCCATATCCATCGTCTCGGAGCCGTAGCACCAGCAGGGAGTGACGGACAGGGTAATGGAAACGCCTTCCTTTTTGAACTTATCAGCGCAGGCAGCCGCTTCGGGAACGCGTCCGATGGTTGTATCAGCCATAACGACCTTTACAGGTTCGCCGTTGGAGTAGAAAAGATTCTCCTCAAACAGCTTTTTTGCAGCCTCAGCCATTGCCCATACCAGGGGGTCCAAAGATTCGCGAAGCATCATGGGACCGCGGCGGCCGTCAACGATGGGGCGAATACCGATGACCGGATAGTCACCGACGTATCTGTTTTTTGCCATAAGAAATCCTCCGTATCATAGTGAAGCAGTGCTTCAAATTTAACAGAATTACGCTGAATGAGCATAAAATTGCTGTATACATTATAACATAGCTTGCCTGTAATTGCAACTGTTTTTTCATGTTTTTTACAAATTGCCCATGCAGTTCTGTACGGCGTCATCTTCACAAAATGTTTGCAAAATCGTGATAATTTCGTCTTGTCCGTGTGATACAATTACTGGGTTAATACATATTTGGGGTGAAAACATGAAGTGGATTGAGACGTACACCGTCAATATACATGATGCGGATTTGAACGGCATCGTCAGCACCAGCGGTATTCTCCGCTATATGCAGGATGCGAGCAACCGCCAGATGATGGCACAGAAGCCGTCTTACGAGGAGCTGTTTCAAGCGGGCTATGCGTTTGTTCTCAGCCGCATCGGCATGAGCGTGTATGCGCCGATCCATGCGTATGAGAATATTACGGTCGAGACGTGGGCAGTTGCCAGCCGCGGTGTCATTTTCAACCGATGCTACCGCGTGCTTCGCGACGGGGAGCTTGTAGCGGAGGCGACGACGGCGTGGGCGCTTGTCGGTACGGAGGATAAAAAGCTACACCGTGTCGGGGAAGTCCAGCTGAATTACTGGGAGGATGAACCGCTCGAACTTGATCTGCCGGCGCGTTTCAGAATTCCCGCCGAGGTGGAGCTTTCCCTGCGGGGGGAGAGAACGATCCTCTATCCCGATGTCGATCAGAACAGGCATCTGAACAACACACGCTATCCCGATTTGTTCTGCTCATTCTTCCCGGAGATCACGAGAAGCCGCGTCATCACGGCTATGATCAGCTTCGCCAAGGAAGCACCGCTCGGCGAGACGATCAAGATCTACTGCGGGGAGTATGACGGCATGTGCTACGTGCGCTCCGTTCTTCCGGACGGTTCCGTGAACGCCGAGGCGGAATTCTTGCTTGAGCCGATCGTCTGATCCTCGAATACACAAAACGCATCCTCTTTCGAGGGATGCGTTTTTCTTAATCAAATATTAAGGAAGTGCAGCCTTTCTTTTTAAGGATTTTTGCGGTATAATAGAAGCAGAAAGGACGGTGCTTTCCGTGTACAACATACTGATCTGTGACGATGAAAAAACGATCCGCAGTGCCTTGCGTATCTATCTGACAAGCGAGGGCTATACCGTGTTTGAGGCGGAAAACGGAGCCGAGGCACTTGCGATCGCCGAAAAAGAGGACATTCACCTCGTGCTTCTTGATATCATGATGCCCGTGATGGACGGCATCACTGCTATGACAAAGCTGCGCGAGACGTCCAACGTGCCGATTATTCTGCTCACGGCGAAGTCGGAGGATACGGACAAAGTGCTCGGTCTGAACGTCGGTGCCGACGATTACGTCACGAAACCGTTCAATCCGGTCGAGCTGCTTGCCCGTGTGCGCTCTCAACTCAGGCGGTATCTGAATCTCGGCGGGTCTTCCGTCAAAGCGTCGCAGATCACAGTCGGCGGCGTTTCGCTTGATGACGATGCGAAATCCGTCACGGTAGACGGCGATCCGATTACGCTTACGCCGCGAGAGTACGAGATTCTCCGCTTTCTTATGCAGAACGTGGGTACGGTCTTCTCCCCGAAGGAGATTTACCGGCGCGTGTGGGGCGAGGAGCCGTACGGCGCGGAGGGCGCAGTCGCGGTGCATATCCGCCATCTGCGCGAGAAAATGGAGATCAACCCCGCCGAGCCGCGCTACATCAAGGTCGTGTGGGGACAAGGCTATAAAATGGAGGGGAAGAAATGAAAAGCAGACTTGCAAAGATTCTTGCATCCGTTGTGCTTGCGCTGTCGCTTATCGTCGGAACGATCGCGGCTGTTGCAGGTCTCGTGATGGAATCAAACGATGTCTACAATGACGGCGGTATTTATTTTCGGGAAGAGGTTGCAGAAGAACTGTTTCAGCATGAAAACGGGACGGCATTGACGTACGCGTACCGTCTGTCCACGGGCAATATTTCCGATACGCAGAGAGCAAGGTACGAAGCGAAGCTTTCCCGGGAGAATACGAATCTCGCCATTGAGGTTGTCACCGAAAACGGGCTGGAGGTGATTCTGACAAACTATGAAACCGGCGCGTATCTGTATGAATTTGAATCGTACATTCTGTACAATGATATGGGGCTGCTCCTCAGAGCCTATCTGCAAAAAGATCTCTCTGCGAAGGATTCCTTTGCATACGTGATGCCGATTGTCGATTTCTTTATCGCTATCCGTACCACGCTGATCTGGATCGTGATTTTCTGCGGGCTGATTGCGTTGTCTGCACTCATTTTTCTCCTTTGTGCGGCAGGACATCGTCGTGGCACGGAGGGGATCTACCGCACGTGGTTCGACCGTGTTCCGCTGGAGATCGTCGTGACGGCATATTTTCTGATGTTCTGGTTTACCGTGCAGGCGTTTGACTCTTTTCGGTATCAGGATGGCTGGACGGCGGTCGGAATCATTTCCTTCGGGATTCTTTGGGTGGTGCTTACGATTTTCGCACTTCTCACCCTTGCCGTGCGGTTGAAATCGCATACGTTCCTCAAAAACACGCTTACATGGCGCCTGCTCAAACTGATCTGGCGCGGTGTTTGCTTGCTTGGACGTGTCCTCGGAAAGTTGCCGCTGTACTGGAAAACGGCGCTCGGTTTTACCTTTTTTTCATTCTTTGAATTTCTCGCCCTTGCTGTCGGACGTCCGCAAATGACTGCATTTTGGTTTCTCACGCGTCCGTTTATGATTGCATTTCTGATCTACGCTGTTCTGATGCTCCGCCGTCTGCAGAGGGCAGGGGAACAGCTTGCTTCCGGGAATACGGACTACAAAGTGGATACAACGTATATGCCGCCGGATTTCAAGCGTCACGGGGAGAATCTGAATAATCTGAGCGACGGATTGAATCACGCTGTAGAGGAACGGATGAAATCCGAAAGGATGAAAGCGGAGCTGATTACGAATGTATCGCACGATATCAAAACGCCGCTTACGTCGATCGTCAGCTATGTCGATCTTCTGAAAACGGGCGGGCTTGATTCCCCCGATGCGCCGCAGTATCTGGAGGTGCTCGAACAGCAGTCCGCACGGCTGAAGAAACTGACGGAGGATCTGATCGAGGCATCCAAAGCGTCCTCGGGATGTATTGCGGTGAATGCCGAGAAAACGGACGTGAATGTTCTGCTTTCCCAGGCGCTCGGTGAGCACGAGGAGACTTTGCGTAAGGCTGGGATCGAGCCGATTCTGCGCCCGTGCGAGGAGACAGCCGTGATTTTTGCCGACGGACGGCTTCTGTGGCGTGTGTTTGACAATCTGTTTTCAAACATCCGCAAATACGCACAGCCGGGTACGCGCGCTTATTTTACCGCAGAGATTCGCGATGGGCGGGTTGAGATCGCGTTCCGCAATATTTCCGCCGTGGAATTGCCTGTCACGGGCGAGGAGTTAACCGAACGCTTTGTTCGTGGGGATGCATCTCGTCATACGGAAGGAAGCGGACTCGGACTCTCGATTGCGCGCAGTCTGACGGAGCTGCAGGGCGGCACGTTCGGAATCACCGTAGACGGAGATTTGTTTAAGGCGACCGTTTCATTCCCGCGTGCGTAAGGAAGCGGATACAGAAAAAGACCTCCCGCGGGAGGTCTTTTTTATCACTTTTTCTTCGTCGGTGAGGAGCCGAAATAACGCTTATATGCCGCCGAAAAGGAGGAAACTGAGGAATACCCCATCTGTTCCGCGAGAGCAGTAATGGAAACATCATCGTTCTGCAGGCGGTTTTTGGCAATATCCATGCGTACCCCGTGTAAGAGAGCGCGGAACGGTCTCCCGTAATATTGAATACACAGACGGTGTACCTGACGGGGAGACAGGTGGAGTGTCTCAGCCAGAGAGAGGCAGGAGCATTCGGCGGAAAAGCAGTTTTCTGCCAGATATGACTGGATCTGTTCCGCGCGGTTTTCCTCCGTGGTACTTCCCGTAATCGGCGTGGCAGGAAGCAGCGCCTCGGCAATATCTGCCAGAAGCAGGATCGTTTCGCCTCGGATTTTTTCCATATGCGCCTGCGTAGGGGAGCAAAGATACTCGCGGATGTGTGTCAGCCGTTCGCAGCTGTTTGGCATATCTGTAAGAAGCATTGGGGCTTTGACACAGAGCGCATCAAAAACGGGATCGTCCTTGGGAATATCGAAGGGTTCGTACAGAAAGGAGAATGTTTCTGTTCCCGTATCTGCCGCGAACATGGTGTGACGCAGAGAGGGCGGTGTCAGCAAGACGCTTCCGCGCGGACAGAGGAACTCCGTTTGTTCCGAACAAAAGCGGAGTGCGCCTTTTCGTATGTACAGAAACTCAAGGCGCGTATGAGAATGCGTATGCGGATCTTTTGTCAGGGAATTGACTCTGAAGCTGTCATCAAAAACAACAGAAAAACTCCCTGCCGAAAAGGGAATATTCAGATTGAAAAAAGCGCGCATACACTTCACCTCCGCGTCCGGATACAGATTCATTATAGCGGAAAAAGAGGCACCTGTCAAGTACAGAAAAACGGAGCCGCCCGAATCGGCAGCTCCGCTTTGTAAATACGATCAGTCCTCGGGTTTGGTTTCGAGCTTGAGATCGAAATCGCCGAGCTTGTTGACCTTGAAGCCGTTCTTCTTGTACTCTTCGTAATCGAAGGCTTCCATTTCGTCGATGGACAGCTTGTGGAACTCGTAGAAGTTGTGCCACCACTCGTAGCCGGTGCCGAGCTCAGCGCTCAGGTAAGCGTCTGCAATGTCACAGCCCATAGCGGGAGCAACGTAGAACGCACCCATAGCGAGGACGTTTACACCGTTGCCGGTGATAGCGCGGCGAGCAGCGGGAACGCTCTCGACAACACCTGCATGAACGTGCGGGCACTTGCTTGCTGCGATGTGGATACCCATACCGGTACCGCAGAAGAGGAGTGCTCTCTCAAACTCACCCTCGGAGATCATAGCGCCGGCTCTGAGACCTACGCGGTGGAACATGAGATCGGTGTCGTTCGGGTCGGAGTCAGCCTTTACGCCGACGTCCGTGATCTCCCAGCCCTTTGCCTTCAGATGTGCGACGACTGCCTCCTTCAGCGGGAATCCGGCGAAGTCTGCGCCGACGAGAAGCTGCTTGTTCTTGATCGTTTTCATAGCTAAAATCCTTTCGTAATCGCCTTTCGGCTTATTTTTTATAAATCATAACAGGGCCGAGCAGACCGCCCGCAGGGGCTTTCCCCTCATCCTTGCTCATGAATCCGTGATACGGACCGACGTCCGCGGGATCGCTCTCGGCAAAGAACGGATCGTCCCTTGTCACATTCGCGGCAGTATTGGCAACGACAATTTTCATCTCTCCGCCGTGTGCCGGGATGGAGAGGCGGTACGGCGGCATCGTTGCCTCGCCGATTTTCTCGCCGTCCACGTACACCTTTGCGACATGATGCACCTCACCGAGATCCAGCACGTATTCTCCATCGGGAAGCGTCGGGAGTGCAGCCGTATACGTTACCTCGCCTGAGAAATTCTCCGCCCACGGGGCGAGCCCGACGGATTTCTCACCGTCCGTGAAGAATTCGTTGTGCGGACCGTTTTGGATCGAGTAATGGCGGCTGACAAACGAAGTGAAATCCGTGATCCCGCAAACAGGGGAGAATACGGGCACTGGCTTCGCCTGAATAGGCGCGTCCGTCAGATACAGCATCATGCCTTCGCCTCTCAAAAGACGTACAGGCAGGCGGATCTCGCCGTTTGCCTGCGTGTAGGCGGGGATGTATACTTCGCCGTCCGACAGATCGACCGTGTAGAGTGCCTTGGCGGAGGGGATCGTCACCGTGTCCTCGATCGTGCAGCCGTCCGTGTTCGTGAGAAAATACGCTTCATCCCCATCGGTCAGGAGCAGCTTTCGTGCGAGAAGTTTCGGATTTGTCCGTCCGATACAAGGCATCTTCGCCTTACCCGTGCGGCTCATCTTTTCGATGACGGCGGGCGGTTCCATGCCGGCGATCGGTACAAATACGTTTTCGTATCGGACGTGCTGGCCGACAAGTGCGTTGCCGTCAAGCACTGCGTTTTCCACGAAATCCTCATCTATAATATCGAAATCGATTCCTGCCGCCTCAAGCTGTTCGCCGAGCTGTTCGTAGGAGGCTTTTGCCTCCGCGCAGAGGGCACCGCCCGCGCAGAGTGTGCGCAGAGGATAGTACAGCGCGGTATGTATTTCAGCAGAGGACGACTGCAGGATATGCGACAGCCGTGCTATGTATTCGTTGATTTCAAAAAGGCAGTCCGTGCCGGGATTTTCTTTGATAAAGCTCGGACGGAACTGGTAAGGAAGGATGCCGTCTCTCGTGTAGGAGATTGCCAGGAAATTGTACAGGCTGATGCCGCGTACCGCCTGGTAGTTTACGACGTAGCGCATCTCCTCGGGCGTTACGTGCGCGCCGTATACGGAACAGCTTTCCGAAAGGGAAAGGCTGTGTCCCTGCTGGCGTGCGGCGGAGGAAGCAAGGCGAGGGAAGAATTCGTTTCCGTCCTTGCAGGATTTTCCGTTTGTCGGGTAGGTGATCTGACTCCAGATTACGTCGACGCCGGGGATATCATACGCGCGGAGCGTCTGCATGACGTTGCCGTAGCGGCGCAGTCCGGGACCCTCCGTGCGGCTGTCAAGATCGACGTGACCGACGGATTTCATACCGTGTTCGTTCAGCCACTGCCGCATCGGGATAAAGTAGGCATTCCGTACCAGATCGCCGGTGAGTATGTTATAATCACTGCGCGCCTTAAACTGCGCGTCTGTGTGCGGCTCGATGGTTCCCGCAATCACGGGGAGATAGTCGGTGAGGTCATAGCCGTACCGATCCCGGAAAATCGTCTCAAGTCCGTCCGTCCACGATCCCATGAAGGCCTCATCGTCAAACATCAGGGTGACTTCTTTGCCCATGTGATCGCCGAAGCGTTTTTTCAGCGCCTCATGCGTATATTTGAGGAACAGTTCTGTGTTCTCGAGTTTTGCATTGTCCGTCTGGACCATATTCGCGCCGTCCGTTACGCCGACGACGTAGCAGGTGATTTCCACCTCGGTATCGAACGTGTCGCCTGCGTGGACGCGCTCCTCACCGATGAAAGCGGCAAGATGCGCCGCGTCGGGCGTGTACGGTGTATTAGCGGGCAGGGTGACGATTACCGAGCGGAGCTGCTTTTGTGCGAGATCGGGACGCTCTTTTCGGATGATGCCGCACGCCATACCGGAGGGGAAGCCACCCTCGTTATAGAGCCATGTGTACATCCCCTTTTCCTCAGCGTAAGTGAATGCGTAATATACCAGATCGATGTACTCCTCAGAGAGATATGCAGGAGACAGGTGAGTACGGCGGGTCAGCGGGCGGAAGTTTTCCGATTCGCCGATGACATAAACTGCGCGGATGCCTGCATCGTACATCTCGTCGAGCTGCGCACGGATGCCTTCCTTTGTGATTGTGCCGTTCCACAGCCATGTATAGGAAGGATGAGCGGCGACGGGAATGTTCTTGAAGTCCATGGTTACCTCCGGGATACGATTGTGCAAAATTCGAAATAGAATCTGAAAAACAGAATCTGATAACAGTATACCGCATATCCGGGGAAAAAGCAAGCCTTTTTTTGTACAAAACACAAAAAAGGCCGCCGGTTCCGGCAGCCTTTTCGGGGGATTATTTCAGAGTCGATGCGTTGTTCAGAACAAGCGTGCTGTAGAGGAAGAGCACGTCATCCGCCGTGGTGAGATCCACAAAGCGCGGGAGAAATTCCGGCTGAATGTAGCGGATATCCACCAGCGTGATTTTCGCATATGCGGAGACAAGCAGCGGGGTGATGCTCGAACCGAAGGAATCGCGGAAGAGCACAAGCTCGCGATCCGTCTGCGCGTTCGGATTCTCAATCGTGACAAGGGAGAGCGGACCGCCGAGGTAAGCCTCGTACGGGTCGGGGGAGTTCAGCTTGTCGAGATCATACATAGGCATGGTCTTGCCCGTCTCGAAATTCGTCACGGTGCATCCGTCAAACAGCTCGTTTGTCAGATACGTCAGCGTATCGGGCGCGACGGGCAGAGACGCCTGACCCGCATATACGCCGTAGAAGGGCGTGTGCGTATTTGCAGTGTAGCTGTCATCGAGGTAAGGAAGGATTCCCATGCCCTCGCCGAGCGTTTCCACGACGTCGCCCAGGGTCTCCTGCTTCCAGTGCGTATCCGTATTGTAATAATTGTCGATCGTGAGCTGATCGAAAATATCGATATACGTGAAGTGCGTCAGATTCTCATCCATCAACGCGAGCATCTTATCATAATCCAGTGCGGGATATCCGTTCTGTTCAGCGAGGAAGTAGTTCTTGTCGGGGATGATGGAGTAGTAGAGCTTTGCATCCGTATCGGCGAAGAACTTGTTGTACATTGCCTCAAAGCGGCCTGCCGCATGGAGCACCTCATTCTCTTTCAGCGGTGCTTCCAGCTTGGACACCTGATCGCCCACGAGGTAGATATCGTTGTTGTCCTTCTGCGCGAATGCGTAGTAGTGCGTAAACGCCTTCAGCTGACGGAAGGTGTCGCGCAGGGGGAACTGATCGAGGGTGTAATCCTCAAAGGAGGACATCCACGACGTATCGACAACGGACGCCCACGTGATTTTCGGAAACTTCTTCAACTCGCGCCGTTCGGACAGGGAGTAATCGTCAGCCGGCTTCACCAGGCAGAAGACGGCACCGCCAACGATGAAGAGGCAGAACAGAACGCTTACGAGAATATTCTTTACTTTGTTTTCCATAACGTAATCCTGCCTTTCTCAGAATCGGAAATAGAGGAACGGGCTGAACGAGCCGTCCACAAGGTATGCGGTAACGAGCAGAAGCAGCACGATCATCACCGGTGCCTCGAGCACGTTTGCGATTTTTTTCGTCTTTTCGCTTTCGGCAAATCTGGTTGCGAGCGTCTTGACCAGCGGTGTCGCACCGATCAGCGCGAGGACGAATACCACCGCATAGCTGCGCAGATAGTAAAGCGTTTCGCTGTTTACGGCAGGGACATCGAGTGCACCGAACAGACCGCCGAGGTCCGTGATGATCGTGCCCATCGTCGGCGCGTTAAAGATCACGAAGCTGATCAGTACAAGGAAGAGCGTATAGATGTGCGAAACGAAGGACGGGAGCTTTTGGAGAATCTTGCCGAGCCAGACCTTCTCAATGATGAGGAAGAATGCGAAGTACAATCCCCAGATCACGAAGTTCCAGTCGGCACCGTGCCAGAACCCGGTGAGCATCCATACGACGAAGATATTGAACAGCCAGCGCGGTGTGGAGCAGCGGTTGCCGCCCATCGGGATATAGACGTAATCGCGGAACCAGGAGCCGAGGGACATATGCCAGCGGCGCCAGAACTCGGTAATGCTCTTTGAAATATAGGGATAGTTGAAGTTTTCGAGGAAGCGGAAGCCGAAGATCTTGCCGAGACCGATTGCCATATCGCTGTAGCCGGAAAAGTCGAAGTAGATATGCAGACCGAATGCGACGGCGTACAGCCAGTAGAAAAGTACGGATTTATCCCCCGAATTGCGGAAGATATCGCAAAGCTCGCCGAGCTGGTCTGCGATGAGGATTTTCTTCGCAAGACCGACCGTGAAGCGGAATGCGCCCGCCGCAATTTTTTCCATGGAGTGGGTACGCGTCTCGAGGTCCTCGTTGATATCCGTGTAGCGGACGATCGGACCTGCAATCAGCTGCGGGAACAGAACGACGTACGTTGCAAGATTGATATAGTTTTTCTGTGCGGGTACGTTTCCTCGGTATACGTCAATGACGTAGCTGAGGCTCTGGAAGGTATAAAAGCTGATACCGATGGGCAGAGCGATTTTCAGAAGCGGAACGCTGACGCCCAGAAGCGCGTTAATATTGCTGATGAAGAAATCGGCATATTTGAAGAAGCCGAGGAACAGAAGGCACGATCCGACGCCAACCCACAAAAATACCTTCGCGAGCAGTTGACCGCGGAATTTCTCCACGAGAATACCAGAAACGTAGCAGATCGTGATCGTGGTGAGCATGAGAATCGTGTATTTCGGCTCACCCCAGAAGTAGAAGAGAAAGCTCGTCAGAAGAAGAACGAGATTCTTCAGTTTTCTCGGTGCGATGCAGTACAGCACCAGCACCAAGGGGAGAAAGTAGAACAAAAACGGAATGCTGGAAAATAACATACGTTTCTCCTTCGGTGAAATTGGTTTATCCTGTTAACTATTTGTTGTAAAAATGCGCCCCTGTATCGGGTACAGAGGCGCATTCGGTTTTATGGGATCGGATAAATTACTCGATGACCTGCTCTGCAAGGAATACAACGTTCGGATAAGCCTCGCCGAGCTTTGCCTTGAAATTCTCGATGAGCTCGCCGTTGCCGTATGCGTAAACGAGGTAGGTGTCATCGATGGATGCCATCACGAGCTTCTCCGGGAAACCGCACATCCACTGC
The DNA here is from genome assembly GCA_017466375.1 of Clostridia bacterium. Classification (GTDB taxonomy): domain Bacteria; phylum Bacillota; class Clostridia; order Oscillospirales; family CAG-272; genus SIG701. The sequence goes on along the minus strand of JAFTUH010000066.1, from coordinate 74,833 downwards.
GTGCCGAGGATGTTCTCCTTAGCAGCGGAGAAAACGGTGATGAGGTCATCCGTATTTGCAACGCGGACAGCAGCTGCGGTGAAGGTGTTGAGGTTCATCATGTGGATGAGGTTAGCAGCGTCGTCAATCTTCTCGATCTCGGATGCGGGGAAGTTCATCGTTGCGATGAAGCCCTCGGACTCGGTGAGGGAGTATCTGCCGGGGCCTTCCATGGACATGTTTGCCTCAGAGGAGTCACCGCCTGCTGCAGCGAACTTTTCCTCATCGGCGTAAAGAGCCCATACGTTGTTCAGAATCTCAAGGGAATCGGTGATAGCGGGGGTCTCGGGGGTGGTGTCCTCGGGAGTGGAAGCACCGTCGTTGTTGGTGTCAACAGGGTCCTTGGAGCAGGCTGCGATGGAGAAAACCATTACGAATGTGAGGAGTGCGATCAGAATCTTCTTAAACATAGTGAACATTTCCTTTTCTAAAAAAATTTTATTTTTCAGACAGCGTGCCGGAGATACACCAGCCGTTGTCCGATTGGACGTAAGTAAGTGTGACGGTGCCGAGCAGATTTCCGTCTGCATCGGTGAAGCGTGCCGTCAGAGGGGAGAGGGTCTCACAGTCTGTGAGGGACCAGTACAGGGTATCGCCGTTTGTGATCTCACCGGCAAATCCGGCGTAGGTGTAATTCCCGCTGCCGTCGGGCAGGAGAAGAGCCCCTTCGCTGATTTCGACGAAGGCGGTTGTACCGAGCTTTACCCGAAGCGGTACGCAGTCATTCGCCGCGGAGGTAAGATCGTCCGTTGCAGAGATTTCAAACAAATGGAAGCGCATACGCGGATCGGTGTATCGGACCGTTTCGGTCACGGCTGTTCGCGAGGAATCGCCGAGACGTGTGTTGCCTGTGTAAATACCGGTGCGGGTGTTCAAAGCACCTGCGAGCACGGCGGTGCAGATGAGAATGAGCGAGCAGAGTGCGACCAGCGGACGCAGGATTTTCTGAGAGCCGAAAGCACGGGATGACTGCCGGCTTGCATGGCGGTTCAGAATATCCGCGCGCAGATCCCGTTCGAGGCGGATGCTCTTGTACGCTTTTACGGATTCTTCGTCCAGCACGGGAAACCTCCTTTTGGCAGATTCAGCTTTTCAGGAGTGCCTCGCGCAGCATGTCCCGCCCACGGCTCAGCCGCATTTTCACGGCAGAGGGAGAGAGGGAGAGTGCCTCAGCGATTTCATCAATGCTCATCTCCTCGAGATGGTAGAGGATAATGACGGCTTTGTACTTCTCGGGCAGTGTATACACCGCATCGAGAGCAGGGGTGCTTTTTGCCTGCACACCTATATCGGTAAGCGCCTCAATCGGGAGCCACGCACGCACCTTGCGCCGCCGCATCATATCCTTGCACTGATTGATCAGAACTCTGAGGAGCCACGCTTTCTCGTGTTCGCTGTCACGGAAATCGGGTGCCCGATCGAGGTATCGGCAGAACGCATTCTGCACGGCATCCTCCGCATCGGACGGACTTCTCAGCATCGATACAGCGAGACGGTAGAGCATATCGGCGTATGTGTCATAGACACGACGAAAGGCTTCATTGCGGCCGTCTGCCTGCATCTGATCAACTCCTTTGCCATATACACGCACGGAAATGCGCATCGGTCACAAAAAAATAAAAAAATCCGAAAAATTTTTTCAGCCTCATATTATTATATACTGTTTTAGCGCAGAAGTCATCCCCTTTTGTGAAATTTTTTCATAATCGTCACGGATTGGGAATGAATTTTGCATAAAAAGCGCCGGCAGGGACGCTTTACGGGACGTTTGCCGGCACTTTTGCCTGTTCAGATGCTTTCTGCAGGCGGATTTCGGGAGAGAACGCTTTATAGACGCGATAGCGGACGAAGTCCCGGTCGATCTTTCCGATGGCTCCCGTGAGGAGGGGGGATGCCGTGAACATATCCTGCAGGGAGAGCAGACGCGAGAAAATGAACTCGCTGCCCGGCTGCTCATACGCTTTCAAAAACGGGTGTACGCCCGTGTAGTAGATCTTGAAATACCGCGTGAGCGGCGTTTCCGTGAACGTAACGCGGATTTTCAGAAGCGGACGTCCGTCTTCATCCTTCAAAAACTGTCCGAGTGTTTTGACGTGATACGGAACCCCGCCGAAGGACAGATCAGCATCCGCGGAGACGCCGAAGCCTACGGGCAGAAGATACCTCGCCTCCGCCTCCGTGAACGTCATGTAGAAGGTGTCTCCGTTTGCCAAAAAGGATACGGAAGAAAATCCGCTGCCGTAATTGTTCTGGACGACCTGCAGTGTCAGCGGCATGAGGCTGACGGACGGTGCATTCGGATCGTCACTTGTGAAGCGGACACCGCTGAGAAGGGCACATTCGCCCGGCAGCGCAGGAGCCGGTGCCGCCTTTTTTACGGGGATCAGCTTTTTCCAGAGAGGCTGTTTCGGCACAGCTTTTCTCGGCACGTGCTCCTTCAGGGACGCGACCGTCTTGCATAGCGTCTGATACGCCGCATCATTTTGCGGAAGTACGTCGGGCAGGGAGGCGCCGAAATATCGCTCTGCGGCAGTAAAATAGTTGCTCGACTGAAAAATCTCGTCGTTGCCCGCGTTTGTGACGAGCAGAACACCGCTGTCGCGCAGTCCGAGCACGTTCTGTCCGAGCATACCGTTGAACAGAAACGAATTCTTTTCGCGACCGCACCAGATGTGGTAGCCGTAATCGTACAGCTTCGAGACAGCTTCGGCGGATACCTGTACGGCGGTTGCTTCACGGATCCAGTCACGGCTGACGAGCTGCCTGCCCATCCATACGCCGTCCTGCATCACGAGCAGACCGATTTTCGCCATGTCCTCCGGCAGAAGAAACAGCCCCCAGCCGCCCTTGTCGATGCCCAGCGGACAGCATTCCCAGTGGTATTCCGTGATGCCGAGCGGCTGAAAGAGCCGTTCGTTCAGAAATTCGGACAGGCGCATGCCCGTTTTGATTCCGACAATGGCGGAGAGCATATACGAGTTCAGACTGTTGTACGAAAAAGCCCCCGGCGAGAACGATCCGCCGAAATATCCCTTGATCCAATCCTTTTCGGAGTGCACGGATGCTTCATTGAAGGAGGCGCCCGTCGTCATCGTGAGCAGATGGCGCACCGTAAGGTCCTTCGCGGTGATTCTGGAAAGCGGCGTCAGTCTGGCGTCAAAAAGATCGGTCAGTTTTTCGTCAAGGGAGAGCATTCTGTCCTCGACAAGCATACCGACAGCCAATGCAGTGATGCTTTTGCAGGCGGAGTACGTCTGCTTCCACGTGTGCAGGGAATGCTCACCGAACGTTGCCTCGGTCACGATTTTTCCGTTTCGCAGAATGAGTACGCTGTGCATATTCAGCGTTTCGTCCTGAGAAAGCTCGGCGAGAAAGGCGGCGATCCGTGCGCTGTCAAGTCCGATCTCCTCGGGACGAACGCGCGGGAGCGGCTGTTTTACTGAAGTAATTCTGCACGGCGGCTTCCGGACGGGTTCAGACAGAATCGGCTTGCGCATTTTTTGGGTGTCCGCAATGCGCCCGAACAGGGTGATTGTATTTCCGAGGCTGCTGATGCTCACGGTATCTCTCCTTTCAAATTTGTGTTCGTTCTGCCGTCCGTTTGAACGGCATATAGTAAATCGGATCAGTTTCCGGTGGGAAATGCGGCGGCAAGATGCGCGTTTACGGCATCCGTATCGATGAGGGCTGAGAGATCCTCCCCGTTCGAGAAGGATGCAAGAGCACCGTACGTCGAGGCGGCGAGAGTTCCGTCCACGCGGCCGAAGGAATACGCGAAATCGTACGTGCGTGTTTTTGCGAGGATTTCAATCATGTTTGCGGAATCGTTGTCGCGCAGGATATGGTGCATGGTGTACGTCAGATACGCGTCGGAGATCACGCCGTACGAGGAGGCGTTCAGCGCAGAGAGGATGACGGCGGTGCTCATCACATCAGATGCGTTTTTCTGCACGCCGAAGAAAAGGGTATCGGGCGAAGCAAGTGTGACGTAGTCCGCTTGTGCGGCATCCGCTTTCGGCAGAGGAAGGATGCCCCAGTTGATCTTTCCGTTGATCATCCAGTCCATGACGTACAGCCGTTCGATCATGAACAGGGAATTGCCCGAATAGAAGCGGCTGATACCGGTTTCGTTATCCGTGTGAGCCGAGGCTTCTCCGTACAGCGAGCGGAGCACGGACAGCGCGTTGGAAGACTGTTCCCCAAAAGCGAGCATGGGTGTGCCGCTCTCTTTGCGGATCAGTGTCTCCCCGCAGGAGTAAAAAGCGGAGGCAGGCAGGGTATCTGCCGCGTACTGCGTGGAGAACGAGGCGTATTCCGTATTGGCGGATGCATTGATGTCGGGCACGGACGCGCAGATTTCAAAGAATCGGTCCCACGTCCAGTTTCCGCTGTAGACGTCCTCGTAGGGAAGCGTCAGTCCGTTTTCGGCAAACAGATCCCGATTGAAGAAGATTGCCGTCTGCATCGATTCTTCAAAGGAGGCGGGACCGGCGATTGCGTATGTGGCATCTCCGATCGTCGCGGCATCGGCAGAGCTTTTGTCGAAGAACGGCATCTCCGCACGGAAAAACGGCATACTGTTTACGTTCAGAAGCAGATTATCCGCAGCCAACGTGCCGATCATGTACTGCGGGAGCATCAGAAGATCCGCAAAGTATTCGTCCGCCTTTACACTCGCGCGGAGCATTTCTGCGTAATCAGCCTCATTGACCGCAGAGGCAACGAGCTGGATGTTGTAGCGCTCCTCGATCTGTCTGTTGCGCTCATATTTGGCGGCGGAATACACGGTGCTGTTCTCCTCGGGGCGGAGTACGTCCGCGCGCGGGGAGGCAATTACGAAGGAAGCGTTTTCGAAATCGGCTTCGGGCAGCGCCTCAAGATACGTCCGTGCCAATGCCTTATAGGAATCCGTGCGGTCGATTACCGTTACGGGATCGGGCACGGAGGGCGCGGCGGTATCCGTGCCTGCGTCCGTGTGGACGGGGGGCGTGTCAGTATCGGCAGCAGTGCCGCATCCGCTGAAAAGAAGGATCAGAATCAAAAAGAGAGCAGTAAAACGGACAGGGGTAGTCATCGGTACTTCCTCCGTAGAGATCAAGTGTAATGATGTATAGAAGTATTATACTAAAGGATAGGCGCGAAGTCAACTTCCTATTCAAGACGAGATTGTGAACAATTGTGAACGAAACGGGCGGTGGTAAATATTGTGCGTTGCAATCAGAGGCGTTCTGTGATAGAATTAGGCTTGAAAGGAGAAAAAAGTATGCACTGTATGATTTCCGAATGTAAGATGATTTTGAAGACAGCGATCCTTATGACGGTGGTTTTGTGTCTGCTTGTTTCGTCATCCGTGTCTCTGTATGCACAAACGGCAGTTTCCGCAGAGCCGGAAACAGTCGGGATGTACATCGACGGAGCCGCGTACAGCGGACGCGCTGTTCTGTACAACGATACGACGTATATCGATCTCTTTGAGTTCAGCCGCGCGGTCTATCCGTGCAGTACGTCGTATGCGGCAGATACGCGCACGGCACAGCTGACGGGGGAGGATATCACGCTCACCGCAACGGACGGCGAGACGTACATCAGCGCGAACGATCGCTATCTCTGGTGCCCGAGCGGCGTATTCACGGATGGGAGCTATCTGTTCGTGCCGCTCAGAGTTGCTGCAAAAGCGCTCGGTGCACAGGTCGATTGGAATGCGGATGAATTTGCTGCGTACGTCACTGTGACGGGCAACGGACCGCTTGCCCACGCATCCGATTTCTACGTGGAGGATGAGCTGTACTGGCTCTCGCGCATCATTTATGCCGAAGCGGGAGCGGAGCCGTTTGACGGACAGATCGCGGTCGGCAACGTGGTGCTCAACCGTGTGCGCGAGGAGATCTTCCCGTCGAACATCTACGACGTGATCTTTGACCGCAAATATGGCGTACAGTTCACACCGACGGCGAACGGCATGATATACCGTGAGCCGAGTGAGGAGAGTGTGATCGCGGCGAAAATCTGCCTGGAGGGATACTCGATTTCCTATGAGATTTTGTATTTCATCAACGCAGCTTTAGCAGAGAATTTTTGGGTGCCGCAGAACAGACCGTACGTCATGACGATCAGCGGACACGATTTTTATTCGTAAAGAAAAACAGGGGTACGCATGTACTCCTGTTTTCATTTGATTTCCTGCTCCAGATTTTCAAAAAGAGAAGAATCGAAAAAATCCTGTATGGTGATCTTGAGTCCATCGCAGATTTTCTTTACCGTTGAAACGGTGGTACTGCAATTTCTGCCGCTGACAATGTTATTGAGGGTGGATTGTGTAATGCCGCTGATCGTTGCCAGTTTGTTGACAGTAATACTGTGTTCCCGGCACAGTTCTTCGATTCTCAGTCTGGTTGCTTCTCCGATATTCATAAAAACCTCTTGTCTCTTTTTTATAATTCTAACCATTTTGAGATAAAAAAGTTACCCCTTTTGGGTTGACAAGTGGATTTGGTTGTGCTATACTTGTTTTGGACATCCAAATTTCTACATGTTCGGAGGAGAAGACCATGCTAACCGAAAGCGAAATCCAAGAGTTACTTGAGCAGAAAAAAAGTTTGCAAGGGAAAATCAATGCAAAAGAAAAAGAGAAAAAAGCCCTCTACGAGGCCAATAAAGAGAAGCTTGATGAGCGATCTGCACATCAGAAAAAAGCCGGATTGTTTCAGACTCTTGGCATTCTGTGTGCAATCGTCGGCGTGATTGCATTACTGTTTGTCGGCAATACAGTATTGAAAATACTGCTTGCCGTTATCGGTATCGGCGGCTTTGTGGGATTGTTTATACTTCGCGCAGGACCGCTTGCGCAGGTGAAGGTGCTTTCCGTTGACCTTGCCGATTGCGATCAGGCGGAGGCGCAGATAAACGATGATATTGGGGAGGCGGAAAAAGAAATTTCAAATATCAATGAGAGCTTGGAGGCATACGAAATGGAAAAAAAGTATGAACAGTACACAAGGGGACATATCTGTGTATATCTTGGATGGTCATTTGATGCTAAAAGTAAAACGCCAAAAGAGAGTGCGAATTACTACATGGATCCTTTGGAAACGAAAGTATACATCGATGGAATTGAATACGGATCAACTGAAAAGCCGTTTGCTGCGTTTGAAGTAACACCCGGTCCTCACGTTGTGAAAATTTCTGCTGTAATGCTGTTTGGTGGTGCAAACGGGACCCCGTATCGTGTTGAATCCAAGGCTCATCAGGTAAAAGTAACCGATAAGAGCGTATTTATGTTCTATCACTGGAGCTTCTGTCCTGGAAAAGGCTTTTGCCATCATGACCTGTTCTTGAAATCTTACGATAATGTACACAGTTTTCTGTCTGCTACGCACAACCTTCATTAATATGAGAAAAACAGGGGTACGCATGTACTCCTGTTTTCATTTGTTGGTATAAAGAAAACCACCGGTCAAGCAGGGGGGCAAGGAGGCTTTTGCTGTTGAAAAAACCGATGATATAATACGAGTGGGTCTGGATAACCGTATAAGAGGCAGCTTGCATCTCCCTTGCGGTTGGCAGAGCTTTTTGCGGGGGATAGCTCTGAAGATAACATACCCTTATAAGACGGTGAAAACTACGTTTGTTATGATTTCTGTTTTCCCTTCACGAGGATCTTCCGCAGAAAATCCGCCGGGATCACGGTGAAAGCGAGCAGGGCACTCATGGTGATCTCCCGTGCAGTCAGCGGCACACAGCGGAACATCTCCCCACCGAAATAGACGATCATCAGCTGGACGGCGGCGACCAAAATCATGATAAAAATAAACGGTTTGTTTCCTGCCAGGTGCGAGAGGATCGACAGCCGCTCGGTGCGCGCATTGAAGCAGTTGAAAATGCCGCAGAAGATGAACAGCGAGAAGAAGACGGTCAGGTAGTACACCTCATCTCCGCGGAAAAATACGCGGTGCATGAATGGCGATTTCAGAAACCAAATGCACAGCGCGAGCGTGTATCCGCCCGTCATAAGGATCGCACGGATCATCCCGCGGGAGAGCAGCGGCTCCTCGCGCTTCCTCGGCGGATGGCGCATGTATTCGGAGAGAGCAGGCTCCCCGGCAAAAGCGAGTGCGCCGAGTGTATCCATGATGATGTTTACCCACAGCATCTGAATCACCGTCACGGGATTTTCGATACCGATAAACGGACCGATCAGCGAGACGCCGAGGGCGCACAGATTCATTGTAAGCTGGAACACGATGAATTTGCGGATGCTTAAAAAGATCGTCCGCCCGAACAGGACAGCTTTGGTGATCGAGGAGAAGCGGTCATCCGTGATGACGATGTCGCCTGCCTCTCTGGCCGCATCCGTACCGCTCCCCATCGCAAATCCAACATCTGCCGCACGAAGTGCCGGGCTGTCATTCACGCCGTCGCCTGTCATGCCCACGACCAGCCCGAGCGATTGCGACAGGCGCACGAGACGGCTTTTGTCCGTTGGGAGCGCACGGGCGACTACGGCGATCTCGGGCAGAATTTCGCGCACCTCATCGTCCGTCATATCATCGATCTGCGCGCCGGTTAAAACGCGTGAGGGACCGTCATCCGCGATGATGCCGCACTCTTTGGCGATCGCCTCCGCCGTCAGCGGATTGTCGCCCGTGATCATGACCGTCTGGATTCCGGCCTCGCGGGCTGTGCGCACCGCTTTTTTTGCATCCGCACGCAGTCGGTCACGGATCGCGATCAGTGCAATGAAGGTCAAATTTGAAAAATCTCCCGTATCCGTGCCGTTTTCCCCGTCGTATTCCGCCACGGCGATCACACGGTGGGAGGAAGCGGCGAGGGACTGCCAGCGGGAGCGCAATTTTGCCGTGATTGCCGGTGTGATCGCTCGGACGCGTCCGTCCGCGGCGAGATACGTCCGCACGGCAGGGAAGATCACCTCCGGCGCACCGCGCACGCACGTTTTCACCCGCCCGCTTTTCTCGAGAATTCCGCTGCTGTACCGCCTGTCGGAGGAGAACGGAACACGCGTGCGCACCGATCGTCTGAGGGATGCATCTGTGCCGAAAAAGACCTGCATCGCGCGGTCGGTTGAGTTGCCCCGTCCCTCGGGAGCGCACGCCGCATGGCTTTCACAAAGAGCCGTCAGCACGGATGGGTGCCTTTTTAATTCACCCATGCTGTCCGACTCCGCTTCTGCCGTAAGCACAGAGACGATCTGCAATTTCCCCTCCGTCAGCGTGCCCGTTTTATCCGTGAAGAGGATGTTCAGATTTCCCGCCGTTTCGATTCCGACAAGGCGTCGCACGAGGACGCCTGAGGCGAGCATTCGCTTCATGTTGGAGGAGAGCACGACGGTGATCATCATCGGCAGTCCCTCCGGCACGGCGACGACGAGTACGGAGATCGCTACCGTCAGTGCATGGATGAGTGCCGGTACAGCAAAGGAGACATCCGTGATTTTTTCGCGAATGAGAACCGGATCCATGCCGCTGTCGATTACGAATACGTTGAACAGATACGCAAATGCGATCGCTCCGGCGGCAACGTAGCCGAGGAAGCTGACGCTTTTGGCAAGCCCCGCCAAGCGTTCCTTCAGAGGGCTCGGACGGGCGCTCTCCTGTACGCCGGCGAAGGCACCTCCGTAAAATGTCGCATCCCCGACACGGAGCACAAGAAGCTCTGCCTCGCCGTCCGTGACGCGGCTGCCGCGGAATAACTGATGGGCGTTTTCGAGATCCCATCCGGTTTCCTGCGGTGAAAGCTCCCCCTCATCGGCAAGACGGGGGTTTTTGTTTTTCTTCCTCTCCTCGCTTTCTCCCGTCAGCATGGACTGATCTACGGACAAAGCTCCCGATACAAGCATTCCGTCAGCGGGTACCGTGCATCCGCCTGTGAGCAGGATGACGTCCCCGACCGCGATCTCGGAGACGCGGACGGATTTCCACACGCCGTCCCGGCGCACTGTCAGAAACGTGTCCTCTGCTGTATCGCTGAGTGTTTCAAACGCCGCGGCACTGCTGTATTCCGATATGGTTGAAACGAGCGTAGCGATCAGAATTGCTGCCGCGATCCCCCCGCACTCCAGCCAGTTTACGCGCCCGAGCGTGACGAGAATGTTGAGCAGAAGTGCACCGAGCAGGATTTTGATGATCGGATCGTTGAAATTACGGAAGAATTGGACGAGAAAACCGTCCCGCTTTTTCTTCGTGAGAGTGTTTGTGCCGAACGTATCGCGGGAGTGCGCAGCCGCTTCCTCGGTGAGTCCGCGGGCAATATCGTACCGCATACGCGGCACGGCGGGGGATTTTGAAGTATCCATGTGATCACAACCTTTGCGCTGGTTTTGTCCTACTATATGCGTGCGGATGGAAAAATAGTCGCAAAAAAAGAGGCTCCCCACGGGAAGCCTCTGCTTGTTTTATTTGAAAATGCGCAGCTTTGCGAGGATGAATCCCGCCACGATCAGGGAGAAGGCGGAGATGCCGGCAATGATCGCAAATCCGTGCGGATGCTGAGCAAACGGCATGCCTGCCGAGGAGACGTTCATACCGTACGCGCTGAAGATCATCGTCGGGACGGACATGACGATCGTGATGATCGCGAGTACCTTCATCACCACGTTTAGGTTGTTGGAAATGATGGAGGAGAACGCGTTCATCAGCTCGTTCAGGACGCCGCTGTAGATCGCCGCCATCTCGATTGCCTGCTTGTTTTCGACGATGACGTCCTCAAGCAATTCTTCGTCCTCGGGGTACTTCTTGATTGCCTCCACGCGGACGAGTTTTTCCAGCACGGCTTCGTTTGCACGCAGGGAAGTCGAGAAGTACAGAAGACTCTTCTCCAGCTTCAGAAGCTCCAGAAGCTCCTCGTTTTTTGTAGATTTGTGAAGCGTTTTTTCAATCTCACCGCTTCTGCGGTCGATGCTGCGCAGATACGCGAGGTAGTGCGAAGCGATGCGGTAAAGAAGCTGCAGAACGAAGCGGGATTTCATATTTGTGTTGAAATCGCGCACCTTTCCGTCTGCGAATTGACGGAGGATCGGGCAATCCTGCGAGCAGACGGTGATCGAGCAGCCCTGCGTCAGAATAATGGAGAGCGGCAGGGTATCGTACAGTTCACGGTCTGCCTGCTTACTGACGTACGGGATGTTTACGACGATCAGCGTGTACGCTTCGTCTACGTCCAGACGCGAACGCTCTTCCATATCGAGCGCTGATCGCAAAACGTCTTCTTCCAGTGAGAATTCTTGAGACAGTGCGGTGATTTCCGCATCTGTGGGGGCAACGACGGAGATCCATGCACCTTTGGTGTTTTCCTCGGCGGTGCAGAGATGTCCGTTTTCTGTTATGTAACGATTTACCATAGCAGCGTCTCCTTTCTGTTAATAATTTGTATGTACCGGCGGAATTACTTTTCCGCCATGGAACTGAAGCCGTCGCCGATGACCTCGGCAGCGTCTGTGATAATCATGAATGCATTCGGATCCGTTTCCTTCACGAGCTTTTGCAGAGAGAAGAGCTCGGAGCGCTTCATGACGCACATAACGACGTTTTTATCTTTGCCTGTATACCAGCCGAAGCCGTGCAAGACAGTGACACCGCGGTTGAGACTTTTCGTGATTTCGTTGCTGATTTTTTCATATTGCTCGGAGATGATGAGGGCAAGCTTTGCGCGTCCGAGACCGTTCATGACGGTGTCGATCGAGACGGAATACGCAATCGCCGTTGCCACGGAGTAGAGAATTCCGTCATACCGCTTGAGTAGGAGAGCGGCGCCGAGTATGATCACCCCGTCAATGATAAGGATCAGCGTACCGACGGGAAAACGGCGTGCCTTGCGGTGAATGAGATACGCCGCGAGATCGGAGCCGCCCGTTGTGTAGCCGCGCATCAGCATGATACCGGCACCGGCACCCATCATGGCACCGCCGCAGAAGGAACTGAGCAGCGGATCTGCAGATGCCGGAGGGAAGAAAGCGAGCAGATCGGTGAAGACGGACGTAGCCAGAATGCCGATCATAGTGCGGGACATGCCGCGGAATCCGGCAACCTTGATATTGAGCAGCACAAGCGGCAGGTTTACGAGAAAGATACCGACACCGACAGGGAGCGAGATGAGCTCGTGCAGGGTAACGGAAATACCGGTCGCACCGCCGACGACGATGCCGGACGGCGTCAGAAAAAAGGCGAGAGAGAGGGCAAACAGGATACTGCCTGCCAGTACGGTGCCGATTTCGGCGAAAATGGATTTTTTCAGCATACTGTTTCCTCCGTGAGGTAATGATTGCAGGCGTACCGTGCCTGTTGGAATATCGTAAGGAGCACCGTCATATGATTTACCGTGCAAAAACCGAAGATACAGTAGAAAAACGGAAAGAGGGCATGGAGAAAATGACGGAAAAAAGATACGCACCGGAGGGTGCACGGATCGGTACAGCAGAGAATACGGCGTATACGTCCTCGCTGCACGGGCTGGAGAGAGCCATGGCGCAGGGACGGATTCTGGAAGGGATCGTGCTCATGTGCGACTGTACGAGCATGAGCCTTCGCGTCGATCTGCACGGGATCATCGGGATCATCGAGCGGGAGGAAGCCGTATACAATCACGATGACGGAGAGATCAAGGATATCGCCATCATCACGCGCGTAGGCAAGCCGGTCTGTTTCAAGGTGATCGGGATCGAGCGCGGAGAGGGCGGTGTGCGCGTGCGGCTCTCCCGACGGGCGGCGCAGGCAGAGTGTATGCGGAATTTCGTTCTGCGGCTTCGTGCGGGGGACATTATTCCGTCGAAGGTGACGCATCTGGAGCCGTTCGGCGCGTTTGTCGACATCGGCTGCGGGATCGTTTCGCTTCTAACGGTGGACTGTATCTCCGTGTCCCGCATCTCGCACCCGTCCGACAGATTTTCTCCGGGCGAGCAGATCATGGCGATCGTCAAAAGCATTGACGCGGATAGCGGACGCGTGTACATGACACACCGAGAGCTTCTCGGCACGTGGCTGGAGAATGCCGCTTCGTTTGCGCCGACACAGACAGTCTCCGGCATTGTCCGCTCCATTGAGCCGTACGGGATTTTCGTAGAGCTTGCGCCGAATCTCGCCGGGCTGGCGGAGGTGCGCGAGGGTGTATCCGTAGGTGACGTATGCGCCGTGTACATAAAAAGCATCGTGCCCGAACGGATGAAGATCAAGCTTGTCATTATCGATGCACACGCAGAGCACGCGCCGCGTCGGATGCGGTATTTCGTGGATACGGATACAGTCAGGCACCTTTCGTCGTGGCGGTATTCGCCGCCGGATTGCCCGAAGTATATCGGCACGGAATTTGACTCTGATCCTGCCTAAGCGACCCGATTCTGTATCCTTACATAGGATAGAGTGAGCCGAAACGGCTTGGTTTATCAAAGCAGGGGATTGGAAAAATCGGGATGCGGTAAATGACGGCAGAATTTTCGATACAGCTTCACAAAGCCCCCGATACCTCGGTGTCGGGGCTTTTGTTATCTGTGGCGTGCGCGGATAAACACCTCCGCCGCTTCAATGATGCGACCGATGCTTCTCCCTCCGAGCTTTCGGATGGCGGTGGCCTTGTCTGCCCAGAGTGCATCGGAAATCTCGTTTTCACCGAGGGTGAGCTCTCCCTCCGACTTGGCAAGGAAGATCACAACGTTTTTGGATGCCTTTGCGGAGACGGTGTAGGACATCTCTTTGCGGAAGCCGTCGATCAGCGAGACGTGCAAGCCCGTTTCCTCGCGGATTTCGCGCAGTGCTGTCTCCTCCTCCGTCTCACCGGCGGCAATATGCCCCTTCGGCACGCTCCACGTACCCGAACGGTGCTGGTACAGAATCAGATACTCGATGACACCGTCCTCACGGATGCGGTAGATGATCGCGCCGCAGGATTTTTCGTATATGCAGATGAGGGAAGTGTCAAAATACTGCTCGGCGAAGCGGACAGCCTCTTCGAGCATCGGCTCATACGCGACAACACCGCTCGGAGCGACGATCAGCTTGTCTTCCGTGTCGTTTCTGCGGTGGACGACCGCGATCACTGTGCCGGTAAATCTGCGGACAGGCTTGTGCACACCGTAGATGTATGCGTCGAGATTCTCTCCGTCGGGGGCAGGAATACCCGGCACGAAACCGTAGTTCAGTTCGTATTTCAGATTCGGATGATCGGGATGCACACTTCCCAGCGGACGGTCGATGACGATCGTCAGATGCCGTCCGAGAAAGGGATCCGTAAAGCTGAGACGGAGAATGTTCTGTATAAACTTCGATTTGCCGGCTGCATACGCCTGCGGATTTGTGCGGTATTTCTCCGCAAGCGATTTTTTCAGTTCCTCGTATTCGTTTGCGGCAAATACGTGATTGTTCAAATAGTGTCGGAACGTGATCAGATCCTGCCACGCAGGACTTTTGTGCCGTGTGATGTACAGATGATACGCGTCCTGCGGACGGGTACGGTGCCGCGATGCCATGCGGATACATCCCGTTTCGTCCGTTTTGATGCGGAAGAATCCGGCATCCGTAAGGCTTTTCACAGCCGATTCCACATCCGCGTCCTCCGTGAGACCGACCGCAACGTCAATGACGGGGACGGCTAAAATGCCGCGTACTGCGGTGGATCCGATGTGCTGTATATCGGCGGCGTTTTCCTCCAGCACAGATCGCAGTCGGGTGATGAGAACGGATGCCTCACTGTCCCACGAGGACATATGTCGGCTGAGTCGGATTTCGTGGCGTGCCGGCATACGATCACCTCCAGTCTGCGGCTTATCACACAAATAAACAATTTATCATTTTATTATACCGCAAAAAGGCGTGCTTCGTCAAGGAGATTCGCAAAAAAGCATTGCAGAATCGGCATTTCGTAGTCTTGTTATACGGAAAATGCGTTCTCCTCTTGCAAAGAGCGGAGAAAAAGTGTAAAATAATTCTATAAGATCAAAAACAGGAGGCGCATATGCCGCTTACTCTTTCATCCCCCGTATCCGTTATGCGCGGTGTCGGTGAGGCGCGTGCGTCGGCGCTTGCGTCTCTCGGCATCCTCACCGTGCAGGATCTGCTTCGCCATTATCCGCGCGGATATCAGTGCCGCGGAGATGTGCGCACCGTCGCAGAGGTGACGGACCGTATCCGTGCAGGCGGCGGGGAGATGCCCGTGTCGATGCTGCTCACCGTGTCTGCCGAGCCGACATACCGCGTAATCCGCCGCGGGATGTCCGTGTTGAAATTCCGCGCTTTTGACGCTACGGGCGTTTGTGAGATCACGTATTTCAATCAAAGCTATCTCAGGGACGTATTCCATACGGGCGGGGAATTCCGCTTTTTCGGACGGGCGACGCTGGAGGGACGTACGCTGAAGCTTTCCTCGCCGATCCACGAGCCGATCATTCCCGAGCGGACGCTGCCCGCAATCGTGCCCGTGTACCGACTTGCCGCAGGTCTGTCGCAGAAGGTGCTGGCGGGACTGATCCGCGATGCACTTACATCGGCTGCGGCGCAGATTTCCGAGACCCTGCCTACAGATGTGATGGCACGGCGCGGACTCTGTACGCTTTCGTATGCACTGCGGAGCATCCATGCCCCCGCGGATGCAGACAGCCTTCTCCGTGCACGGCGCAGACTTGTGTTTGAGGAGTATTTCTCCCTTGGACTGATGATGGCGGCGGCAAACGCGCAGACGAATACTGAAACGTCGGTGCGGATGCAGCAGATTGATCTCGCGCCGCTTCTTTCACGGCTTCCGTACGAACTGACGGGCGCGCAGAAACGGTCCGTTTTGGAAATTTCCGCCGATCTCGCCGCCGGCGTTCGTATGAACCGAATCCTGCTTGGAGATGTCGGATCGGGCAAAACAGTCGTCGCGGCGGCGGCGGCGTACATCGCGGCGAAAAACGGATACCAGTGCGCCATCATGGCGCCGACGGAGATTCTTGCCACACAGCATGCCCGGGAGCTTACCCCGCTTTTGGAATCGTGCGGAATCCGCACCGTGCTTCTCACGGGATCGCTCAGTGCGGCACAGAAGCGCAAGCTTCACGCCGAGATCGAATCCGGTGCCGATGTTGTGATCGGTACACACGCGCTCATCAGCGCAGGCGTGACGTTTCCTCGCCTCGGTCTTGTGATTGAGGATGAACAGCACCGATTCGGCGTTGCCCAGCGTGCGGCGCTTGCCGAGAAGGGCGAGGGTGTCCATATGCTCACGATGAGCGCAACACCGATTCCGCGTTCGCTGTCTCTCGTTGCGTACGGTGGACTTGCCGTCTCCCGACTGGACGAGATGCCGCCCGGCAGGCAGAAGGTCGATACGTTCGTGGTCGATGAATCGTACCGCGATCGCCTGTACGCTTTTATCCGCCGGCAGATCGATGACGGGCATCAGGTGTACATCGTTTGTCCGTCGGTAGAGGAGAATCCCGAATCGAAAAAGAAGCGCACGGAGGACCCCGAGGAACTTGCGGATTTTCTGCTGACGGAGGAGACGGATTCCCTTTCGGAGAAGCCGCCTCTCAAAGCGGCTGTTGAGTACGCCGCAAAGCTGCAGAACGAGGTTTTCCCCGATCTCACCGTGGCATTCGTGCACGGTAAGATGAAAACGGCGGAGAAAGACCGCACGATGCGCACTTTCGCGGAGGGGGAGATCGACGTGCTTGTCTCCACAACGGTGATCGAGGTAGGCGTCAACGTGCCGAACGCGACTTTGATGATCGTCGAGAATGCCGAGCGGTTCGGGCTTGCCCAACTGCATCAGCTGCGCGGCAGAGTCGGACGCGGCAAGGCGAAATCGTACTGCGTCCTCGTCTCCGATGCGAAAGGGGAGACGGCGCGCCGCCGTCTTGATGTCCTCCGGAAAAGTAACGACGGCTTTGCTATCGCGGAGGAGGATCTCGCCCTGCGCGGTCCAGGTGAGTTCATCGGCGGCGGAGGTTCCGTGCGCCAGCATGGTGCGAATCTCTTGCCGATTCCCGCAGAAAGCGGCGATTTTGCGCTCCTCGGTGAGGCGATGGACGAAGCACGCGCCCTGCTTGATACCGATCCGACACTTCAGATGCCCGAGCATGAAATCCTGCGCGAAGCCGTGGACAGTATGCGTGAGAAGCTGACAACTACACTGAACTGAAAAAACACCGCACTCCAATCGGAGTGCGGTGTTCTGTTATTCTCAGACGGAGAGGTCTTCCACGTACAGTTCACGCGGTGCACCGGGGTCTGCAGCCTTGGCAGGAGCCTCGGGCGCCTTCGGCGTGGGATCGTATTTTTCCTTGAGAAATTTCGATGCGACCTGCGGGAAGAGTGCGTAACTCAGTACGTCCTCCTCGCACTTTGCGAGATCTTTCGCTTCCTCGCGGTACTTCTCCAGCTCCGGCTCGATCATGTCAGCCGGACGGCACTCGATGACGGGATCGTCGCCGATCGCCTTCTTGCGGACTTCCTCGTTCACAGGAGCGGGGAGACGGCCGTATTCGCCGCGAAGAACTGCCTTGGATTCCTTCGTGATCATCTTGTATCTCTCGCCGGAGAGCACGTTCAGAACGGCCTGCGTACCGACGATCTGGCTCGTCGGCGTAACCAGCGGCGGATAGCCGAAATCCTTACGGACGCGCGGCACTTCTGCAAGCACCTCGTAGTACTTGTCCTCGGCGTTTGCCTGCTTGAGCTGAGAGATCAGGTTGGAGAGCATGCCGCCCGGCACCTGATAGAGCAGGGTGTTCGTATCCACGCTGAGCACCTTCGGATTGAGATCGCCCGAATCGGTCAGCTTCTTCGCAATGCCGCGGAAATAGGATGCTGCCTTGCTGAGCAGGGCAAGATCCAGTTCCGTATCGCGCTCGGTGCCCATCATCGTAGCGACGAGGGATTCCGTAGCCGGCTGAGACGTGCCGTTTGCCAGCGGGGAGAGTGCGGTATCTACGATATCAACACCGGCCTGTGCCGCCATGAGGTAGACCATATCGCCCGTACCGGTCGTGTTGTGCGTGTGCAGATGAATCGGCACGCCGACGTTCTGCTTCAGCTTTTTCACGAGGGAGTATGCATCAAACGGCAGGAGCAGATTCGCCATATCCTTGATGCAGATGACGTCTGCGCCCATCTTCTCCAGATCCATGGCAAGGCGGACGAAGTAGTCCTCGTTGTGCACGGGAGAGGAGGTGTAGCTGATCGCGGTCTCGCAGATGCCGCCGTACTTTTTGCACGACTCAACTGCCTGCTTCAGGTTTCTGGGATCGTTCAGCGCGTCGAAGATACGGATGACTTCGATACCGTTTTCAATGGATTTCTTAACGAATGCGTCCACGACGTCATCCGCGTAATGCTTGTAGCCGAGGATGTTCTGTCCGCGGAAGAGCATCTGGAGCTTCGTGTTGGGCATCGCCTTCTTGAGCGCGCGCAGTCTTTCCCACGGATCCTCGTTCAGAAAGCGCATGCAGGCATCGAACGTAGCGCCGCCCCAGCACTCGAGAGACCAATATCCCGCCTTATCGAGAAGCTCACAGGCAGGGAGCATATCCTCCAGACGCATACGCGTAGCCGCCTGGGACTGGTGCGCATCGCGGAGAATGGTATCTGTAATACGAAGTTTTGTTGCCATAATGTAATCCTTTCAGCAAAATAGCATGCGGCATCAGCCGAACAGGGCGAGCAGAACGCCTGCGGCGATGGCAGAGCCGATAACGCCGGCGACATTCGGACCCATCGCGTGCATGAGGAGGAAGTTCTTGGGGTTCTCCTTCTGTCCGACGACCTGGGATACACGCGCCGCCATCGGTACGGCAGAAACGCCTGCGGAGCCGATCAGCGGATTGATCTTGTTCTTCAGGAAGAGGTTCATGAACTTGGCAAGAAGCACGCCGCCCGCGGTACCGAGACCGAACGCGATGACACCCATGACGATGATCTTGATCGTGTCCCAAGCGAGGAACGTGTCCGCCGTAGCGGTAGCGCCGACAGAGATGCCGAGCATGATCGTAACGATATTCATAAGTTCGTTCTGCGCCGTCTTATTCAGACGTTCAACGGCACCGCATTCCTTGAACAGATTGCCGAGCATGAGACAGCCGACAAGCGGTGTTGCAGTGGGAACGAGGAGCGCCACAAAGATCGTGATAACGATGGGGAAGATGATCTTCTCACGCTTGGACACGGGACGGAGCGTGGTCATGACGATCTGACGCTCTGCCTTGGTCGTCAGTGCTTTCATGATCGGAGGCTGAATGACGGGCACAAGTGCCATGTAGGAGTACGCTGCCACGGCGATCGGACCGAGCAGATGCGGCGCAAGCTGCGTGGTGACGAAGATTGCCGTCGGACCGTCCGCGCCGCCGATGATACCGATGGAGGAAGCCTCCGCCGGATCAAATCCCATAAGGCTCGCAGCGATGTAAGTGGCAAAAATACCGACCTGAGCCGCACCGCCGAGGAGCAGACTCTTCGGGTTGGCGATCAGCGGACCGAAGTCAGTCATAGCGCCGACGCCGAGGAAGATGAGACAGGGATAAATACCCAGCTTTACGCCGAGGTAGAGGTAGTCGATCAGACCGGGGGTGATTTCACCGCCGCCGCCGAACAGATCCCAGTGGACATGGCCGTCCGCAAAGAGCGCCTCGTGGAACATCTCGGAACCGGGCAGGTTTGTGAGAAGCATACCGAAGGCGATGGGAAGCAGCAGCATCGGCTCAAATTTCTTGACGATCGCAAGATACATGAGCAGGCAGGAAATCCCGATCATCACAAGAACCTTCCAGTTGTCGGCGATCATGGAGAAGCCGGTCTGGTTCAGAAAGTTGATGATGGTTTCCACGGATGATTCCTCCGCTTATTATGCCAGCGTGCAGAGAACAGCGCCGGATTCAACAGAGGATCCCTTGGTGGTATTGACGGAAGCGACAACGCCGTCGCGGGGAGCCATGATCTCGTTCTCCATCTTCATAGCTTCAAGGATGAAGAGAACGTCGCCCTTCTTGACGGAAGCGCCGTTCGTTACGTTTACGGCAAGGATCGTGCCCGGCATCGGCGCGTTGATGCTTTCAGAGCCGGCAGCAGCCGGAGCAGGAGCGGCGGCAGGCGCAGGTGCAGCAGCCGGAGCCGGTGCAGCAGCCGGAGCAGGTGCAGCAGCCGGAGCCGGAGCTGCTTTCGAAGCGGCCGGTGCGCCGTCGAGAACTTCGATGGTGACATCATAGACGTTTCCGTTTACATTAACTCTATACGTTTTCATGAAAGGATACCTACCTTTTTATAATTTTCAAAATTTGATAGTGATGCGAAAGGGCGGCTTAGCCGACTTTCCGCAGGGAATGGATGCGGATCGCGGAAATATCCGTGCCGAGTTCTTCGGCGAGGGCTGTCGAGATAGCGGCAACGAGCTCACCGTGTGCGGGATCGGCCGCAGGAGCCGGAGCACCGACGCGGCGCAGGGAATGGATGCGGATCGCGGAAATATCCGTGCCGAGTTCTTCAGCGAGAGCAGCCGAGATAGCGGCAACAAGTTCGCCTTTGTTTGGGATAGGGGCTGAGGCAGCAGGGGAAGCCGTCTGTGCAGGGGCGGAGGGCTTGTCCGTTTCCGATTTTTCAAGAAGCCGACAGACCTTGCTCATCAGCGTGCAGAGCAGAATAATACACGTAAGTCCGAGCAGAACTGTACAGATTCCCATAATCGGGACGAAGAGCAGACCGGGTTCCTCACTCGCAGTAGCCGCTTGCGCCAATAAGGGTGCGATAAGGTTCATGGTACACTCCTTTTTTTGGAGATTTGTGATCGGCAATACATACGCCGTTTTCCGTCTGCCGAGCGTGTGTTCATATTCGCAAACAGTGTTCCGCCGCGGATGCATAATCATACGCTATTTTCGACAGGCAAACGGATATCGTGCTGAATTGCCAAAATTCACCTTTATAATTATAACTCAAAAAATGAGAAAGTCAATAGGGATTCACAAATATACGCTATTTTACAAAAAGATTTTGATATCCGACGGATATTTTTGTTGAAACGGGATTGCAAAAAAAGGTGCGAACAGGTATAATAAATACAGATGAAATCATTGGGATACATAAAAGGAGCAAACGATGGAAATGACTGTTCTCGGGAAGACGGGACTCACCGTATCCCGTGTCGGATTCGGAGGTATTCCGATCCAGCGGATCACGAAAGAGGAGGCACCCGCACTTCTGCGCGCTGTTTATGATGCTGGCATCAATTATATTGATTCCGCACGGATGTATACCGTCAGTGAAGAATATATCGGCTATGCGCTGGAAAAGGAGGGGCTGCGGGAGCAGTTCATTCTGGCATCCAAGAGCATGGCGCGGACGAAAGAGGATATGGCGCGGGATATCGGCATAAGTCTTGAAAATCTGCGCACGGACGTGATCGATCTGTATCAGATTCACAATCCGAACATGGCACAGCTGGAGACGGTTCTTGCCGAAGGCGGTGCGCTGGAAGCACTCATGGATGCGAAAGCGGCAGGGAAGATCCGTCATATCGGACTTACGGCGCATTCTGCCGAGGTTTTCCGCCGCGCACTGGAACTTGATTTTGTGGAAACGGTCATGTTCCCGTATAATATCGTTGAGACGCAGGGCGATGAGCTGATTGCGCTTTGTAAGGAGAAAAACATCGGCTTTATCGCGATGAAGCCGATGGCAGGCGGCGCGATTGAGGACGGGACTCTTGCCATGCGATTTGCACTTGCGAATCCTGCTGTCAGCATTGTTATCCCCGGTATGTACTGCGCCGAGGAGGTTCAGCAGAACACAGCCGCCGCGGAAAATATGGAGCCTCTCACAAAGGCAGAGCTTGACGCGATTGCGTCCGTCCGCGCACAGCTCGGCGAGAATTTCTGCCGACGCTGCAACTATTGCGCACCGTGTACTGTCGGGATTTCGATTCCGTCGGTATTCCTCTTTGCGGGGTATCTTCAGCGGTATAATCTCGCCGATTGGGCGCATGATCGGTATTCCACCCTGCAGGTCAAGGCGAGTGCGTGCATCGACTGCGGTGCATGTGAGCCTCGGTGCCCGTACAATCTGCCGATCCGTCAGATGCTGAAGCGCGCCGCCGCGGATTTCGGTGAGTAACGTTTTTCCAAAACAGAAACAGCCCGCCTTCATTGGAAGACGGGCTGTTTTTATGTTCTGCGAACGGAAGTCTGCAGTGCTCCGTTTGCATCCTTCGTATAAGTAACCATGTAGAGACCGCGCGGACAGTCGGCAAGATTCTCACACCGTTCCAGATCGATCGGGGAGATACAGGTGATTTCCATCGCGCTCGAAACTCGGTTTTCCACCACAGACAGTCTGGCGTTGCGCAGACGGTATGCATCCGCCAGCATATCGGCACACGGATCCTTGGCGAATTCCTTCAGCATGCCGTCGTTTTTGAGAATACGGAGGAGTTTTTCGCTTGTTTTGCCTTCACCTCGCAGATTATCCCCGTTGACGGCAACAAAGTCGCAGTACATCCGGAAAAGATTGTCCTTGGTATAGTAGTGATTCATATAATGTCGGTAGACCGGCAGCATCAGCTTGAAAAAGCGAACGAAGTGCGTGAAATAGGAAAGTCTTTCACGGAGTTCCGTTTTGTATTCGCTGAAATGCCAGAAGAGATTCGGATGCGCATCGATCAAGTCGGCACATTCCGCGATTGCCGCCGTACCCGTGATGTCGGAAAACGTCTCGGCGGGCACCAGTTCATCCTTGTACCGCTGGGACAGCTCCGTGCCGGGCAGAAATGTGCAGAGATGCGTTTGTACCGTGACCCGTTTCAGATTCAAGATATCGGTAATCAGTGAAAGCGTCTGTGAAACGTCTTGCTCCGTCTCCTCGGGAAATCCGTAAATAAACGATACGATGACGTTGAGATTTTTGGACGTGATATAGGAGAGCATATCGAGTACGCCGTCCAATTTCAGGTTTTTGTTGATGAGCTTCTGCATCCGCGGCGAGCCGGTTTCGATACCGATGTACAACTGCTTCAGACCTGCGTCCGTCATTGTATCGATCAGGTCTTTGTCAATGCAGTCGATACGCGCACTGCACTTCCACTTTACGGGAAAATCCAGTTCACGCATCAGGCGGCACGTTTCGGTCACCTGCTTTTTGTTCATGGTGAACATATCGTGCTCGAAGGCGAAATACTCCACGCCGTAGCGATCATGGTAGTATCTGATCTCCTCTACGATCCGGCCGGGGGATTTGAGACGGTATTTACGCCCCCAGAAATTGTTCGTACTGCAGTAGGTGCAGCCGAACGGACAGCCGCGGCCGACATCGATCGGAAACGGCTCGGACGTGTCGTAGACAGCATTTTCGCCGAAAAGCGAATAATCCACAAGCGGGGAATTATCCAGATCCGCGATCAGGTCTGGACGCGGATTGACGGTGACGCCCTCCTTGCCGCGGAAGACGAGACCGCGCACGGTGAGATCCGGCTCACCGCGGAGCAGGGAGGAGAAGAGCGGGTAGACCGTCGTTTCTCCCTCGCCGCAGCAGACGAAATCGACGTACGGAATTTCCGCAATCGTTTCTTTGGCGGTGATATCCGCCTGCGGACCGGCGAAAACGATGTAGCAGCCGAGCTTTTCTTTTACCGCCTCGGCGATTTTCAGCATGATATGGTAGCAGTCACAGCGCGTATAGAAGGAGACGATTTTCGGCTTTGCCGCGGTAATTTTCTCTTGTGCGGATGTGAGAAATGCAGCGAAATCCGCCGTATCTCCGATGCGGTGGAAGGACAGAATATCCGCCTGCACGCCCTTCTCGCGCAAAATCGTTGTGAGAATTAGGGTGCCGAGCGATTCGTCAAACGCATTTTTAGATGCGGTAGGCGTGATAAACAGTACATCGGTCATAGCGCTTCTCCCTTGAAATATCAGTTATCTCATTATAACATTCCCGCCCGTCTTTGTCAACTCACGAAAAAAAGATCCCCATGGAGTTTCCTCCACGGGGATCATGGGAATCAGAATCAGATACCCTTCTTGTTGCGCTCGATGTGCTCGATCTCGCTCTCGTTGATGGTGCAAACGTGACCTGCGATCGGCATGATCTTCTGGCAGATGACGTCTACGATGCCGTCAGCCTGCGGGAAGAAGTACTTCTCAAGCTCGAATGCGGGCGTGATCCAGTTGCGGGAACCGAATACAACCGGCGGAGCATCGAGGTAGTCGAATGCCATCTCAGCGATGTTGGAAGCCATGTCACGCATGACGGAGTTACGGTCAACAGCGTCACCGACGATGATGATACGGCCGGTCTTCTTAACGCTCTCGAGAACCTTCTCATAGTTGAACGGAACGATGGAGCGGGTGTCGATGACCTCAGCGGAAATGCCGTACTTCTCCTCGAGGATCTTTGCGGCATCCATAGCGCGGTACAGAACGGCACCGATGGTCAGGATCGTAACATCCTTACCCTCGCGCTTAACGTCGGGTTCACCGAAGGGAACCTCGTAGTACTCGGTCGGAACGCCTTCCTTGTGGAACTCCTCACCCTTGTCGTAGATTCTCTGGGACTCGAAGAAGATGACGGGGTCGGTGCCTGCGAGAGCTGCGTTCATGAGACCCTTTGCATCGTAAGGCGTGGAGGGGAAGCAGACCTTCAGACCCGGGATATGCGCGGTCAGTGCGGTCCAGTCCTGAGAGTGCTGAGCACCGTACTTGGAACCGACAGAAACGCGGATAACGACGGGCATCTTCAGGATGCCTGCGGACATGGACTGCCACTTGGAGAGCTGGTTGAAGATCTCGTCGCCTGCGCAGCCGATGAAGTCAGCGTACATCAGCTCAACGATCGCACGGCCGCCTGCCATTGCGTAACCGACGGCGGAACCGACGATAGCGGACTCGGAGATCGGGGAGTTGAAGAAGCGGTGGTAGGGAAGAGCCTCGGTCAGACCGCGGTAAACAGCAAATGCGCCGCCCCAGTCACGGTTGTCCTCACCGTAAGCGATCGTGGTCGGATCCTCGTAGAACTTGTCAAGGATGGACTCAAAGATTGCGTCACGGACACCGAACAGTTTGATCTTCGGAATAGCGGCACCCTTCTCGTCGTAAGCGTAGCGAGCCTTGGTAGCGAGCTGCTTAACGCGCGGGTTCTCTTCCTTCGGCATGAGAACTTCGGGCTCGCGGGTGGGATCCATGCTCTTGACGGAGTTGTTGGAGAACATGAGGGAGGAGATCATTGCGGGATCCTTGTCGAGATCCATTCTCGGGGAGAGCTCATCGTCGATGGCAAGCTTGCAGATCTTCTCCATACGGCGAACGATGGATTCCTCGATAGCTGCGAACTCTTCGTCGGTAGCGATGCCGCCCTTGACCATCTTTGCGCGGTAAGCGGCGATCGGGCAAGCTGCCTTCCAAGCCTCGATCTCCTCTGCGGTACGGTAGGTGGAGGAGTCGGACGGGGAGTGACCGCTGATACGGTAGGTAGCGACCTCAAGGAGAGCCGGACCCTTACCTGCAAGGAGGAGTTCCTTCTTACGGGTGGTAGCGTCGATAACAGCAAGCGGATCGTAGCCGTTTACGCGCTCAGCATGGAGCTGTGCAACGTTGAAGCCGGCACCGAGACGTGCGGGAGAGTCGTAAGCCATCGTCTCGCCCTGGGTCTGACCGCCCATGCCGTAGAAGTTGTTGAATACGTTGAAGAGAATCGGCATACCGTCGGAGGAGTACTTGCCGTCCATGCCCCAAAGCTCCGTGATCTGACGCATAGCGGACATGTTCAGAGCCTCGAGAACGGGACCGCGGCCGGTAGCACCGTCACCGGAGTTAGCGATTACGATACCCTTCTTGTGGTTTGCTCTCTTGTACAGAGCAGCACCGAGTGCAACCGGAGCGGCACCGCCGACGATTGCGTTGTTCGGGAAGATACCGAACGGGATGAAGAACGCGTGCATGGATCCGCCGAGACCGCGGTTGAAACCGGTGGTACGAGCGAAGATCTCAGCCAGTGCGCCGTAGAGGAGGAAGTCGATAGCGAGGTCGCGGACGTCGCCTGCCTTCTCCTGCTTGCCCTCAACGACCTTCAGAATATCGCCGCCGAAGAAGTCCTTCATGATGTCGTAGAGCTCTGCGTCATCCAGCTTGTGGATGGAGGAGAGACCCTTTGCGAGGATCTCGCCGTGGGAACGGTGGGAACCGAAGGTGAAGTCGTTGATGTCCAGGCAGTAAGCCTCACCGACAGCGGAAGCCTCCTGACCGATGGAAAGGTGAGCCGGACCGGGGTTGTTGTACTTGATGCCGTTGTACTCGCTCTTTACCTTGATATCGTTGAGCATCGTCTCGAACTCGCGGATGATGCGCATATCGCGGTAGATGCGGAGGAAGTCGTCCTTCGTGTAGATCTTCTTCTCCTGTGCGAGGGTCTTCTTGTACTGACAAGAGGGGATGTCGGTGAACGTGATGGAACCGGGTACAAATACTTTACCGGGATCCACGTATTGACTCTTAGGCATGGTTATATCTCCTTTTATGTATTTATAGATACAATTGAATCTGTTTTATCCGGCGGGCGTGTACCGCGGATAAAACTCATTAAAGCATCGCGAGTGACTGCTGAAGGCAGGCGCGATGGCGCGAGCGCACGATGCTCACCACACGAAAAGCGCAGCTTTTTGTGTGAGGTTTAGATCATGAACATTCCTTCGCGAATGACTTCGCAGACGGACGGATGCGGGAATACGATCTTGCGTACGTCCTCAACTCTTTCAGCCTTGGCAACCATAGCTGCCGCGCCGAAGATAATCTCGGATGCATACGAGCCGATCATGTGTACGCCGAGGATCTCGCGATGCTCGCCGATGACGATCTTCACGAAACCGTCGCCGCCCTCGTTCTCAGCGATGTAACGGCCGCTGTAACGGAGGGAAACGGTGTGCTCGGTAGCCTTGATACCTGCCTTAGCGGCGGACTCAACCGTCTCACCGACGGAAGCAACCTCGGGATTCGTGTAGATAACAGCCGGAATGGAGCGGTAGTCTACGCGATCCTTCTTGCCGAGCATGTTGTTGACAGCAACCTCACCCTCGCGGTATGCGGTGTGCGCCAGCATGCTCTTGCCGTTGACGTCGCCTGCTGCCCAGATGCCCGGGACGGAGGTACGGCTGTACTCATCGGTGACGATTGCGCCGCGCTCAGTGAGAACGCCGACGGATTCCAGACCGATGCCGGCAGTGCGTGCACGGCGGCCGACGCTGACGAGAACGAGATCTGCGGGAATCTTTTCTTCCTTGCCGGCGATCTCGCAGGTAACGGTGCCGTCATTCGGCTTGCCGTTGATTGCGGTAACCTTTGCGCCGAGGAGGAACTTGACGCCCTTCTTGGCGTAGTTCTTCTGAAGCAGGGCGGAGATCTCCTTGTCCGTAGGACCGGCGATCTTGTCCATCATCTCGATGACGGTGACCTCGGAGCCGATAGAGTTGAAGTAGGAAGCCATCTCCAAACCGATAACGCCGCCGCCGACGACAGCGATACGCTTCGGAGCAACCTTGAGATCAAGGATCTCGCGGTTGGTAACAGCAAATCCGCTCTCAACAGATTCCTTCAGACCCGGGATCGGCGGAACAGCCGCAGAAGAACCGGTGCAGATGAGGAGCTGTTTTGCGGTGTAGGTATCATCGCCGCTCTTGACGGTGAAGCCGTCTGCGGTTTTGCCCGTGATGACAGCGGTGGAAGCGACAACGGTGACGCCTGCCCCCTTCATCTTGGAGCCGATACCGGAAACGAGCGTGCGAACGACCTTCTCCTTGCGCTCAACAACCTTGGCGTGATCAATGGACGCACCGGTAACGGTTACGCCGTACGCATCGCCGTGGTGCGCATAGTCGTAGATCTTCGCGGAATAAAGCAGAGTCTTGGTCGGGATGCATCCCTCATTCAGGCAGACGCCGCCGAGTGCTCTCTCTTCGAAGAGGAGCGTCTTCATGCCGCCGTGCGCCGCGCGCTCAGCCGCATTGTAGCCGGCAGGACCGCCGCCCAGTACGATCAGATCGTAAATCATGCTGTTTTGTCCTCCTTATTTCGCCAGAAGCAGACCGAAGTTCTCCAAAGCCTTGCAGAGATCAGCCAGGAAGCGGGCAGCCGGAGCGCCGTCCACTGCGCGGTGGTCGAAGGTGAGGGAGAGACCCATAGCCGGATACGTCGTGCCGTCTGCGCGTACACGCTGGGTGATTGCACAAACGCCGAGGATCGCGGTCTGCGGCGGGTTGATAACAGGCGTGAAGGATTCAACGCCCATAGAACCGAGGTTGGTAACGGTGAAGGAGCCGCCCGACATCTCATCGGGAGAGAGCTTACCGTCGCGTGCCTTAGCGGCAGCACCCTTCGCTGCTGCGGAGATCTCTGCGAGAGACATCTTCTCCGCGCCGAAGATGGTGGGAACGAGCAGTCCGCGCTCGGTGTCAACAGCCATACCGATGTTGGCATGCTTGAAGAGACGGAAATTTTCGCCGACCAGGTTTGCATTGATGGTCGGATGGTTCAGAAGTGTGCGGGATACGGCATAGAGCACCATGTCGTTCAAAGAGATCTTGCCGAGACCCATAGCCTCGCCGTTTGCCTTCAGCGTTGCACGGAAGTTCATCATAGCCGTAGCGTCGAAGGAGGAGTTCAGCGTGAGCTGTGCCATCTCGGAGAGGGAAGCGTGCATCTGACGGGAGATGACCTTGCGGATGCCGGTCATCGGCTCCTCGGTGTAAGCGAGAACGTCGTCTGCAACCGGAGCTGCTGCTGCGGGAGCTGCGGCTGCCGGAGCCTCTTCCTCGGTGACGATCGGATTGCCCGCGAGGAATGCCTCGACTGCGGCTGCGTTTGCAACAAAGCCTGCATCCAGTGCGGCATTGATGTCGCGCTCGATGATGCGGCCGTGAGGACCGGTCGGAACGACCTTCGTCATATCGACGCCGCTCTGGAGTGCAAGATTCTTTGCACGCGGGGAGATGCGGATCATATCGCCTTCAGCCTTGGTAGCGACTGCGGGAGCTGCTGCCGGAGCTGCTGCTGCTGCAGGAGCCTCCTCTTTCTTTTCTTCTGCTGCCGGAGCTGCTGCTGCGGGAGCGTCAGCCTTTACAAGCGCGGAGATGTCCTCGCCTGCCTCACCGATGTAGCATACGGTGTCGAGACAGGGAACGACGTCACCGTCGTTTGCGAGGATCGCAAGGATCGTACCGCTTACCTGTGCCGGCTCGTCGAAAGCGGACTTATCCGTCTCGTAGGAGAACAGGATATCGCCCTCTGCAACGGTGTCACCGACCTTTTTGTTCCAGGCGGTGATGATGCAGCTCTCAACGCTCTGTCCCTGACGGGGCATAATTACGGGTGTTGCCAATGTAAATCATTCCTTTCATGAATAGTTTATGTGTTTATATCGGATCCGGCGGTGCCGGAATACCTTCGGTTTAATCTTCCTCGCACACGTTGATGACGCGGATGCCGTGTTCGTTGGCAAGCGCCATCATTTCCTGGGGCAGGGGGGCGTCCGTGATGATGACGTGTACCTGATCCATGTGGCAGAAGGTATAGGGGAGACTCTTATCAAATTTGGAGCCGTCAAGCAGGATAACGACGAGGCGCGCTTTCTCAACTACAACCCGCTTCAGCTCGCATTCGCTGTAGTTACCGCCGGTGAATCCGCTTTTCAGGGACAGACCGGACGGGGAGAGAAACGCGATATCAATATTGATATCGGAAAGGAAATGCATTGCGTGCATACCGGTCACCGTCTGATAATCGCGGTCCAGCTTGCCGCCGACGATGTTGACGATCGGAAGACCGATCTTGCACAGTTCAAGCGCCGCCATCGGATTCGTCGTGGTGAACGTAAAGCGCTCATTCGGAACGTACGGAACGATCCGCTGGAGAGTTGATCCGGAGTCGATGAAAATCGAGCGACCCGTTTCCAGCAGAGATGCGGCACGCCGTGCAATCTTCTCTTTGGACTCCACGTTTTCGTGCATACGCGTGGTGATCGTATCGTCCGTGGACGTTGTGATAAATTTTGTGGAACGGGCGCCGCCGCGTACCTTGATGGCCTCGCCCTGCAGTTCAAAGTATTCGATATCACGCCGCAGGGTCATGCCGGATACTTTGGGGAACATAGCTTCCAGCTCTTTGATGGAAACGAACGGCTTTGTGCCGAGCAGATCGCGGATCCGTTCCCGTCTTTCGTTGTACATGTTCGCACATCCTTTCCCGGATTTTGCAGAAATCTCTGCGTCGAAATCTCAATCTGATATATTTTAACATATTTCACATACGAATGTCAACACGATTTCCGAGAAATTTCACATTTTTCGGCGAAGATTTTCACATAAAAAACGATCAGACGAGCTTCTGGCACAGCGCACTGATGTCGCCCGCACCCATCACAAGGATTGTGTCACCGCGGCGGCATTCCGCACGCAGATACGAAGCGATTGCCTCCGTATCGGAAACGGCACGGCAGTTGGCACCGCGTGTGCGGATCGCTTCGGCAAGCAGGGCAGATGATACGCCGAGGGAGTCGGTTTCCCTTGCCGTGTAAATATCCGCAACGATCACCTCGCATACGCCGTCGGCAGCGAGCGCGTCCGCGAAATCGTTGAACAGCTCCTTCGTGCGCGAGTAGGTGTGCGGCTGGAATACGCAGAACAGCCGATCCGGCTGCATAGCAAGAGCCGCCTTCAGCGTCGCGTCGATCTCGGTCGGATGATGTGCGTAATCGTCGTATACATCCGCACCGGCGGCAGTTTTTCCGCGGTAATCCATACGCCGGGATGCCCCGGCAAATTGCGCAAGTGCGTCCTCCACTGCGTGCGGCGGAATACCGCATTCGAGAGCCACGGCAGCGGCGGCAACGGCATCGCAAACGCTGTGGGTACCGGGCACCTGCATTTTCACGCGGCAGATTTCTTCACCGCCTTTGCGGATCGTGAAAGAGGGAAGTCCACCGTCAAACGAAATATCAACAGCGTTGTAGTCCGCCTCCGCGTGCTCTACGCCGAACGTGACAATGCGGCCGCTGTATCCCTCGGCGGCAAGCATGACGTTCTCGTCGCCCGCATTCAGATACACCGTGCCGTCTGCGCCCGTCCGTGCCATGAAGTTTTTGAACGATGTCTCAATCTGTGCCAGATCGCGGAAGTAGTCGGGATGATCCATTTCAATATTCAGCACAACGGCATCCGTCGGGTAGAAATCAAGGAACGAATCCATGTATTCGCACGCTTCGAAAATGAAGAAATCCTCCCCGCCGATGCGGTCACAGCGGTTATCAGCGTCCTTCATCGGTGCGCCGCAGCTTACGGTCGGATCCAGTCCCGCCACACGGAATACGCACTCGAGCATGGCTGTCGTCGTGCTTTTGCCGTGCATGCCGCTGACACCGATACGGCGGTTGTATCCGCTCATGATGTAGCCGAGGTAGTCCGCACGGGAGACGACGGGAATCCCGCGCCGGCACGCCTCCGCGTATTCAGGCAGATCGGCAGGGATCGCCACGGTATAGACGAGCATATCCGCGTCGGCAACGTGAGATGCATCCGCTTCGTACCGGATATCAATGCCGAGTGCCTCAAGCTGCTTCGTGAGTGCGGACGGCGTGCGGTCATACCCTGAGACTGTATGTCCGCGCAGGTGCGTGATATGCGCGAGCGAATTCATGCTGACGCCGCCGATACCGGCGAAAAAGATCTTTTTAGGGGAGGGGAGCCACGCGGCAATCTTCTCCGCGCCGAAATGGGTATTGGGCAAAGCCATAACCAAACCTCCGGAAAAATGTGGATTTTGTTTACGAATTGTGAATGGTCTTCTTTTTTTGTTCACGTTTATTATACGGCTGATTTATAAAAAATAAATAGTAAATTCAAAAAAAACTTCCATCCGCGTTGAATATTTGTCATATTCGTATTGTATACTATATACAGGATGCAGGGACAGGCTGTGTCCCGTATCGTAAGCGTAATTCAGGTGTAACACCGGGAGGAAAAAACAATGGAGATAACCGATATCAAGATCCGCAAACTTTTTGAGGAGGGACCGATGAAAGCGGTCGTCTCCGTTACCTTTGACGGACAGCTCGCACTGCATGACATCAAGGTGATCTACGCACGGGAGAAATACTTTATCGTCATGCCGAGCCGCAAGAACCCGGACGGTACGTACCGCGATATCGTGCACCCGATCAATGCGTCATTCCGCGCAGATCTTGAGGAGAGCGTGATTGCCGCGTATCATGAGGAGCTTGCCAAGGCAGAGGCTGAGTCGTTTGCCGAGGAGAGCGCCGTCACCGAATAAGGGAACAACCGAAACTGCGTCTGCCTAGAGGGGCGGGCGCTTTTTTGCGCTCATTTTTTCGGTGCACGCTTCTTGTTTTCGGCAGGTGCCTTTTTTGCGTGCGGCTTCGTCTTTTTCTTCACAGAGAATCCGAATGTACCGAGCGATTTGCCGAGGGCGTAGTATTCGCCGTGCAGATACGCCGCCAGATTTGCACGGTCAAGGCAGAGCTTGCCGCTCGGATCGATCAGTGCGGGATCTACCTCAACGCCCACGATGTCAGCAAGGAACATATCGTGCGATCCCATCGGGATGATATCCGTGACGCGGCAGGCGAGGGAAAGCGGTGCCTCCGCGATCAGAGGGCAGGAGACAAACGCGCTCGGCTCCTTGGTCAAGCCGCAGCGGGCAAATTTATCGACCTTCCGTCCGGTGAAAACGCCGCAGGTATCGGCAGCACGGACAAGCGACTGCGGGGTCAGATGAATGGCGAATTCACCGCTCTTTTTGATGATGCCGTAGGAGTGGCGCGTCGGACGGATGGAGATGTACGTCTTCGGCGGAATCGTGTTCACAATTCCCGTCCAGGCAATCGTGATAATGTTGGATTCCTCCATCGTGCCGCACGTAACCATCGTCGGCGGTACGGGACCGAGCAGAGTGCCGCCTTTCCATTGTACTTTAGCCATAGATGCTCCTTTGATAACGGATTTAGACAGGTGTCTTTGACTTCAGCTTATTTAGACGGTTGTAGAAAATTATACACCGAGAGATGATGCAAGCAGATAGATCAGCGGGATCGTGAGGATTGACAGAAGCGTTGTCACGGCGAACAGCTGCGAGGCGTAGTCCGTGTCCTGGTCGTACATGACGGAAAACATGGGACAGGCGGCGGCGACGGGGCAGGCGATCGCGAAAATCGGGATCATAATCAGCATAGGCTCCAGCGGTAAGAGCGCATAGATACATACAGCGACAGCAGGAATAATCAGATTTTTGCACGCCGTGATGTAATAAAGGCGCGGATTCTGCAGTCCCGTGCTCCATTTCGTCATGGCGATGGAGGAGCCGGCTACGATCATCGCAAACGGCGTATTCATGGAACCGATCATCTCAATCGGCTCGATGATGATAGCGGGCAGTCTGATTCGCAGTAGCAGTGTGATGAGTCCGAGAAGAGAAGCGACAGTTGCGGGAGAGATGATGTTTTTGAGCGTATCCTTTTGAGACGACTTGCCTGTGAGCAGAGGAACGCCGAGAATCCAGATCAGGATATTGAAGACGGTGAAAAATGCGGTGAGGTATACAACGCCCTCCTCCCCGTACAGGCCGTTGATAAGCGGGATTCCGAAGAAACCGCAGTTGGTGAAAATGAGGCATAACCGCTCCAGATTGTGCCGATTGCCGCCGTTTTTGCTCTTGCGGGCGAGCAGAAAGGCAAGGGGGATCTGGATGGCATACGCCAGAAAAACGAGCAGAAATGAGATGCCGAGATTTTTGACGATACGGGCATCATACTCCATGTGATAGGAAGAAAAGATCAGCATGGGCGTTATGAGCTTCAGGGAAAGCACGGACAGTTTTTTTCCTGTGTTTGTATCGATAATGCCTGCTTTTGTGCAGATAAAGCCTGCCAGCGTCAAAAGAAACATCGTGAAGATTTTCTGTATGATAATCCAGGATAAGTTCATGCGCGCTTTTCCTTCCGTGCAGTGTATGTTGTTATGCCCAACTTTATTATTATACCATTTTTTTCACGGATATGCAAGGTTTTTGCCATCCGAAAACGTATGTCCTGCAATCTTTTTTGTACATCCGTGCGTACCGCCTTTCGGGTCGGGCAGTAATCGCTGACGAAAGAACACCGCTGCCCGTATGGACAGCGGTGTTTTTAATCCGGATAACGGTCGGTGTATCGCTTGAGAAGATCGGCGATTTCGCGCGAATACGGTTTGAACAGCATCTCCTTCAGCATACAGCGAAGGAGTTTCTTCACGCTTGTTTCTGCCGGCGTCGTGTTCGGAAGGGACGTGGCATGAAGCAGGACGGAGATATCCTGTTTCACCGATTCGGACAGATGCCGCTCCACCGTGTCAAAAATTCGTTGCATGTATACAGCAGCGTTCTCTGTGTCACCGATCTGCGTGTATAGGGAAGCGATCATTCGGTAATTCCCGAGCAGAGGCACATCCCAGAATCCGCCGTATTTACCGTCGAGCACTGTCTCGTACAGTGCCGCCGCTTTTTGATAGCGGAGGATTTTCTCCTCTGGCGGCATATCGGGATGTATCAGCTGTCGGACAGCGCATTCTGCCAGATTGATGAAATAGATGACATTATATTTGATCTGATTATCGTATGCGTCGCCGGACAGGACGCACCCGGCGTAAATCTCACGGCTGTGCTGGATCATGGGAAGCTTTTGATAGTAGTACTGCGCTTTTCTTTTGATCTTTTCGTTCGTCGATTTTGCGCAGATCTGCAGCATGATCCGATAGATTTCGTTGCGGAGGGCATCGTCCGTGCAGCATTTCTCGGCATGCTCGGCAAGGGACAGCATCTGCAGGATACGTTCATCGTCAAACAGTTCTTTGCGCAGTACGTGCAGCATTACGTCGGCGTAGTTCATATAATGATCCGGATTCAGTTCGATCTCCCGTATCCACGCATCGTATATGCCTTCCCAATCCTTTCGGGCATGAAGATCGTGAATCTGTTTTTCAAATTCCCGTCGGTGATCTGCGCTCCACGCGGCGTCCATGGCGAACAGCGAATCGATGGAGCAGCGGAACAGCAGCGCAATTTTGGGGAGAAGCAGGATATCCGGCGACAGAAGACCGCGTTCCCATTTGGATACCGTCTGTGCGGAAACACCGAGCTGTTCAGCGACGGCTTCCTGCGTAATCTCACGCTCTTTGCGCAATTCTCTCAGTTTATCGTTCAGCGGCATGTTACCCTCACTTGTTTTTTATCCATTTGTTATAAATCTTTCTGCGGTACAGCAGGAGAAACGCGAGATACAGCACGCACACAAAAACGGCACTCAGTACGTATCCGACAACGGGGATTTTGAAGGCGGAGGCTAAGATAAACAATGGAATGAAAATAAACGCGGCATGGGAAATCGTTTTTTGCTTCATGACAAGATCGTCAAACACGTTCAGCGCGAAGCACACTGCGATTATTACGGCGATCGTAAGGAGAAGCTTTTTTTCACGCCGGATGACGGTCTTGAAATCGTTTGCGAAGGAGTGGTACTGCGTGTCGTGGTAATCGTTGTATACTTCGTCTTCGCCTGAGCCGTCGCGCTTTTTTACAAAATACAAGAGCACCCATGCGTATACAACCGTTGTCATTAGAGAAATCATAAACAAGCGGAGCGTCTGATCCTCAATCTCGAGAAAGAACGCGCCCCAGAAGGCAAATAGCGCGATATACGCGACCAGCGTGATAATGGACGAAAGGGTAATATTCCAAAGAATTCGTTTCATGCGGTGATTCCTTTCTGCTGTCATACCAATAGTATACCAAAAAGGAAGCCGGTTGTAAATGTGCAATTCGGCGAGTCGTTTTGTCCGTTTTGTATCAGAAGGACGTACTGTTCGGATATAAAAACACCGCTGCCCGTATGGACAGCGGCGTTTTTGTTTGGCTGAGCATTTTTGTACCCGCTCAGCCTTGTTTATCGGGATAGTACTTTGATACCCCTGACAGGATGCGATTGTTACTCCAGATACATGTATGCGCCGATGGTGGCGGGCGTGGCTTCATCATCTTTTAGCCAGCCGTCCGCGATTGCCTGCTCTACGATGTATCCGCGCATCGTGTTGGGCGCTTTTGCAAGCAAATCTGCGATTTCATCCCGCAGAGATCTCAACTCGGCACGCACAGCTTCGCTGTATGTTTCCTTGGCATTTGCGTCAATAATGAGGACGTTCGGCAGAATCTCGGCATTTTCCTGTTTGATATAACCGTATTCAAGCATTTTTTCGAGATAGTTCTTCTCACACGTTTCCGTATTCTCCGTGCACACAAGCCAAAGCGTGTATGCTTCGTGCCAAGTCAAAAAGATGGGTGTTTTTGTGTGAATATTGTTATAGAAGAATTTGTACTGACCGAAATTAATGTATTTTTTGCCCTCGGATTCATCATAGGATACTGTGTGCATACCAACGAAGGCAGGCTCTTCCCAATCGATCGATTCATAGCCGGTCAATGTCCATGCACCGTCATCCGGACGAACAGGAGTTTCGATGTTGGACGAGCCTGTCGTATGCACCGAATTTATAAACCAATCAAACGTACGAACGAGCAATGCCCATTTTGCCGCGTCATACCCGATATGCGAAGCATTTACTTTAGCTCCGCCGGCTTTCATGTAGGTATCAATCAGCAGGCACAGCTTTTCCGTAACAGGCTTTTTGAGCTGATTCCAAAGCTCGTGTTCGCGGAGCTGTTCTTCCCGGCTGATGATGGGGAAATCGGGCTGATATTTGTTTCCGTTTTTGCGAAGGAGCTGCTCTCTGACCAAAAAGGCAAGCTCGTCCTCCATGTACGGAAGCGCGATGCCCAGCGCGAGTGAAATCTCTTCCGCCGTCTGTGGATTTTCATACGTCTCCAGGAAAATGTTTTTGTACATCGAATGGGTAATGATGGACCAGGGCTGACCGTTGGTTCCGCTTTTGCCGTTCATCACAAAAGTCACCTGCTCCGGCTTGTAGCTTCGTTTACCAAATTCTCTTGCCATACTCATACCTTCTTTCAGAATATTTCTTGCCCGGTAAAGGCGCTGCTTTACTGCGGGAACGGAAAGGGAGAGAGCCGCGGCGATCTCGCGGACGCTTTTGTCCTCGATGTAGTAGGCGACAATGACGTTTCGGTATTCACGCTCGATAAATGCAAGCTCACGTCTGAGCGCGGAGAGCTGTTCCTCCCGTATCATCGTATCAAGCGTGCTTTCGGTTTCGTCAGCAATTTCATAATCGCCGATGTCGGTACCGGTAACCGCGTCGGCTTTTTTGTGCTTTCTGTCTGCCCATACAGCGTAACGGTTGCGTGCGATCTGCCATACCCATGCCGGAAAATTAACAGGAATCGTGCCTTTGTTCAGTCCGGTCAGAATATGCAGTGCAATATCCTGCGTCAAATCTTCTGCATCAAGGCTGTTTCCTGTTTTTTTGAGACAGAAGTAAAAGAGCTTTTCCATATAGTTTTCCGTAAAGTCTGCAATCAATGCTTCGGGTGTGCCGCTTGCGTGCGCCATTCTCTCGCCTCCTTTCATCCATATAGTGTGCAAGTTTCGGATTTGGTAACAGATTTTATGAAAACACCGCTGTCCGTATGGACAGCGGTATTTTTATCAGATATTCATCTTCTTGAGGAGCAGATTTGCGCAGTCGATCTGGTTCGGGATGTTGCCGTTCTCGTCGCGCACGCGCCAGATGTCGGGCGTGATCTCGTCTGCCACGTACATCTTGCCGTTCTCGTCATAACCGACCTCGATCTTGAAATCGATCAGCGTCAGACCCATCGGTGCGAGTTCCTTCTTCAGCACTTCACCAACGCGCACGAGAATGCCAAGCGCCTCGTCGTACTGACCCTCTTTGAGCAGTCCCTTCATGATGCAGAGACGCTCGCTGATCAGCGGATCGCCCTGGATGTCATCCTTCAGTGTGACCTCGGTGTACGGCGGATCGAATACGATGCCTTCCTCCAGTGTGAAGCGGCGGCACATGCTTCCTGCGGTGAAGTAGCGGAGTACGAACTCCAGCTTCGGAACGGTGAGCTTACGGACCTGCATGAGTCCTTTTTCCACATCCGCGCCGAGATAGTGCGTCGGGATGCCGTTCTTTTCCATCAGTTCAAAGAAGTACTTGGAGAGTGCAAGACCGATCTTGCCCTTGCCGGCAACGGAGCCGCCGACCGTGTTGGAACCGGGATCGAAGTTGCCGTTTTCGCCGGTCATGTCATCTTTGAAAAACAGATTGACAATGCCGTTTTCTTCGTCCAGAAGTACGTTTTTGGTTTTACCCGTGTACAGAGTTTTCATGATTTATTTCCCGCTTTCGTGTGAGATTTATAGGAACAACAGTATTATACCATATTCCTACGAAAAATGCAACACGAAATCTTCCTTTTTTTGGATAATTTTCGGATTTTTTGAATCAGAACAGACCGCTGATTACGCCGTCATCAGAGACGTCAATGCGCTCTGCGGCAGGAACCTTCGGCAGACCGGGCATCGTCATGATATCGCCTGTGAGGATGACGAGGAAGCCGGCACCTGCGGAGATCTTCACATTCTTGACGGTGACGGTGAAATCCTCGGGGGCGCCGAGCTTTGCCGGATCGTCAGAGAAGCTGTACTGCGTCTTTGCCACGCAGATCGGCAGTTTGTCAAAGCCGAGCGCCGTGAGCTGTGCGATCTGCTTCTGCGCGGAGGGCAGGATGGAGATGTCCGCACCGCGGTAGACGCGGCGGACGAGCGTGCGGATCTTCTCGTCGATCGGAAGATCGAGATCGTAACTGAAGCGGAAATCGGACGGCTGCTCACACAGACGGACAACTTCCTCAGCAAGAGCGATACCGCCCTCTCCGCCCTTTGCCCATACATCGGACAGAACGACGTTTACGCCGAGTGCTTTACATTTCTCGATAACAAGCGCAACTTCCGCATCCGTATCGGTGGGGAAGCGGTTGACTGCGACGACTGCGGGCAGACCGTATACGTCGCGGATGTTGGAAACGTGGCGGAGAAGATTCGGCAGACCCTTTCCGA
Source organism: Clostridia bacterium (assembly GCA_017466375.1). Lineage (GTDB taxonomy): Bacteria > Bacillota > Clostridia > Oscillospirales > CAG-272 > SIG701. Next base: position 35,771 of record JAFTUH010000066.1, on the reverse strand, counting down.
GCGCGTCAAGATTCTCTGTGCCGAGTTCCGTCTTGGCAAGACCGCCGTGCATCTTGAGCGCGCGGACGGTAGCGACGACAACAACAGCGGACGGGGTAAGACCGGCATAGCGGCACTTGATGTCAAGGAATTTCTCCGCACCGAGATCGGCACCGAAGCCTGCCTCGGTAACGGCGTAGTCGCCGAGTTTCATTGCCATTTTCGTAGCGATGACGGAGTTGCATCCGTGTGCGATGTTTGCGAACGGACCGCCGTGTACGAATGCGGGTGTGCCTTCGAGCGTCTGTACGAGATTCGGCTTGAGGGCATCCTTGAGAAGAGCCGCCATCGCACCGTGAGCCTTGAGATCGCCTGCCGTGACCGGCTTTTCGTCGTACGTATAGCCGACGATGATGCGGGAGAGACGTTCTTTCAGATCTTTCAGGGAATTTGCCAGGCAGAGCACTGCCATGATCTCGGACGCTACGGTGATGTCGTAACTGTCCTCGCGCGGCGTGCCGTTGACGCGACCGCCGAGACCGTCCACAACGAAGCGGAGCTGGCGGTCGTTCATATCGACACAGCGGTGCCACGTGATGCGGCGGGGATCAATGCCGAGGGCGTTGCCCTGGTAGATGTGGTTGTCCAGCATAGCGGCAAGCAGGTTGTTTGCCGCGCCGATGGCGTGGAAGTCACCGGTGAAGTGGAGGTTGATGTCCTCCATCGGAACGACCTGTGCGTAACCGCCGCCTGCGGCACCGCCCTTGACGCCGAATACCGGACCGAGGGACGGCTCGCGGAGGGCTACCATGACATTCTTGCCGATTTTGGAGAGACCGTCTGCGAGACCGATGGTGGTCGTCGTTTTGCCCTCGCCCGCGGGAGTGGGCGTGATCGCGGTTACGAGGATCAGTTTTCCGTCTTTGCGTGCGGAATCATTCAGGAGGGAGAGATCGATTTTTGCCTTGTATTTTCCGTAATTCTCGACGTATTTGTCGTCGATGCCTGCCTTTGCGGCGATTTCGGAAATGGGTTTCATCGTAATGGACTGTGCGATTTCAATGTCACTCAGGTATGCCATGTCAGCCTCCGTAATATATTATTTGTTTTTGTTGAACATGCGGTTGGTTTCCGCACCCGTCGCGAGATCGGTGTAGCGGACGTAGAGGGAGATCTTGTTCTGCTCGTTCAGGTTTGCCCAGATCATATCGGCAAACGCGTCGATGTCGGACGGGATCGCGACTCTCTCCGGTTCGCCCGTGAACGTCGGGATCGGATTGCCGTCACAGTTGTAGGTGTGCAGGAAGTGACCGACACCGGCGATCGGTGCGTAGGTGAACGCGAAACGGTTGCACGCCGTGCCCTCCGCGTCGGCACTCTTGAGAATGCTCATCTTGTAGGTGAAGTTGCCGTTTGCGAACGTCAGCATACCGCTGATGCGGGGGGTAAAGTTCGGTGCATCCGGCTCAAATGCGCGTGTTTCGAGCGCTGCCTCAAACGTCTTGCCCGCTTTCAGCCCTTCGTACACGGTGTCCGTCTGGTCGCCGTTCGTTACGATGAGACGGTTTTCGTACTTGCGGATGGGGGAGTAGATGATGAGGGACGGATCCTCCACCTTGGATGCGTCAAACGGATGGATGATGACCTCGCTGCCGTTTTCGATAAAGACGCGGTTGCGGCTGTTTTCGCTTCTGCCCATGATGAAGTAGGCGATTACGGCGGACTTGCCGTCCTCACTCTTGCCGATCACGATGCCGTGGCCGGGATAGGTGTTCTCAGAAAGCAGCGTCGCAAGGGAAGCATTGTCGTAGATACTCATTGTAATTTCCTCCGATATATATTGATGAAATGATAAACGAAATCAGTCCTTCTCACCGCTGAGCAGGCGAAGGATGGGGAGAAGCATGCCGCCGATCGCGTTTCCGATAATGACGAGGAGAAGGAAAACGGCGACATCGAGCGAGAAGACACCCGCCTGGAAGAAGTAGAACATATCCGCGATGGAGTGCTCAAATCCGGACAGGATGAACACAGGTACGCAGAAGAAAATGGCGACAGGGGATTTGTGGTCGCGGTAAATGCGCACGGCGGTGTACATGAGGATACCGCACATGATGCCGGAGAGGATCGTTTGATACCACACCTGATCGGCGAGTTTCGGCGCGACAAGCGCCTGTGCAACAGCGATCGTGTTCGGGCGTGCGATGCGGACGACCTGTGCCGTCAGAAACGTGCCGACGAGGTTGCCGAGCAGACCGGATACCACGGTGAGAATGTTCGTTCCCGAGTGGTCGTACACGAGAAATCCAACTTTACCGGTGAACAGGTACAGTCCCATCATGCAGATGCAGAGCAGGGCGATCGTAAACGCACATGCACCGATGATGTTGTAGATGCCGGCGATCGGACTTGCGGCGTCTTTCAGAGAGAGGAGAGCCGTGCCGCCGATGCCGATGAAGATACCGGCCGCAATCGCGGCGAAGAAGGCGTTCTTGTAACTGATAAGTTTCTGTTTCATGCGCTTTCCTCCATATTGTGTGCCGAAAAACAAAGGGCAATCCGGCGAAATGCAGGATTGCCCAGGCGGTCGGCTTAGTACGGTCTGTACCACACGTGGTTTTTCCACTTATCCGCCAGCAGTACAGATTCTTTTAACTTGTACATTAAGTATACAGGAAATTTTGCGCGTTGTCAAGAAGAAGTACGAAAGTTGTCAGAAAAAGTTTTTATTCATCGAGAGGTGAACGGCCAACCAGTTCCAAACGGCATTTTGTCGGCTTATCCTGCCGATAGATGACCGTTACTGTTTCGTTGACACTTGGGCAGTGCATACGCGCGCCTACCCACTTTTTTCTGATGATTTCCGTTCCATTTGCCGTGTATCTGACAGTTACGATATGCGGAAACAGAGCACCGTCAAACGTATGGGCGCGGAAAGGCTTTGTGTTGACTTTCAGCCACCACTGCTTTTTGACATCCAGAACGGTTCCTTTTGTCCTGACTTCCATGTTCGTGTTCTCCATTGACATCTCACATATCACTGATTTGAGAGAATTCGCGAATTAACCTCTGTTGCAAGCAAGGGTTGCTTCCTTACCGGGATCGACGAAAGGCGTGCGGTAGTCGCCGCGGAGAACCTCGCGTGCAGTCTTGTCTTTCATGTCCGGAATATCAAAGGTCTTTCCTTCAAGAACGCTGTAGTGACCGTAGATAGCGGCCAGCGAAAGAGCTACGCCGCGGTAGATATCGATGATCGGTTCCTCATCCTTGCCGGAGAGATAGTCGCAGATCTGCTGGCAAATGCGTGTATCCGCACCGCCGTGGCCGCCTTTTCTCTCTTCTGCGGTGTACTGCCAATCCATCGGATCATAGAGCATGGACTTCTGATCCTTGCTGCGGAGAAGAACGCGGTCCTGATTCTCACGGTCGGTCTCGATCGTACCGTTCTCGCAGGAGAGGCGGAACCACTTGCCGGCCGGTCTCATCTTGACCCAACCGGTGGAACGGAAGACAGAGCCGTTCTCCATCTCGTAAAGTGCGATACCTGCGGATACTGCATTGGTGATAACACCCTTACGAGCCTCGCAACTCTTGGTCTTGACGTCCATAGCGGTTACGCGGCGCGGAAGCAGCTTGGTTGCAGCCATCAGTACACCGAGCGTGTGCATGTTGTAGTAGGTGCCGGGCAGATATTTGCGCCAGTGGAACTCCTCCGGTGCGAGACCGCTGGATTCCTCGGCAGACATGGGATGGCAGTACTCAGCTTCTGCATAAAGAACCTCACCGAGCACGCCGGACTGGTAAACGCTTCCGAGTTCAGCCGGGCCGGGCATCTTCGGGCAGTTGGCAGCGAGCATGTACTTGCGGCCGGTGCGCTCAACGCACTCTACGAGATCGAGGCACTCGCCGAGCGTAGGAGCAGCCGTCGTCTCGCTGATTACGTCGATGCCTGCCTCCATGGCCATGATGGCATATTTGCAGTGCTCGTGGAAATAGTTTGCAAGAATAACGGCGTCGAGTCCGACTGCAAGCATTTCGTCCCACGTTTCGCAGACGACAACGTCCTCGGCGACAATTTCCTTCAGCTTTTCGCGGACTTCGGGCTTTTTATCCGCGATTGCAACAATGCGGGCGCCTTCAATTGCATCGAACGGACCGTAGTAGTTTCTTCCGCGTGAGCCGCCGAAAATACCGATTCTGATTTCTTTCATACCTTTGTACCTGACTTTCTTTGTGATATAAATGATTTTCCGCAGGGAAATACCGTCTCCTGCGCAGGATACTATCCCGATCAAAATTACTATAACATAAATCGGAAAAAAAGTCAATAAATTCACTGAATTTTTTCAAACTTTATATAACCGACGCCCAGCCTGCGGGCAGGAGCGGTGCCGCGGAAAAAGTGTCCACCGGACACTTTTTTAAGACGCGGCCTTCGCCCCCCGCTTCAGATAAAGAAAAGCAACCAAACCGAAAGGCTTGATTGCTTTTCTTTGGTGCCGGTGGCGGGGGTCGAACCCGCACCCTGTTGCCAGGACCGGATTTTGAGTCCGGCACGTCTGCCGATTCCATCACACCGGCGTATGATGCAAGCAATAGTATACCACACTTTCAATCGTATTGCAAGATGCCCGGAGAAAATTTTTTCAAAAAACAGCCGATGCTTTTTTGCATCGGCTGTTTGAAGTGCGTGCGAATTATTTTGCGAAGTTGTTGAAACGGTACATCATCTGTGCGAGATCTGCCTTGGTAACAACCTTGTCGGGATTGAGCTTCGTGGAGGTAATGGAGATTACCTTGTTCACAACGGCCCACTCGAATGCAGCTGCGCAGTTGTCGTCCAGAGACTTAACGTCGGTGTACTTGCTGAGATTCTTCGTAGCGGAGGTATCAAGCTTCAGATATTTCGCCATGTTATAGAATGCGAGAGCGATTGCTTCGCGGTCGATAACGTCTTCAGCGTTCTTGTAGGTGAGAATGCCGGTCTCGCGGAACTCAGCGGTGGAGAGGGTGAGGTACTTGCAGAACAGCTTCTCTACGTCACCGTAGGTCATCTTAGCATAGGGAGTGAACGTACCGTCATCGTTTCCGGTGAGCAGCTGATTGTCCAGAACGTAGTTCACGCCTGCGGAGTAGGTAGCGTTGCCGTAGATGTCGCTGTAAACCTCATGCCACTCGAGCTTGCCCTCAAGAGCAAGAACGATGTTTGCCTTCAGCTCAGCCAGTCTCTTTGCTTCCTCTTCCTGCTTTTTGATCTCCTCGAGCTCCTCGGGAGTCAGCGTGGGCGTGGAGGGCGTCGTGGTCGTATCGTCAGTCTTGTCGTCGGTCTTATCGGAATCCTTCGGAACGAGTACGGGAACTACCTTCCACTCGCCGCCGATGTATCTCCAGGTGTATTCGATCGTGTAATCACCGACCTCATTGCCGATGAAGCCTTCCCAGAAGATGTCGGGGAGAACGATGCCGGGGTAAACCAGACCGGGATAAATGATACCGGGATAGACAGGCAGGTTCGGGTAAACAGGGTAATTCGGGAAGGTGGGGTAGTTCGGGTACGTCGGATAGGTCGGAACCGTTTCATATACGCGGAAAGCAACGGACTCGGTGATCTTCGTGCCCTTGATGGTGACGTCGAGCGTAGCCTTGCCTGCTGCGAGAGCGGTTACGGTTTTGGTCTCGGGATCAAACTTGATAACCTTGTCATCGCTGACAGCATACTCGAGCTCATACTGGAAGAACGTGTTCGGATAGCCGTTCACGGTTACGTATGCGTATACGTTTGCGGTGTTGCCAACCTTCATGGTAGAAGCGGTAGCGGCAAGAACAAGCTTGACCGGAGCCGCGGTACCTGCGGGAGCAGCCTTGACCGTAACCTTAACGATTGCGATTACGTAGCCGTCCTTAGCAACCGTGACGTGTGCCTCACCTGCACCGATACCGAAGAGACGGCCGTAGGAGTCAACGGCAGCAACGGCAGCGTTGGTGGTGCTGTAGGTGTAAGCCGGGTTGTAATTGAAGGGAATATTTACGGTCTGATACTGATCGATCTCGATCTGCTGGGTGACGACGCTGTAGCCCGGATAGGGATAAATGGGAGCTACGGGCTTACCGTTGGAAAGATACCAGTACCAGTAGTACTTTGCGTACAGATCATTCGCCTGGGAGGGCGTAACGATCATGCCGTTGGGGAGGTAGTAGCTTCCGTCCGGGAAGGTGGGAGCCGTCGGCAGGTTCTCGAGCATATACATCTCAATAGAACTCAGATCGGTTGCGGGGGTAGCGGGTGCGGCGGAAACACCTGCAGTCAGGCAAGCGGTAAGCAGCATGACAGAGGCGCAGATGCCGGCGATCACTTTGGTGAATCTTTTCATGGTTGTCTCCTTACTTGAAAAATGGATTTCATTGTCGGGTTTTCTGCTTTTATTCTACTATATGCCGCGATTTTTGTCAAGGCATACAGCGAAAAACGGAAGAAAAAGGGGGAATTCTTTTATCTTACCAATTCATATGACGGCGTTCGCAGAAAAAAGTTCCGCGTGCCGATCCTTTTTCACAGTATACACGCGTGATCGGCGGAAACGGTCACATTTTTTGCGAAAAATTTCTTCTGATGGAAAATCATCCCTCGCGTTCTTCTGCGAGCGTAGTGAATTTCGTAAACTGACCGAACCAGCCCATTTTCACGTTGCCGGTAGAGCCGTGGCGGTTTTTCGCCACAATGATCTCGGCGGTGTTCTGCGGTTCTTTTTCATTCTTATAATATTCATCACGGTAGAGGAAGAGGACGATATCCGCATCCTGCTCGATAGAACCGGAGTCACGGAGGTCGGAAAGCATCGGGCGCTTGTCGGTTCGACCCTCGGGACCGCGGGAGAGCTGCGCGCAGCAGAGCACGGGCACCTGCAGCTCCTTCGCCATGATTTTCAGGGAACGGGTGATCTCAGCGACTTCCTGTACGCGGTTGTCAATGTTGCGGTCGCTGTGCATAAGACCGAGATAGTCGATCACGACAAGACCAAGATTTTTCACCCGGCGGAGCTTTGCTTTCATGCTCGTTGCCGTGATGTTCGTCGTGTCGTCAATGAGAATATCGCATCCGGAAAGACGGGAGGCGGCGTGCGCCAGCTTCGTCCAGTCGTCATCGGTGAGCTCGCCCGAGCGGAGCTTGTAGCTGTCAATCAGCGCCTCACTGGAGAGGATACGGGAGACAAGCTGCTCCACGGACATTTCAAGGGAGAAGATCGCCACCGCTTTTTTGGTGCTCTCGGCGACGTTGGTTGCTACGTTCATGGCAAAACTCGTTTTACCCATACCCGGGCGAGCACCGACGAGGATAAAGTCCGATTTACCCATACCGACGAGAACGCGGTCCAAACCGGAGAATCCGCTCGGTACGCCGAGGACATCCGCCTTGTTTTCCTTGAGCAGATGCAATCGGTCGTACACCTGCATCAGTGCGTCCTTGATATGGACGAAGTTTTTGTTCTCGCGTCCTTCGGCGATGGCAAAGATTTTCTGCTCCGCCATCTCGACGAGATGCGCCACGTCATCCTGTTCGCTGTACGCGCTTTCCGAGACGTCCTCGCACACGTGAATGAGCGAGCGAAGCGTGCTTTTGTCGCGTACGATCTCGGCATAATCCTTCACGTTTGCCGTGCTGGGTACGATTTCGGAAATCAGACGTATGTAATCCTTGCCGCCCGCTTCATCGTATACGCCGTTTTTCACCAATTCATCGAGGAGGGTAACGACGTCGATCGTGCGGGAACGGAGATACATGCCCTGCATGGTGCGGAAAAGCTCCGCGTGTTCTTCCAGTTGAAAATCTTCCGCGCCGATGATGCCTGCGAGTCGGTCCATGCAGGAGGGATCGATCAGAATCGCACCGAGGACGGATTGCTCCGCTTCGAGCGAAAACGGCATACGGCGGCTCAAATCTCCGTTCATGCTTTATCAGGTATCGGAGACGACGAGATTGATCTTGCCGCTGATTTCCGTGTACAGCTTGACGTCGAGAGCATACGTGCCGAACGCGCGGATCGGACCGTCCATGTCAATTTTTCTCTTGTCGACAGTGATGCCGTGATCCTTCTGGAGAGCCTCGGCGATATCCTTTGCGGTGATGGAGCCGTAGAGACGTCCGTCCGCACCTGCGGTGGATTTCAGCTTCACGACAACGCCGGTAAGCTGCTCGGCAACAGCGCGTGCGGCTGCCTTTTCTTCCTCAATCTTATGGAGACGGGCTTCCTCTTTCGATTTCAGCTCGTTCATGACCTTTGCGTCTGCCTCAGCGGCGAGACCCTTCGGGAAAAGGAAATTGCGTGCGTATCCGTCGGATACGTTGATCAGATCTCCTTTTTTGCCCTGTGCTTTAACGTCCTGCAGAAGTACAACTTTCATTTTTTATTACCTGCTCCCGTCGGGAGTCCTTTCTTACATATTAGAATAAATAGTTTGGATTGCTTATTTCTGTGTCTGTGCGTCCGTGCCGTCGAAATACTCATCGATTGCCGCTTTGAGCTGGACGAGCGCGTCCTGCATCGTAGCGGTGACCTGCGCGCCTGCCGCGTCAAAATGACCGCCGCCGCGGAGTTTTTCGAGGATGATCTGGACGTTCACCGTGTCGCCGGAGCGCGCGGAGATATGGACGGTATCTCCGATGCGGATGAGGGCAAAAGATGCCTGCACTCCCTCAACCGTGAGGAGCTTGTCCGCCGCTTTTGCGGCTGCGATACGGTCTGCCGCTTCACCTTCACCCTCGCCGAGCGCGATTGCGGTGATGCCGCGGTAGATCACGACGTTGGAACGGAATTTTGCCTCGCGGATATAGTCATCCAGATCCGTTTTGAAGAGGCTCTGCGCCTCGGCAGGAACAGCCCCGCGGTCACGCAGATACAGCGCCGCGCTGAACGTGCGCACGCCGGTGTTTTTCGTAAACTGCTTGGTGTCCACGAGAATGCCCGCCATCATGAGATTTGCCTCAGCGGGGAGCAGCTGATTTTCGGGCAGTACCAGCTCAAGCATCTCGGAAATCAGCTCGCACGCCGCTGCCGCAGACGGCTCAATGTAGGAAAGCACGGGCGTCTTGTCAAATTCCGCCGTCTTTCTGTGATGGTCGATGATGGCGACATGATCCACGTTCTGCGCAAGGGCAGGGGATTCGTACATTTCCGCGTTGTTCACGTCCACGATCACGAGCAGCGTGTTTGCGCTCACAAGATCGAGTGCGTCATTCGTGTCCACAAGCACGTCGGTGTAGTCCTTTTCCCGGGCGAGCATCTTGCGGCATCCTTCGAGATTCGGATCTTTCATATCGGTCACGATGTTGACCTGTGCACCGCAGAACATGGCGAGACGTGCCACGCCGACCGCCGCGCCGAACGAGTCGAAATCGGCGTATCTGTGTCCCATTACGAGGACGTTGGAAGCACGGGAGAGATGCAGGATCAATTCGTTTGCAATCACGCGTGCGCGTACCTTAGTGCGTTTGTGCACGGTCTTGGTGCGTCCGCCGTAAAATTCGATGCCTGTCTCGCTCTTTACGACGACCTGATCACCGCCGCGCTGGAGAGCCATGTCAAGTGCCGCCGCCGCGGTACGCTCTTTTTCGCTGAATTCGCCGCGTACGTTCGCGACACCTACGGAGATGGTGACGGGCAGTTTTGCGTCGCCGATGCGGATATCGCGGATCTTGTCCAGTACGTCAAATTTACGTACGATGAAATCGTCCAGGTGGCGAGCCTCGAACACGAACAGGTACCGATCGCGCTCGTATTCCTTGAGAATGCCCTCCGCTTCCGAAGCCCATTCGCGCAGGAGTTTTTCGATCTCCACGGCAACGGTACGGAATTTTTCCTGTTCGTACTGCAGGATTTCGTCCAGATTATCAATCAGGATGTAGGCGACAGCCGCTTCGCGCTGGGCGAGCTGCTGATACAGCCGTTCCTTTTCCGTAACGTCGGAGAGGACAACGACGCAGAATGTTTTGTCTTTTGCACGCAGGGTGTAGACCTGTCCGCGGAAAGCTCTCTCTCCGATGGAAACGGCGGCGCCGTCCGCGGCATTTTCCGCGAGAAGCGAGGCGACGTTCCGGCTCAGATATTCATCGGCACGGTGGCCGTACAGCTGCAGCTTTGCATCCGTTGCCACGGAGAACGCGCGGTTGTACCAGATGATGCGTTCTTCCTCCGCGTCGCAGATGAAAACGGGGGATGCCTGCTTCATGACCGTGTCGACCATGATATTGCCGAGCACAGGCGAGAGCCGCTGACTGTCCGCGCCGTGCATACTGCGGTGGTCCAACAGTTTGGAAATCAGCACCGCACTGCCGACGATAAGGAGAAAAGCAGCGGCACAGAGAACGGCTGCAGGGATTTTTGTGAACGTGCCGAGGACGGCAACGAGGATCAGAATGAGAGCCACCGCCGCCGCAGTGACGATCGTCGGCAGGGAGAGGTAGGGGAGTGTCAGTTTGTTTTTCGGTTGTTTTGACATGGTTGTCCTTCTTTCTTTCCGTGCCCCTTACGGGGAGGCCGAATCGGATCTTTCCGTTCTGAAAATGATGTAAACGCCGTAGAAAGCCGCAAACGTGAGAAGCCAGTACAGTCCTGCGGCGGCAAGCAGGAGTGCCAGTGCCGCCAGCGCCGTTTTGCCGAGACCTCCGAGCGATTTGGTGTGTCGGAAATGGCGGATACAGGCGGTGATGCCGAGGATGGCAAGCGGCAGAAGAAATACAAGGGATACGTTGTAAAAGCCGAAATACAGCGCCTGTGCATCGGGTAAAACGGCACACAGAAACGCAATCGGTTGTGTGAATAGATAGACCGCGGCGGCAAGTTTGCCCGGCATCAGCTCCCATCCGCCCGGCAGGAAATCAGCTTCGGCACCGAGACGCGCGAGAATCTTTCTGAGAATCCCCGTCGCGAAAAACGAGAGGAGAAACAGTGAGCAGATAAGGATAGCGGGGAGCAGTAGCGTGAAATAGGAGATCAGCGCATCCGCACTTGCCTCTGTCAGAAACGGCATACGGTCGCCCGTTTCCGTCAGCACCGTGTGCGAGGTCAGAAAACGGATGCATTCCTCCTTCACCGAAGCGAAGAAGGCGGCAGGCGTCAGACCGCTTGCCAGGATCGTTGCACCAAGCGAGATTGCTCCCACAAATGCCGCGGCACAGCCGGAGACCGCGATTGCCTGCATACGCTTCATGCGCATAAAGACCGCGAACGCCGACGCAAAGCCGATCGGCAGAAACAGAAACGAGAGAACAGCAGCTGTCCCGTTTTTCGCAAAGACAGCGCACAGCCCGGCACAGAGAAACGGCGCGATAACGGACAGCGGTGCGCGGTGAAGCAGAAGCACCGCGGCAAGGATTCCGCCGGAGACGGCTGTGAGCGGGAGCGCAAGGATTGGATAGCACGCGCCAACTGCTGTGACTGCAAGCAGGAGCACAAAAGCAAAGACAGCGCCCACCGCCGAAAGAGAAGGCAGAGCAGGGGTACGGTCACCGCCGTTCAGCACGCAGAACACCTCACAGATACAACAATACATACTATATTATAGCACAAATTTCATCGTATAGATGAAGTATTTGTAAAATTTAACCGCCTCGGTGTGCGAAATGCGGAAGATTTTTGAGAAAAAAAGTTGCATCCCGCACAAAATGGTATATAATATAACTGTGGCGGTGTGTTTTTACCGCCCGATTTCATATATGAAAGGCAGAAAATATGTCTTTGCCCGATTTCAGAAATAAAAACGTCACGCTTCTCGGCGCAGGCGTTTCCAATATGCCGCTGGCGAAGTATCTTGCCGAAAGCGGTGCCCGTATCACCGTGCGGGATAAAAAAACACCCGACCAGCTCGGGGAGAGTGCGGAAAAACTGCGCGCACTCGGAGCTGTCCTCATCGGCGGCGAGGAATATCTTGACGGGATTTGCGCGGATTACGTTTTCCGCTCCCCCGGCTTCCGTCCCGATTTGCCCGCACTCACTGCGGCAAAGGACTGCGGCGCGATTCTCACCTCCGAGATGGAGATGTTTCTTGAAAACCGCCCGTGCAGTGTCATCGGTATCACGGGAAGCGACGGAAAAACGACCACGACGACGCTTATCTCGGAAATTCTTCGCAAAGCATCGCGGGACAGCGGTGCGAACGTCTTCCTCGGCGGCAATATTGGAGAGCCAATGCTCCATCGGATCGGTCGGATGGGGGAGCGCGATCTTGCCGTTGTTGAGCTGTCCAGCTTTCAGCTCATGACGGTGACCCGTGCACCGGATGTCGCCGTGATTACAAATATCACACCGAATCACCTCAACTGGCATACGGATATGGAGGAATACATCGCCGCCAAAGCAAAGGTGCTCGACGGTGCCGCCCGTGCCGTTCTCAATTACGAAAACGAGATCACGCGCACCATTGCCCGCAGTGCGCCGTGCCCTGTCACGCTGTTTGCCCATGAGAGAATTCCTGATGCCGCCCTGCGCGCCGAGGATTCTGCCGTATACGAGGAGGACGGCATGATCGTCTTCCGTCTGGCAGGAGAATCGGAATCGTATCCGATCCTGCCGGTGGCGGAGATCCTGCTGCCCGGACGGCACAACATCGAGAATTATATGGCGGCGATCGCTGCCGTGCGCGGCTATGCAGATCCCGAGGTAATTGCTGAAGTCGCGCGTACCTTCGGCGGCGTGCCGCACAGATTGCAGCTCGTCCACGAAAAGAACGGCGTGTCGTACTATAACAGCTCAATCGACTCCTCGCCCACACGGACAGCCGCCGCGCTTTCCGCCATGAAGGACAGAGCCCTCGTCGTGATTCTCGGCGGATACGATAAGAATATCCCGTTTGAGCCGCTTGCCGAGGCTCTGTTTGCACACGGCAATATCCGTGCCGCCGTCCTCACAGGCGCAACGGCGGATAAGATCAGCGCGGCAATCGAAGCGCATGCCCAAAAAGGTGCGTTTCCTGTGCTGCATGAAAGCGATTTCACGAAAGCGGTGCTTCTTGCCGCACAGACAGCGAAAGTGGGCGATGCCGTGCTCCTGTCGCCTGCCTGCGCGAGCTTTGACGCCTTTGCCAATTTTGAAAAGCGCGGTGAGCGCTTTGCCGAAATCGTGCGCGAACTGTAAGACTGTTAACAAACGAAAGGACGTATCACCATGCTTGCATCCGAATCTCTGCGTGACACCCGCCGGGCGACTGTATCGGTATCTCTTGACAGTCTCATTCCTGCGGATCATATGATCCGCAAAATCGACAGCGCGATCGATTGGCAGGCGTGCTGTGCACCGATGCGCGCGTGCTACAGTGCGGAGCGGGGACGCCCTGCCTTTGAGCCGGAGATGCTTCTGGCGTTCGCTCTGCTGCGGCATATCTACGAGATGGATTCCCTCCGTGCTGCAGCGGCGGAAATGCAGACGAATCTCGTCTATCGCTGGTTTATCGGCTGTCCGCTGGATGAAAACGTGCCGCATTTTTCCACGATCAGTGCGAATATGCTGCACCGCATTCCGGCAGATGTGTTTGAGGAGGCGTTCGCAAAGGCGATTTCGTACATTATCGATGCCGGCGTGATGCGTCCGGAACAGCTGATCCGCAAGTCCCCGTTTCTCAGAGAGGGTGGTATGTACGAACAGCTCTGTACGCGATATTTCCTTGCCGCGAGCCAGATTTCCTTCGCAATTGCGGAAACGGAAACGGAGAAACCTGCCTCCGCGGGACAGATACGGATGGACTTTTGAAATCCAGCAAAGAACGGTAAAAACGGTATAAATTGTGAAACACAGCATATTTTCCAGCATCAATAAAGAACATATAAAACACAGCGCGGACGCGCTACATAAATGTATTCGCTATGCGGTAAAGTGGATGATCCTCGGTACGGTTACGGGTGTGATCGGCGGCGGGATCGGCGCGCTTTTCTGGCACGCCCTCCATTTTGCCGCAGAAGCGCGGGAGACGTATCCCGTGCTGCTTTGGTTTTTGCCGATCGGCGGCGCTTTTGTCGCGTGGCTCTATCGGGTGACGAAGCTGAATAAACTCCACGGGACAGATCTGCTGATCGAATCGGTCAATGAGGGCACAAGGATCCCGTTTACGCTTGTCGGCGGCATTGTTTTTACAACGTTCGTCACCCATCTTGTCGGCGGATCGGCAGGCAAGGAGGGGGCGGCACTGCAGCTCGGCGGCGCGCTTGGCTATAAGCTCGGCAGGATCTTCCGCCTGAAAGAGAGCGATCTCCATTATATCACGCTCTGCGGTATGGCAGGGCTTTTTGCCGCGCTATTCGGTACGCCCGTGACGGCGGCCGTCTTCGTCGTTGAGTTTGTCTCTGTCGGTGCCGTCATGTATGCGGGCTTTTTGGCCGCGGTAATCTCGTCGTTTGTCGCGCTTTGGGCAGCGATGCTTCTCGGGTGCGAGTACTCGTCTTTTGTGCTTTTTGACGTGCCTGAAATCTCCGTCGCGGATTTTTCGCGTGTCCTGCTTTTGGCACTTGTGATTGCCGCAGCAGCCGTGCTGTTCGTCTTGCTTCTGCGCACACTGGAGCATCTTGCGGCAAAGATACGCATACCCGAGCTTCGCGGTGCGATCGGCGGAGCGATGCTGCTCGGCGGTACGCTTCTCGTCGGGTCGCAGATGTACAACGGTCCGGGCATGGATACGATTGAGCATATCATAGATGGCGGCGAAGTGCCCCCGTACGCGTTTCTTCTGAAAATGATCTTCACTGCCGTCACGCTTGCCGCAGGCTTCAAGGGCGGCGAGATCGTTCCGTCGTTTTTTATTGGAGCGGCACTCGGCGCAGCTGTATCCCCGCTGATCGGACTTGATCCCGTGTTCGGAGCCGCGCTCGGTCTCGTCGGGTTCTTCTGCGCGGTCTCAAACAGTACGTTTGCCTCTCTTGTGCTTGCCGTCGAGCTGTTCGGCGGAGACGGAATCGTGTATTTTGCTGTTTTGTGTGCGGCATCGTTTGCCTTGTCGGGTAATTACGGTCTGTATGTCAGCCAGCGATTTGCCTTCAAAAAATATGAATGATAAATCCTTTTGGAATTTTCTTGACATTTGCAATTTTCATGCTATAATATCGGTAAATAAATCCATTCTTGCGGAGTGTTTATGACTTCAAAAACTGCTCCGGCGGCAGAGACCGCCGTTGACGCGGAGGAGCTTTTGCTCACCGCCCTTGACGTTGCAGAACACACCTTGCGCTGCGGCGGTGACGTGCGCCGCGTCGAGGAGACGATCACACGTATTTGTTCTGCGTTCGGCGCAGTACATATCGAGGCGTTTACGATTACGTCTGTGATTGTCGCGTCCGTTTGTATGCCCGACGGCACGCGCTCGCAGCAGATGCGCCGCGTACACGGAAATTCCAATAATCTTTCTACCCTTGAAACGATCAACAGTATCTCACGCAGTCTGTGCGAAGGGAAGCTCACGCTTTCCGAGGCGCGGGAGGCGGTCAAAGAAGCGCGCAGGAAAATGGCGTATCCCTTGTGGGTGTACTACCTAGGCGCGATCTTTGCAGCGGGCGGTTTCGCTGTCTTTTTCGGCGGATCTGTTCTCGACGGTGTTGCTGCTGCGCTGTGCGGTATCGTTGTAACGTGGCTGGATAAACACGTTTTCCCCAATGTGAATCAGGTTGCCGTTACCGCGCTCAGCTCGTTTGTTGCGGGTCTTTTTGCCTCGCTGCTTGTCCTTGGCGGGGTAGGGGATAACGTCGAAAAAGTCATGATCGGCGCGATCATGCTTCTGATTCCCGGAGTCGCGCTCAGCGTTTCTCTGCAGGATCTGTTCGGCGGGGAGCTTCTTTCGGGGGCACTCCGCTTCGTACACGCGATCCTTTTGGCGCTTTCCGTGGCGCTCGGCTTTTCGCTTTCGATGGTCGTCGCACAGGCGCCGGTGGTCGAATCAGCCGTGCCGCAGGATTGGGTTGTGCTTCTCACCGGCGTCATCGGTACGATCGGTTTCAGCCTCGTGTTCAGTACGAAGCCGAAACATCTGCCGTTCTGTGCGCTGAGCGGATTTCTGTCCTGCCTTCTGTATCTGCTTGCGCTCCGGTACTGGCACTGCGGCGTGTTTTTGTCCAATATGATCGGGGCGGCGGCGGGCGGACTCTTTTCCGCTGTGTGTGCCCGTGTGCGCAAAGCACCGCGCAATATATTTATTATCGCCGCGATGATTCCTTTGGTCCCCGGCAGCGGTCTGTACTACACGATGGCGAACATCGTTTCCAAAAATGTTGCGGAAGCGTTTACATATTTTACAACGACATTGCAGACAGCAGTTTGCATTTCTGCGGGATTTCTTGCAGTAACCGCACTTGCACAGGTGTTTGATTATCTGCGCGAGAACAGATTCAAGAATAAGAATCGAGGCAACAACCATGGTTAAAGAGTACAATTGGTTCGGCTACCGTGCCATTGAGTTTGAATTTGAAGGGCGCCGCGCCCGCCTTGCGTTCCCCGAAAAGGCGGACGAGGCGAAAAATTGGACGCTGAAGACCGAGTATGACGAAGCCTATCCGCGGGAGGAGTGCGCTTTGCTTGCCGAGGGATTCCATGCCGCGTATCTCAAGAATAAAACGAGGTTCGCAACACCGGAGGACTGCGACGCGAAGGCACGCTTTGTCAGGTATCTCCACGAGGAGTACGGACTGCGCGATAAGTGTGTGCCGGTCGGCATGAGCTGCGGCGGCGGACACGCTGTCAATTTTGCAGGATATCATCCTGAGTGCGTCGTTTGTATGTTCATCGATGCACCCGTTCTGAACTTCGCAAGCTTCCCGGCAAAGGCGTATCCCGGCATCTGGAGAGACGAGTTTACCGCAGCGTATCCGGGCGTGACAAAGGCGGATTTGCTCGCAGGATTCGAGTACCATCCGATGAATCGTATTCCTGCTTTGAAGGCGCACAGAATCCCGATCATCATGGTGTACGGTACAAATGATACTACTGTTGACTATTTTGATAACGGTCAGTTTATGGAGGAGGCATACGCAGACGCTCCCGAGCTGCTGACGGTAATCAAGCATAACTATCGCGGACATCATCCGCACGGCCGTATGGAGGAGAGAGACAGACGCATTACGGATTTCATCCTTGCGCATGTTTGATTTTGGAAAATATGAGAACGTATACGATTACAAAAGTGAATGGAAAAATCGATTGGGAGCGCGTAGGTACGCTTGCAATTGACAATCTTCTGTGGACGGAATCCTGCGATATTGCCGCATGGGCGAAGATTGCGTACGATGCAGAGAATCTGTACGTCCGCCTGTGGGCAAAGGAGACGAATATCCGTGCGGAGCATACGTCACAGACCGGGATGCCGTGCGAGGACAGCTGCCTCGAGTTTTTCTTCGCTCCCGCCGCGGATGATACACGGTATATGAATTTCGAGTTCAACCCGAACGGAGCATCGTGGATCGGTATCGCGTACGGAAGAGACGATGCCGTAAGGATTCTGACCGATTTGTCAATTTTTGACCCGAAACCGATCCGCACGGAGGACGGCTGGCAGATCACGTACCGGATTCCGCTTTCGTTTGTGCGATTGTTTGTTCCGCAGACGACGTTTGCTTCCGGTGTAAAAATCCGCGCGAACTGCTATAAATGCGGAGATCTTACCGTTCTGCCGCACTACCTTTCGTGGAATCGCGTCGGACACGAAACGCCCGAATTTCACAGCTATCCCTATTTCGGTGAGATGATTTTTGAATAATACAGACCGCAGGTGCAGCCCACCTGCGGTTTTGTATTATTGTACAGGCGGAGGGTGCTTGTAAACGACCGGCTTTTTAACACTGTTTTATATCGTGTTGTGTTCTTATGGATGATGTACGGATTTATGGGAAATCCAACGCAAAAAATGCATAAATTGACTTGACAATTATGGTAGAACATGCTACAATTTGAGCGTATATCGTACGCGCGTATGCGTGCGCGTGTGTATATAACCCTAACAATCAACAAAAAAGACAAAGGAGATTGTCACAGTGAAGCATTCAGTCATTTTCGAGGGCTGCGGTAACCATTGGGATAACGCACTGCCGCTCGGCAACGGTGTCTTCGGCGCTATGGTTTTCTGCCACAAAAACCGCGTCAATATGCCGATGAACCACTACGAGGTCTACTACAACCGCACCGCCACCACCCGTCCGCAGGATGCGCTGAGAAATGCACCGCCTGTAGTGCGCGACGAGAACTCCGGTAAGGCTCACAGAGATTATATAGCAAAGGCCGATTTCAACCAGCCGGCAGAGGGCGAACCGTACATGTATTACCGTTACAGAAAAGACGAAGAGCATTTTCATGGTATCGGTAAGTTCTCCTCTACGCTTCCGTCCACCGGTGAGCTGATCTATGACTTTGCAGATGCACTTACGGATGCTGAGCCGTATGCTGCTCTCTATGTTGAGGACGCCAAGACGCTTGTCCGTCTCACCAAGGGAGACGCATCTCTTTCCATCGAATCCGCCGTACTGCGTGAGGACTGCTTCGTCAGTACGTTTGACGGGTCGGCTGAGAATCTCGTGAAATCCGTGACGATCTCTTTCCCGCATTACCGTGACAGCGAGAACTGCTACGGCACCAAGCGTGTAGACGGCGAGGCACCTGAGAAGATCGAGTACGATCTCATCGATGCGCACACCGTTCGTTACACCGTGTACCGCCGCTTCCGCAGAACGCCCGATCATCCTGTGTTCGTTTTCAGCGGTATTCTCCGTTTTGTCGGTGCTGAGGTCGAACTTGGTAAGAAGATCAAAAACGATCAGCAGATCACCGTCAAGAAGTGCGCAAAGAATTTCCGCGTCCTGACTGCAATCGTGACTGCATGGAAGTACGAGGATCCCAAGACGGACTGCATCGCTGTCGTTGACGGCTTTGAAAAGAATATCGACAAGATGTTCGCTGAGCACAAGGCGTACTGGACGGAGTTCTTCAACCGTTCTGCGATCAGTCTGCCCGATAAGATGCTCGAGAAGGTCTACTACGTCAACCAGTACGCTTTGGATTGCTGCAGCGGTAAGGACGGCATCATGAAGCACCACGCGTGCGGTCTGAACGGTCTGTGGTCAATCCGTCAGCCTGCTCTGTGGGCAAGCTGCTGGTACTGGGATGTCAATATCCAGGCGGCGTTTGCCGGCGTATTCTCCAGCAACCGTCTTGATCTCGCGAAGGTCTTCTCCGACGGTCTGCAGTGCTATGTTCCGGCTGCCGAGCGTTACGCAGTCAGTGCACATAACCTCTCCGGTATCGCCGTTGACTATCCGTATTTCGTTTATTACAGCACGTGGGGCTGGTGCGCACAGTATCTGTGGTTCCTCTATGAGTACAGCCTTGATACCGATTACCTAAGAGACGAGGCGTACCCGCTTTTCCTCAAGCTGTGCGAGTTCTCCGTCGGTCTGTTTGAGTACGATGAGGAGAAGGGCTACTACCGCGTATATCCCGATATCTCTCCCGAGCAGGGACCGCTTGCGCATGATACGACGATCACCGTCGCCTGCACGAAGTATCTGCTCCAGTTTACGCTGAAATCCGCTGAAATCCTCGGCGATACGGATAACCCGCTTCTGCCCGCGATCAAGAAACTGCTTGACAATATGCCCCCGTACGCAATCAGCGAAGAGGGCTATTGCGGCAAGCATTTCAAGGATTCTCCCGATGCGCCCGATATGATGTGGATCCGTCACCCGAGTATGCTCATGCCCATCTTCCCGATCGGCGAATACGATATCGACAGCGATCCCGAGATTGTGAAGATCATTTCCAATACCGTCGATTTCCTTGAGGAGCGCACCGAGATCGGTGTCTTCCAGGGAAGCTGGATGTCTGCAACCGCATCGAGAATCGGCCGCGGTCAGACCGCACTTCGTCTGCTCTATGAAAGAGGACTGGATCATATGCTTCGCTCCAACGGTCTGACTGCCGAGGAGACCGAGCGCTTCATGAACCACTGCCTCATCTGCCGTCAGCCGCTGTATTATCCGTGCATGATGGAGTTCACCGGTGAGATGCTCGCTGCCGTGAACGAGATGCTGCTGCAGTCGCAGAACGGTATCATCCGTGTATTCCCGGCACTTCCCGACGGCGATCCCGAATACGGACGCCTCCACAGAAACGGCTATTCCATCTTTGAGTACGACGAAAGATATGTCCCGTATGATGCATGGAAGACGCTCCACTTCAATAAGCTCCTTGCCAAGGGCGCGTTTGAAGTCAGCGCATCCATGAAGGACGGCGTTCTCGAGTGCATCGAGATCTACGCAAAGAAGGGCGGTACCGCTAAGGTAACGTCCCCGTACCTGACGGACGATATGAAGGTATTCTCAGACGGTAAGGAGGTTGCGTTTACCCGCGACGGCAAGCTTATCGTGATCGAGACCGAAGAGGGCAAGACGTACAAGATCGCTGTATGCGACTGCAAGACGGTTCCCGCTGATGACGAGACGACGCCGTACGATGGCGAAGTTAACGTACACGAGACGTACACGAGACGTCACATCTACGTCGGCGAGAATAAGGATACCGAGTATCAACGCGGCATCGACGGTGCTATGCGTGACTGGTATATCGGAAGCGTCCGCCAGACCAACCATATGGTCTATAAGTTCGACTTTACCGATAACTTCGAGAAGAATTACAAGGAGTGGGGAATCAACCACGCCTACGCCGTTGAGGAGAAGAGCCTTACCACGATTCCGTTTGAGCGTCTCGGTGCTATGGAGTTCACCGATGAGGTCGGCTTTGGCTTTGAGAGCACAGATGGCGTGAAGATCGTTAAGCGCGGCGGTCCCGACCTGCTCCGCGAGGATTTCGCAGAGGGCGAGGGCGATGCAACGTTCGTCATTGAAGCTCCGCGCGGTCAGTATGAGCTGCTCATCGTCTCCGGCGACAGCGACGAGGACAGCGTAACGATCGTCAAGGGTGACAATACCCGCACCGGCGGCGGCAAGGTCGTGAAAAAGGGCACGTTCCAGACGGAGCTTATCACCTTTATCACCGAGGACGATGAGCCCATCCGTCTCCACCTCTCCACAAAGCCCGGTTATCGCTGGAAACTCAACGCGATCATCATGAACGTCGTGAAGGGATACTGATCCCTTCACGGCTACCCATTCCGAATTTACTGTCCAGAAAGGATATATTTCCATGAGCGAAAAGAAGATTGTTAAGTTTGGTATTGTCGGTCTCGGCCGCGGTCTTACAGTAATGAAGTGTATTGCCGCTGATGATAACGTCGAGATCCGTGCCATTTGCGATATCAAGCACGAGATGGTAGAAAAGGCAAAGAAGGAACTCGTTGAGGTACGAGGCGTTCCGGAGGATCAGCTTCTCTGCTTTGATAACTACGACGAGATGCTGGAGAAAGCGGATATCGATGCCGTATTTATCGCAACAGATGCAGTGTATCATGTTCCGTTTGTCATCAAGGCGATGGAACACGGACTCCACGTCTGCAGCGAGATTCCCGCCGTCAACAGCCTCGAGGAGGCAAAGCTCCTGCGCAAGACGGTCAAGGCACATCCCGAACTGAAGTATATGGCTGCGGAATGCTGCTGCTGGTGGGGATTCATCGACCTTTACAAGAAGATGTACGACAAAGGTGAGTTCGGTGATATCGTGTATGCAGAGAGCTGCTATCTCCATTCCGAGGACTACAAGAACTTCCGTCCCGAGGATTTCCCCAAGGAGCACTGGAGACAGTATAATCCCGCGATCAAGTACCTTACGCACAACCTCGGTCCGCTTTTGTATATCATGGACGACTACTGTGTCAGCGTAACGTGTATGGAGCCGGATGTTGTCTACAATCCGTACCGTGTCCGCCCGCAGAACGGCGTTGCCCTGTTCAAAACTGCGAAGGGCGCCGTTATCCGTATCCTTATTATCTTTGATGCATTTGTTGAGAACGATTATAACTTCACGCTCATCGGTACGCGCGGTACGATCGAGACGGATAATATCAAACATTATGACGATGCCTACAGTTATGCGCGTCTGGACAGCTTCCCCGGCTCGCTGAACAAAAAATTGGAGATTCCCGTAAACGTGAAGTATAGAGATGAAAAGGTTGTTGAGGGCGGTCACGGCGGATCTGACACGAAAATGATGCGTGCTTTTGTGAAGAGCATCGTGGACGATACGCCGGTGCCGATCGACGTCGATCTCAGTATCCGTATGGCTCTGCCGGGTATCATCGCCGTTGAATCTGCCGAAAAGGGCGGCGAGCCTGTTATGATCCCGGATCCTAAGGATTTTGAGTGATCCGGCATCCATCACTATACTTACATATTTATGAGAGGTATTCCCAATGAAAGTTGAACAGGTTAAAATTGGTATCGTCGGTCTCGGACGAGGAGCCTATGTCGGCGGTTACGTTGTCGGACTGAGAAATGCCTGCGTCCGCGCAATCTGTGATATCAACCCCAAGAAGATTGAGGAAGCAAAGAAAAAGTTTATTGAGGAAAAGGGTATTCCGGAAGAGGAGCTGCTCGTATTTGACAATTACGACGAGATGCTCAAATCCGACATCAACACGGTAATCATTGCAACGGAGGCTATCTATCACGTTCCGTTCGTTCTGAAGGCGCTCGAGGCAGGGAAGCATGTGTTTTCCGAGATTCCGACGGTCAACAGTCTTGAGGAGGCGAAAATCCTCCGTAAGGCAGTCAAGGCACATCCCGAACTGAAGTACATGGCAGGCGAAAACTGCTGCTACTGGGCGTTCATCGATCAGTGGAAGCATATGTATGACAACGGCGAGTTCGGCGATATCGTGTACGCCGAGAGTGAGTATCTGCATTCGCAGGATTTCAGAGAATTCAAAGAAGAGGATTATCCGAAGGGACATTGGAGACAGTTCAGCCCCGCAATTAAGTACGTCACGCACAACCTCGGTCCGCTGCTCTATATCATGAACGACCGCTGTGTCAGCGTAACGTGCATGGAGCCGGATGTTGTGTACAACCCATACCGTGTCCGTCCGCAGAACGGTGTTGCGCTGTTCAAAACCGCAAAGGGTGCGGTTATCCGCATCATGACGATCTTTGATGCGTACTTGAAATTCGACCATAACTTCGCCATGATCGGTACACGCGGTACGATCGAGACGGATAAGATCAAGGGACTCGGCGAGGCGCACAGTTACGCCCGTCTGGACAGCGTCCCGGGATCCTTCCGCCGTGTATCCGGCGCGAAGGTGGAGATTCCGGTCACCATGCAGTATCCGATGGAGAAAATCGAGAATGGCGGTCACGGCGGTGCTGACGGAAAGATGATCAAGGCATTCGTCGAGTGTATCCAGAACGATACGCCCTCGCCGATCGATGTCGATCTCGGTATCCGTATGTCCCTGCCGGGTATTTATGCCGCAGAGTCTGCAGATAACGGCAGTGCACTGCTCACGATTCCGGATCCGGAAGATTTCGAGGACTGATTCACTTAGTAAAACGGGCTTGAGATCCCTGAGGTCTCAAGCCTGTCTTTTTGGAGGATAGTATGCAAATTGCATTTGTTTCGCCGGTCAACGGGGACGTGCTGGACGGGGCGGACGGCCGATTTGAAAACGGAAGCCTGATCGTGCCTGTAAAGATCAGCGCGCCGCTTGGCGCAAAGGTAACGGTGAACGAAAAAACGGCTGTCTTTGCAGACGGTCTGTATGTCGCCGAGGTACGCCTTGACGGATACAGAAATACCGTGACAGCCCGCGTCGAGATCGGCTGCGAGAGTGCGGAGACGAGTGCTGTTCTGTTTCGTTTCAAAAATGCACGGGGCAAGTACCGTTTCGCGATCGATGACGTCATCTGGACGTTCAAGGATCTCGCGGAGAAGGAATACGCGTCCGTATTCGATCAGCCGTTTATGGCGATTTTTAAGCGCCTGCACGACGATTTCGGGACAAAGATCCAGCTGAACCTCTTCTATGAAGACGAGTTGAGCGATTTCAATCTTTCCATGATGCCCGATCGGTATAAATCGGAATTTGAAGAAGCCGCCGATTGGCTGAAACTCACTTTCCACGGCAGAAAGAATACGCCCTCCCGTATCTATCGCTTTGCACCGTATCAGGAGATGTATGAGGATTACGTGAAAATCACCCGTGAAATCGTTCGATTCGCCGGTGAGAAAGCGGTGCAATCCACCGTCAACGGCATCCACTGGGGGGAATCGACGAGAGACGGCGCGCGTGCCCTTCGGGCTGTCGGTATCCGCTGCCTTGTTGGCTCGTATATCTTTGATAAAAACGGCGATCCGTACGTCGCGTACTATCTGAATAAAGAGCAGACGGCACACGCCAATACGCGCGCGTTTTGGGTGGACACCGCGGAGGATATCATCTTCGCGCAGGATTCGATTTATCTGAACAATGTTCCGCCGGATAAGACAGCGCCGTTTTTGGACGATGTCAAGAAGAATCCGCATCTGTCCGGTACGATCAACATGGTCACGCACGAGCAGTTTTTCTACCCGTGGTATCAGGTCTATCTCCCCGATTACGAGGAAAGAATGCGCGCCGGTGTCCGCTGGGCACAGGAGAACGGATATGAGCCCGCGTTCCTTGACGATGTGATTCAAGAAGAGGTCAAAGTGGATTTTTGAAATGCATAATCAGCGCACCTGTAAATCGCAGGTGCGCTTTTTGGCTACAGTTTTGTTATTTCGTGTCTGCGCGTGTAAAAGATGTATATTTGCGAATGCTATTGACAATCCTGTTTATACTGTGTATAATAAATATATACAGTATAAACAGGAGTGATGATGTGAATATTCTTATTGACAATAAAAGCGGGGTGCCTATTTACGATCAGATATATTCGCAAATAAAAAGTCAGATTATCAGTGGGATATTGGAACAAGATGAAACGCTGCCTTCCATTCGTGCCCTTGCCAAGGATCTTCGGATCAGTTTTATTACGACCAAACGCGCATATGAGGAACTTGAGAAGGATGGCTTTATCTATACACTGCCGGGCAAGGGATGTTACGTGGCTCCGAAGAATGTGGAGCTGCTGCGAGAAGAAAATCTGAAAAAGATCGAAGCGCATATGGATGAGATCGTCAGGCTCGCAGCTTCCTGTAATCTGAGCAGGCAGGATATTATGGAAATGGTGAAATTCAGCATGGAGGAACAAGAATGAACGCTCTTGAGATTAAGAATCTGACGAAATCATATCCCGGTTTTACACTGGATAATTTGAATCTGACATTGCCAAGCGGATGTATTTTGGGATTGGTCGGTGAAAACGGTGCCGGTAAGAGCACCACTATCAAGCTAATTCTTGATATGATCCGTAAGGATAGCGGAACAGTTACCGTACTCGGAAAGGATAACGGCGACAGTATCCGTCTCACAAAAGAAGAAATCGGCGTTGTTATGGATGAGGTAGGCATCCCCGAATGCTTGACTGCAAAGCAGGTGGGAAAAGTGATGAAGCACACTTTCCGCAGTTGGGATGATGCGGAATATTCCCGACTGCTTCAAAAGTTATCTTTGCCTGACAATAAGCCATTCAAGGAGTTCTCCCGTGGCATGAAAATGAAACTCGGTATTGCTGTCGCTATGTCACATCATGCCAAACTTCTGATTCTCGATGAAGCAACTTCGGGGCTTGACCCTGTGGTTCGTGACGAAGTTGTGGAGATGTTCAGTGATTTCACCCGGGACGAGAATCATTCCATTCTGATATCCTCTCATATTGTCAGCGATCTTGAGAGGTTGTGTGATTATGTGGCGTTCTTGCACAAGGGAAAACTGCTTCTCTTTGAAGAAAAAGATCGACTGCTGGCACAGTACGGTTTGATCCGCTGTACCGCAGAGGAGCTGAAGGCACTTCCGGCAGAGTCAATCAAATGTCAAAAGGAAAACCCTTACGGCATGGAAGCGGTGGTGCTGAGAACAGCCCTTCCTTCAGGTATCAGTGTCAGCCCTATCAGCATTGAGGAACTGTTCGTGTTTATGGTAAAGGAGAGGAGATAATATGAAAGGACTGCTCTTGAAAGATTGGTATATGATGAAAAAGTATTGCAGAGCATACCTTGTTATCGCTGTCGTATTTATTGCAGTATCTTTGGTTAGCAATGATAATATGTTTTTTGTATTCTATCCGTGTTTGCTTTGCGGCATGATTCCCGTCAACCTTCTTGGGTATGACGAGCGCAGCCGTTGGATGCAGTACAGCGGAACTCTGCCGTATACGAGGGCACAGATTGTATCTGCTAAGTATTTGATCGGTTTGCTTGCACAGCTTGTCACGATGATCGGTATAGGTACTGTGCAAGGGATCAAAATGAGTGTGACGGGGGATTTTGTGCCCGGCGAATTTGCTGTTTTGATGCTTCTTTTACTGATCGTGTCAACGCTTACATCTTCCATCTCGCTTCCGTTTGTATTCAAATTGGGTGTCGAAAAAGGACGAATTTCCTACTATGTAATGATTGGTTTTGTGTGCGGTGCCAGCGTGCTGGTGTCCGGTCTGCTTGGTGGTCAGCAACAAGTCGAGATGTCGCCGAATGCAATTTTAGCGGCACTTGCTTTTGTCGGAATTGGCGTGTATTCTTTGTCATGGTATTTATCGGTTGTGTTCTATAAAAAGCGCGAGATATAGTAAAAAGGCGTCGTTAAACCGACGCCTTTTGTATTATTTCACTGTAATCGTGTTTCCGTCGAAATCGACGGCGAGCACCGTTTCCGGCGCGGGATCGTCCGCGAGAATCTTTCGCGCAATCACCGTCTCCAAATGCGTCTGCAAATACCGCTTCAGCGGACGTGCGCCGTATACAGGATCGTACCCCGCATCCGCGATGTGATCCTTGGCGGCATCGCTTACCGTCAGCGTAAGCCTGCGGTCGGCGAGCCGCTTTTCCAGATCACGAAGCAGCAGATCCACGATACCGCGGATGTTCTCACGCGTCAGCGGCTTGTAGAACACGATTTCGTCCATGCGGTTCAGAAATTCGGGACGGAACGAACGCTTGAGCAGTGCGTGCACCGTCTCGCGTGCTTCCTCGCTGATCTCGCCCGCATCCGTGATCCCGTCGAGAATCACATCCGAGCCGAGATTGCTCGTCATGATGATGATCGTGTTTTTGAAATCGACCGTGCGTCCTTGACTGTCCGTGATCCGACCGTCATCCAGCACCTGCAACAGGACGTTGAATACATCGGGATGCGCCTTCTCCACTTCATCAAACAGAACGACTGCGTACGGACGGCGGCGTACCGCCTCTGTCAGCTGACCGCCCTCGTCATAGCCGACGTATCCGGGAGGCGCACCGATCAGACGGGACGTCGAGTATTTCTCCATGTATTCGCTCATGTCGATGCGGATCATGCTGTGCTCGTCGTCAAACAGAGCCTCGGCGAGCGCTTTTGCAAGTTCCGTTTTGCCCACACCGGTCGGACCGAGGAACAAAAACGATCCGATTGGACGGCGCGGATCCTGAATCCCCGCGCGGGAGCGGAGGATCGCATCAGTTACACGCGCGACCGCCTCATCCTGCCCGACTACGCGGCGGTGGAGCGTGTCATCCAGATGGAGCAGCTTTTCGCGCTCCCCCTCCATCAGTTTCGAGAGAGGAATCCCCGTCCAGCGGGAGATGATCCGCGCGATTTCTTCCTCCGTCACCGTATCGCGGAGCAGGGTGGTCTTCTTGTTCGCCTCCGCTTCCGATTCTGCCTCGGCGAGTTGCTTCTGCAGCTCGGGCAGCTTGCCGAATTTCAGTTCCGCCGCCTTCGTCAGATCGTACTCGTTCTGCGCGCGCTCAATGGCAGCGCCGGTCGCGTCGATCTCTTCACGAAGCTTCTGTACGCGGGTGATCGCCTGCTTTTCGTTTTCCCACCGCGCCTTCATTTGCGAGAAATCCTCCCGCATTTCCGAAAGCTCGGCGCGGATCGCCTGCAGACGTTCGATGGAGAGTTTATCCGTCTCCTTCGTCAGTGCGGCTTCCTCGATTTCGAGCTGCATGATCTTTCGGGAAATTTCGTCCATCTCCGTCGGCATGGAGTTCATTTCCGTTTTGATCAGCGCGCACGCCTCATCCACGAGATCGATCGCTTTATCGGGCAGGAATCGGTCGGAGATGTACCGTCCGGACAGCGTTGCCGCCGTGATGAGCGACTGATCCTGGATCTTCACGCCGTGAAAGACCTCGTATTTCTCCTTCAGTCCGCGCAGGATCGTGATCGTGTCCGCCACGGTCGGCTCCTCTACGAGAACGGGCTGAAAACGTCTCTCCAGTGCTGCATCCTTTTCGATATACTGGCGGTATTCGTTCAGCGTCGTCGCACCGATGCAGTGGAGTTCACCGCGTGCAAGCATCGGCTTTAAGAGATTGCCTGCGTCCATGGCGCCGTCCGTTTTTCCGGCGCCGACAATCGTGTGCAGCTCATCGATAAACAGGATGATCTGCCCGTCGCTCTCCTTGACCTCGTTCAGAACGGCTTTGAGACGCTCCTCAAATTCGCCGCGGTATTTCGCACCGGCAATCAGAGCGCCCATGTCGAGGGAGAAAATCGTGCGTCCTTTCAGATTGTCGGGAACATCGCCGCGCACGATTCGCTGGGCAAGCCCCTCTGCGATCGCTGTTTTGCCGACGCCCGGCTCACCGATCAGACACGGATTGTTCTTCGTCTTTCGCGACAGGATGCGGATCACGTTGCGGATTTCGTCATCGCGCCCGATCACGGGATCCAGCTTCTGCCGACGCGCCATCTCGACGAGATCGGAGCCGTATTTCTTCAGCGCGTCGTACGTGGCTTCGGGATTCTGGCTCGTCACGCGCGTGTTGCCGCGTACCGTTTTCAACACTTCAAGGAATTTTTTCTTAGTGATCCCGTGCCGTGCGAGAATTTCTTTCGTCATCCGATCCGGCTTCTCCAGTATGCCAAGGAACAGGTGCTCCACCGATACAAACTCATCCTGCATCGAGGAGGCTTCGCGTTCGGCGGCGGTCAGTGCATCGTTCAGCTCTCTGGAAAGATACACCTGCTCGGGATCCATGCTGCCGCTGATTTTTGGCAATCCTTCAATTGCGGTGCTAATTTCGTCGGACAGATTCGGGACACTCACACCCATTGTCTTCATCATTTCGGAGATGAGACTGTCCGGCTGTGCGAGCAGGGCAGACCACAGGTGCAGGGCGCTCAGCTGCTGATTACCGTGCTCGATGGCAAGATCCCGCGCGAGCTGCACGGATTCCAAGCTTTT
Source organism: Clostridia bacterium (assembly GCA_017466375.1). Lineage (GTDB taxonomy): Bacteria > Bacillota > Clostridia > Oscillospirales > CAG-272 > SIG701. Next base: position 6,580 of record JAFTUH010000066.1, on the reverse strand, counting down.
TTGTGTCAGGTTCTGCATATTCATCATGTATACGCGCGGCGAGTCCGTCATTGCCGGGGAGGATACGGCGCCGCTTCTCCTTGCTGTTTGTACTTTCCCCTTGTCAAACAGTATGATACCGCATTATTATGAATATACGTACAGTATTTTATGACAAAACCGTAAACATTGGCACTCTTGTCGAACGAGTGCTAAAAACGCTGTGCAAGGCATGCGAATCCGTTCAAAAGGATACACACGCCGGCACCGATCGCGGTCGGCAGAAGAAAGGCGAGCGCCGTCCATTTGAGACTGCCGCTTTCTTTGTGAATCGTAAGCATCGTTGTCGAGCACGGCCAGTGCATCAGGCTGAAGAGAATCACACAAACCGCTGTCATCGGTGTCCATCCGTTTGCGATCAGAAGTGCGTGCAGTTCCGTAAGCGATCCGTACTCTGTCAGCGTCCCCGCGGAGAGATACCCCATCATCATAATGGGGATCACCGTTTCATTTGCGGGGAAGCCGAGGATGAATGCAAGCAGGATCACGCCGTCCATGCCCATGATGCGCCCGATCGGATCGAGAATCCCGGTAAGTTGTGCAAAGATCGTACCGCTTCCGATCTTTACGTTTGCCAAAATCCAGATGAGTATTCCCGCAGGTGCGGCAACAGCGGCGGCTCGCCCGAGTACGAACAGTGTGCGATCCAGCACTGACCGCACGAGGACGGACAGGATCACGGGACGACGGTACGGCGGCAGCTCCAGCGTAAAGGAGGAGGGAAGACCGCGCAGAACCGTTTTGGACAGAAGTGCGGATACGGCAAGTGTTACACCGACGGAGAATACGATAATCAGCGAGAGGAAAAAAGCGCCGGTCAGAGATCCGAGAGCGGAGCTGCCGGAGACAAAAAACATCGATGTCATCGCAATCAGAAGCGGAAAGCGTCCGTTGCACGGCACAAAACTGTTTGTGAGGATGGCGATCAGCCTCTCTCTCGGTGAATCGATGATCCGGCATCCGACGACACCTGCGGCGTTGCACCCGAAGCCCATGCACATCGTCAGCGCTTGCTTGCCGCACGTACTGCATTTGTGGAAGCATCTGTCGAGGTTGTACGCAATGCGCGGCAGATAGCCGACGTCCTCGAGAAGCGTGAACATCGGGAAAAAGATCGCCATCGGCGGCAGCATGACAGAAACGACCCACACAAGAACGCGGTACATGCCGTACACGATCATTTCGGCGAGAAATACGGGCGCACCGATTGCCGTAAGTGCGCCGTACATGGGGGCTTCAAAGGATGTAAAGAACGCCGATAACCATGACGACGGAACATTCGCACCGACGATGGTGATCCAGAAAATGATGAGCAAAAGCGCAAGCATGACAGGATACGCCATGACGCGCCCTGTTACGATGCGGTCGATTCGCTCCTCCCGCGATTTTGAGACGGTCTGCGCGTAAACGACATCTGCGGCGATTTCCTCCGCGGCGTGCACGAGGGCGGTCGCAATCTCGTCTGCTTCCCCGTGATTTTTCTCGTTAACCGATTCCGGATACAGCACGCGGTATACTTCTCCGCTCGGAGAATCCACAGCTTCCGCGATTCTTTGCGTCAGATGGAGAATATCCTGCCGCCGGCGTGCAGAGATGCCGACAACGGGGACGCCGAGTCGTTTTTCCAGCAGAGACAGATCAATCCGGATCCGTCGCTTTTTCGCCTCGTCCATCAGATTTACGCAGACGAGCACGCGCGGCGTTACCTCCAGAATTTGTAAAACAAGATTCAGATTCCGTTCAAGACACGTCGCGTCGCAAACCACAACGGTCAAGTGCGGCGCGCTTTCCGTGAGAAAATCCCGGGCAATTTCTTCCTCAGCCGAATGCGTGTGCAGAGAATACGTTCCCGGCAGATCCGCGATGCAGTACGTCTGTTCGCCGTACGAAAAATTGCCGAATGCTGCGCCGACCGTCTTGCCCGACCAGTTGCCCGTGTGCTGATGCATGCCGGTCAGTGCGTTGAAAACGGTGCTCTTGCCCACGTTCGGATTGCCCATGAGCGCGATCAGATATTCGCTCTCCCGTGCGCCGCCTGTTCCGCCTGTCTCTGCGGCGAGAGATGTTCGCGTCAGTCCCATCTCACGCCTCCACCAGAATGCCGCGGCAGTCTTCGGCGCGAAGTGCGATCACAGCACCGCGGATACGGTAAGCGGCGGGATCACCGAGGGGACTTCTCCCCACACACCGTATCTCCGTGCCCGGTATGAGTCCGATATCCTGTAACCTGCGGCGGATGCTGCCAGGTGCAATGATTGCGCGTACCGTGGCGCACTCGCCTGTTTTGAGTGTGCACATCGGTACGGTCGGCGTGCTGAAATTGTCAGTAGAAAGCATAAAAAAATCCTCCGTGCATATTTTTCCGTAGGGAAACTTTCTTTCCTATACTAATATATGTCGGAGGTTGACGAATCGTGACTGACGGACGCGGAGGAGACGAGAACTATCGCACGCTGAACGGGTATCGGGAGGCAGAGCGGCGCGCGATCACACCGTCGATGGAGGATTATCTCGAGATGATCGCGCGGCTGAGTGAAAACGGAGAGCCTGTGCGCGTCGGCGTGCTCGCGAGGAAACTGCACGTCACACCGTCATCTGCGAGCAAGATGATCGCGCATCTGGCCGAGAACGGATGCGTCTATACCGAGCGGTACGGATACATCACGCTGACGGAGTACGGGCGCAGTATGGGCGTTTTTCTCGTAAGACGGCACGGGATTATCCACCGGTTTTTCTGCCTTCTCAACGGGAGCGAGGAGGAGCTTACGCAGACGGAGAAGGTAGAGCATTTCATTGAGCCGCATACACTTGCGGCGATGGAGCGGTTTTTGGATAGATTTGCTAAATGAAAAGGATCACTTTGCACATTTATGCTAAAGATTTTAATTATTTGCTAAATCTTGTTGACAAATGGACGAAATAATTATATAATAGAATTTGAAAGCTATGACTTTCATACAAAAAATTATATTTCAGAAAGGATTTGGCACAATGAAAAAGTTATTCTCTCTCGCGCTGTGCGCTCTGCTCGCTGTGTTTGCAGTCGTTACGAGCTTTGCAGCAATCGAAATCGGCTCGACAGTACCGACGGCTGATTTCTCCGCTGGCACATCCGGTGGCACTTACAATTTCGTCGATTATGCGGACAGCCAGCCGGAGCTGTTCAATAACACGGGTCGTACGAATTCAAGCGGCGCCTTTGCTCCCGACTATTCCAAAGCGGGCTTTGCGACGGACAGCCGCGGCTTTATCACCCTGTGGGGCGGTAACAGTACGTACCCCGTTGCACAGGTTTGGGCAAATTCTCCTACCTACCAGGTGCCGTTCTTGGCACCCGTCGACGGCTACTATTCCTTTGGCTTTAGTGTTGCAGTCACGGTGAAGACGGGTGAAAGTCCCTACATCCCGATCCGTGTAGATGACGGTGAGTGGTATCATGTTAAACCCACCAAAAGTTGTGCTTACAATGCACCCTTTACCTTCTACGGTATGGATAGCATTTATCTCGATGCCGGTGAGCACGTATTCCATTTCACAAAAGATTCAGGCGCGGAGGCTACGTATTACTACTACGGCTTTACGTACACCTATGTAGCGCATGAGCATACGGAGGATATAACGCTTCCCGCAGTAGCGCCTACCTGTACTGAAACCGGTCTGACGGAAGGCAAGAAGTGCTCTGAGTGCGGCACGATTACTGTCGCACAGGAAACGGTTCCTACGATTCCTCATACGCCCGGTGCGGCTGCAACCTGTACGGAAGATCAGGTTTGTACCGTATGCGGAGCGCTTATTACCCCTGCCGATCATAAATTTACGTACACCACAGAGGCTGCTCATCCGCACGCAGTAACCGCTAAGTGCAGCGTCTGCGATCTGGAGCAGTTCTGCGGATACGCCTATGTTGCCGATTGCGCAGACTGCCAGAAGGCAACCGAGATCAGCGCAACGACGCCGACTGCTCCTTTCGTCGATGCAGAGGCTATCACGCTCAACTTCGTCGATTACATTGACGAGCAGCCGTGGCTCTACGATAACACGAAATACTGGTCGGTGAGAAACGGCCCCAACTATGGCAAGGTCGGCTACTACCCGGACTCCCGCGGTTGGATCACTCTGTGGGGTGGAACCAACGCTGCGCAGGTAAATGCGCTCTGGGCTAACCGTCCTACGTACCAGGTGAAGTTTGAGGCTCCCATTGACGGTCTTTATTCCTTCGCATTTATTGTCGGCGGTACGCAGAATGGATCCGCCTACATCCCGGTCCGCGTAGATGACGGTGACTGGTATCACGTCGCGTTCGTCAGTGCAGGCGCGACTACGCCCAAAACCTACTACGGTATGGACAACATCTTCCTTGAGGCGGGCGAGCACGTCTTCAGCTTCTCGAAGGTTATCGGCAATACGGATACGCTGTATTACCACGGATTCAAGTATACTTACGCAGAGCATACTCATACGGAGGAAACGATTCCTGCAGTAGAGGCAACCTGTACTACGACCGGTTTGACGGAAGGCAAGAAGTGCTCCGAGTGCGGTTACGTTACTGTCGCACAGGAGATCGTTGCTGTTCTGCCTCATACACCCGGCGATGCGGCAACCTGTACGACCGATCAGGTTTGTACCGTATGTGGAACTGTTCTTAATATCGCAGATCATAATTTCGCGTACTCTGTAGATGATGCTCATCCGCACGCAGTAAACGCCACGTGTAATGCTTGCGGTCTGGAGAAATTCTGCGGCTACGCCTATGTTGCCGATTGCGAAGACTGCCAGGTGGCAACTGAGATCAGCGCAACGACGCCGAGTGCTCCTTTCGTGGATGCAGAGGCTGTCACGCTCAACTTCGTCGATTACGTTGACGAGCAGCCGTGGCTCTACAATAACACGAGATTCTGGGCGGTGAAGGGCAGTCCCTACTGGAATGTTGCCGGTTTTCAGCCGGATTCCCGCGGTTATATGACCCTGTGGGGTAAAGATGAGGTTCAGGTAAATCGTCCTACGTACCAGGTTACGTTTGAGGCACCTGAAAACGGCTTCTACTCCTTTGCCTTTACTGTAGGCGGTACGCTGAAGGATGCCGGCTCTTATATCCCGGTTCGCGTAGATGCCGGTGACTGGTATCATATCATGTATTCCACTTCTGCGTATAATAACCCCAAAACCTACTACGGTATGGATAACATCTATCTCGAAGCCGGTGAGCACGTTTTCAGTTTTGCAAAAGCTGTCGGCACTGAGGAGACGCAGTACTACTGGGGATTCCAGTATACTTACGAAGCACACACGCATACCGAAGTAATCCTGCCCGCAGTGGAGGCTACCTGTACCACAACCGGTCTGACCGAAGGCAAGATGTGTTCCGACTGTGGCAACATCATTGTCGAACAGGAGATTGTTCCGTTTAAGCACGTTCCGGGCGCTGAGGCAACCTGTACGGAAGATCAGACCTGTACGCTTTGCGGCGAGGTTATCGTAGAGGCTCTCGGCCACACCTACGCAGCAGGTACCCGTACCGATGAGACCCACCCGCACGCAATCTACAACGTCTGCGTCTGCGGTGAGGAGCAGGCTACCGGTGAGTACGCTGAACTTGACTCCTGCCCGATTTGTAACCCGATCGCAACCAAGCCCGAAGGCACTGTTAACTACGGTACTCCCGTAATCGACGGTGAGATGGATGACATCTACGCTGATACTCTGACGATCGTTTATGACGGCAACCTCGACATGAACGCATTCAAGGATCTCGGCTGGGCTGACGCTAAGGCTACCGTCTACGCAATGTATGACGAGCAGTACGTATACTTCTACGCAGTCGTTGAGGATGACGATGTCTACATGGCAGACGCTTCCTACTACGAGAAGTACAATCCGTTTGGAATCGACGCAATCGAGTTCCGTCTGAACTTCGGCGGCGAGGCTAACCAGGCGAACCAGTTCAAGATCACTCTTGACGCTTACGGTGTCCAGGCGTTCAACCTCTGGGCTGACCGCTATCCGTACACCAAGCTCGACACGTATGCAACTGCTCTGACCGAAACCGGTTACGTTCTCGAGCTTGCAGTTCCGCACACCGTTGAGGGTACGGATAACACGAACCTCCTTGAGGTCGGCAAGCTCGGCTTCAACATGTGGCTCGTTGACCTCTACACGCTCGGTTCCACCGCTCCTGTTCACGGTACCGACTACTACATGTACGGTCTGAACTACGGTAACGGCAACGGTGTTGCTGAGTACTACGATCTCGGCGCGAAGGAAGAGGAGCCCGAAATCGAGAAGTTCGCAATGAGCGGCGCATCGATGACGCTCGGTAACGAGCTGTCCCTCAGCTTCTTCTTCCCGGTAGCTAAGATTCCGGCAGACGAGGAATGCTACGTAGTCGTAACGAAGGAATACGCAGACGGCAGAGCAGACGTAATCAGAACCTTTACACCCGATACCTGGCAGAAGCTCGGCTCCACCCTTTACTACGTATCGTTCAACGGTATCGCAGCAAAGGAAATGGCCGACAAGATGTATGTTCAGGTCTTCAACAGCC
>JAFTUH010000065.1 GCA_017466375.1 Clostridia bacterium | reverse complement strand
GGACGGCTCGTTGAAACCGATGTGACCGTTGTGACCGATACCGAGCAGCTGCATGTCGATGCCGCCGAGGGAGTCGATCAGTGCGTCATAGCGTGCGCACTCAGCCTCCGGATCGGGATTCTTGCCGTCGGGGAGATTCGTGTTCTCCTCGGGGATGTCGATCTTCGAGAAGAAATTCTTCTCCATGAAGTAGCGGTAGCTCTGATCGTGCTCGGGCGCGAGACCGTAGTACTCGTCGAGGTTGACGGTGCGTACGTTCTTGAACGTGATCTTGCCCTCGTCGTTCTTTTTTGCCAGCTCGGCGTACATGCCGACGGGGGAGGATCCGGTAGCCAGACCGAGGACGGAGTGCGGATTTGCCAGAACCTGTGCAGCCATGATGGTAGCGGCACGGGCGCTCATCGCCTCATAGTCTTTCTCACAATACATTCTGATCATAGGTAGATCTCCTTATGTAAATAAAATTATTTGGCGCAGTTTGATTAAAGGGTCGGCAGAACTTCCTTGAGGAAGCGGATCGCGGCTTCTGCTTCCGGATGGAAATTTGAGAAACTGCACTCGACCGTTACATAACTGTCATAGCCTGCCTTGTGGAGGCATTTGAGAAACTCTGTTTCCTCCTTGCCTCCTTCAAATCCGGGGTTTTTGCGGCTGGGCGTGCTGGCGATGTGCGTGTGCAGGATGATATCGCGGTAGGTGCAAACGTCCTCAAAATTCTCACCGTTGAAGCCCATGTGGAAGCCGTCTGCGAGCAGACGGATGTGCGGCAGATTCACGCGGTTGACAACAGCGGCGCCGTCCGCAACGGTGTTGATGAAGTTTGCCTCCGTGGCGCGCAGAGGCTCGATGACGACGGTGACGCCGTACTTGGCACAAGTCTCGTTGCAGTGCGCAAGGAACGCATCCAGCTCCGCCTCCGCCTTGGCAGGATCGTATCCGTCGGGGATCCGTCTCGCACCGCCGGAGCCGAATACAATGTACGGAATGTGCAGGTAAGAAAGGCGGCGGATCACGCTGTCAGCGTAGTCGTACACAGCTTTTTTGCCCTCCTCATCGACACCGATGATCGGGTACTGCGGGGGGATAAAGCTGTTCGCGGCGATGAGGGGGAATTTGTTTTCCGCAAGGAAGCGGTCGCACTCCTCCTCGGTGAGCTGCAGAAGCAGACCGGCAGTCACTTCCACGCCGTCGTAGCCGAGATCCATAATGGCACAGCCCTTCATCATGAGGGATTCGTAAGGCGTGGTCGGAACCTCTTTCACGCCTTCGGGCATAAAGGAGCCGCCGGGAAGGCAGCAGGCAAGTTTCATCATAATCTTTCTCTCCGTAATTGGTAAAGTAGGGGTATCTCTCCTTATTATACCTTGTTTTCGTCCGTTCGTCAACAATATGCAGGGATTTTCGGGAAATATTTTTTCAAAAATGCCGGTGTCGGCTCTTGCAGTTTCTGTTTTTTTGCCAGCAGAGCCGGTTTCGGAGTGCAAATTCAAAAAAATTTCCCGTATCTATGATAATTATACACTTTTTCTCTTGACTTTTCTATGAAAAATAGTATCATATATTTATAGAAAATCGTTTTTTGAGAGGGAAATTATGAATCACGAACTTGACATGGAAACCATACTGCGGGAGCTGTATCTCGTATCGGGCTGCCGCGTGTCTGTTCACGATCCCGAATCGACGGAGATCGCCGCGTATCCGAGGGAGCTGTCGCCGTTCTGCCGCCTTGTGCAGACGAATCCGCAGGCGCATCTTTCCTGCCTCGGCGGAGACGCTGCCGCTTTGGCGGAGGTTCGCCGATCCGGCAAGCCGTACATCTACCGCTGCCATATGGGACTGTATGAGGCGGTCGCTCCGCTGTACAGCGCCGGCGTTTTCTCGGGCTATCTGATGATCGGTCAGATCGCAGACAGCGAAAAGAATCAGAAGGACGAGATCTTTACAAACGCGACAGGTGTGCTCGGGGCGGATACGCCGGATATTCAGTCGCTGAAGGTGGCAATCGAGGCGCTTGCGGCGATGGATGAGAAGCGTTTTTCCTCGTTTGTTTCGATCATGCAGATCTGCGCGGCGTATCTCACGCTGACGGACCGTATGCATCCCGCCCAGCCCGATCTGGCGCATCAGATCCGACAGTACATCACCGTGCACTACGCGGAGAAGGTGTCGCTGGACAGGCTCTGCACGCAGTTCGGTTGCAGTAAATCCACCTTGATGAATACGTTCCGTGCCGCGTACGATATGACGATCGTGGAATATCTGACGGAGGTCAGAGTCTCGCACGCACGCCGGATGCTGGCGGAGAGCGAAAGATCGATCCACGATATCTCGGTGCTCTGCGGCTTTGCCGAGCAGGGCTATCTCACGCGCGTCTTTACGGAGGCGACGGGCGTGTCCCCGTCCGCATTCCGCCGTCATATGAAGAAACGGCTGAAAGACGCGGCAAAATGATCCGAACGGACGAAGAATATATGGCGCTTGCGCTCGATCTGGCACGTGAGGCGGCTGAGGCGGGCGAGGTGCCCGTCGGCTGTGTGATCGTGCGGGACGGTGAAGTGATCGCTGAGGGACGCAACCGCCGTGAGGGGGACAGACATGCCCTCGCTCACGCGGAGATTGAAGCCATCGACGGCGCATGCCGTGCGCTCGGCGGCTGGCGGCTGACGGGATGCACGCTGTACGTGACGCTGGAGCCGTGCCCGATGTGCGCAGGTGCGATCGTGAATGCACGTGTACCGCGCGTGGTATACGGGACGAAGGATGCCCGTGCCGGCGCGATGGGAAGCGTGCTGCATGTAAATTCGTATCCGCTGAATCATAAAGCGGAGGTGACCGCAGGCGTGTGCGCGGATGCGTGTGCGGAGATACTGAGAGGCTTTTTCAAAAGCCGGAGGGAAAAGTAGGGGCGTTTTGCGTCCGGAGAAGAATTAGGAGGCGCGTAGCGCGGCGCGCCTCCTAAAACCACCACCACGATCAGAGGGCGGGGCATTCCCGCCCTCCGATACCACCCACCCTTGGGGTATGGTTGGAACTGTTGTACATCTACCGTCCAAACCATAGCGTTCCCGCTGCGTTTTATCCCCCTTCTGCTATCTCCTACGGGGAGGTTGCAGAATTGCGATACGTTATCCCGTATCGTAACTTCATCTCCGCATACTGTTTCCGATCGGACATTGTATGTATAAATCTGTACGAGATTCGTACCTGCCATGTTTGCACAATCCCAGCGGCGGATGCCGCTTCTTCTACGATAACGTTTAGCCGTTGTTCGCACTAAGGCTCGTTTTTGCCTCTCCTCTAAGGTGAGGCTAAAGTGGTATGTTGGCGTACAATAGCCACTGAAAGAACGCTATGAGGTGGGGAGTTCCAAGAGGGGCGGAAGCCTCCGCCCCTTTTTGGTGTGGCGGTGGTGCAGGAGGTGCTCCGCATTAAGCACCTCCTGCGTAAAAATTGCGAAGGTCGCAGGAGAGACACGCCCCTCCTACATCGCGTCTCTTGCACAAGCGTTTCGTGCAAACCATATGTCAGCAGATAGTAGAATAAGAAGAAAAACCATCCCGAAAGGAGGCCCCCTATGCCGGATCGCGAAAAAAATACCGCCTATATCGTTTCCGATGTCCCTGCGGACGGGGATAGATCCTCCGCCGCCATAGTAGCGGATCCGCTGTCGAAATCGGCACCCACGCGCCCTGTGTATCCCACCGCCAGTTACAAAAACAAGGGAGCATCCCGCCCGATGCCGCGGCAGATCCCCCCATCCCAACCGATGCCGCCGCGGACGAATCCCAATCCGATGCCGCCGCGCCCGTCGGCTGCCGGCAAGGATGTTCTGCGCTATGAGTTTGAAAATTCCCTCCTCATCCGCGTGGAGAGCCACCCGTGGCCGCAGAAATATAACTACTACCAAAGATTCTGCGACGATGCGAACCGCTTTTTCTCCGTTCAGGGGAAGCCGTGCCCGCATGAGCCGTATTTTTCCTATATTCCGCAGTACGCCCAGCTCAATCACGCACAGCTTGCGTACTACCTGTGGTTCCGCGAGAACGCACGCCGCGGCGAATTTCTTGAGGAGATCGATCTGCCGTATATTTTTCTGTATATGTACGAGATCATAAACCTCCCCGACAGGATCGCGCCTACAGAGGGCGCACGATTGCTTGCCGAGCTCTGGCTCGCCTACAGAGGGCGCAAACCGGAGCTGGACCGCTACCTCGCCGAGTGGATGTGCGACTATTGCCTTGTCCGGCAGACACCGCTGCCGAAGTCGCTCTATGCCATCGTGCCGGAGATTCTGCCGCGCACGTCTTTGAAGGAGTTCTATATCGCCGAGAGTGAGTCCGGCGGTGTGTCCGCTCGCTCGCTCATCCTCTCCGCGTCCGATTACAGCTACCGCGCGAGCAAATACTACGCCGCAAACAAGGATGCATATGAAACGCATATCCCTGCCGCCGTCACATATGCCGCATCGGTGTGCGGTCTTGCCCCGGATCCCGCCGAGATGCGCCGCGTCCGTGTCGAGAGGGATGCCTTCTGCGGCTCGCTCTGCGCGCAGACAGTCAAGCGCCGCCTGATCGTCGAGTATTGCTCCTTTGCGCGCTCGTATAAGCTCCGCGCACAGATTACCTCTGCGGTCAAAATCGCCGAAAACTGCCTCAGACGGGCGCTCAAAGTTCGCTCCCGGCTGAACGTCACCGACGGGGATCCTGCCCTCACTGCGGCGATCGCCGCCTATTTTGATGAAAATCTGCCCGGGGAGCGCAGACGGACTGCCGCCCGGACGGAGGATCGCGCATACGAGCATCTGTACGACGCGCCGAGCACGGGCATCAATTACGGCGAGGCGCACGCCCTCGAGACGGATTCGTGGGCGACGACGGAGATCCTCACCGAGGAGATCGCGGACGTGCATGCCGCCGAAGAAATCCCTACCCCCACCGTTTCCAAAGAAGCCCCGACGGCGGAGATCCCGTTTGCGGACGCACTTTCTGCCGTCCTTGCAGGAGAATCGCTCACCGCATGGTGCAAAGCGCAGCCGAGCCGCACAAATCCCGCCGAGGTTGCCGGGAAATGGAACGAATACGCCGCGGACGTTCTCGGAGACGTTTTGTTTGAGGAGATCGGCGGCGAGTGGATCATCATTGAAGATTATAAAGAGGAGGCCGCACAGTGGCTGACGGAATGAATACAGAAGTTACCAAAATAGGTGTGCAGAAGGTGCCGAGACGACTGCTCGGCGCCCTGCTTTCGGGCATCTCGGCGGGCGTTGTGCCGCGCTCGGGAGCACCGTATATTGCCATCGGACGAACAGAGGAGATCCGCGCTTTGTCCGATGATCTCGCACGTGTTGCCGACGGGCAGTCGTCCATGCGCTTCCTTGTCGGTCGGTACGGAAGCGGAAAATCGTTTCTCATCCAGCTCATGCGCGCCCGTGCGGCGGAGCTGGGCTTTGTCACCGCGGACGCCGATCTCTCCCCCGAGCGAAAGCTGTCGGGCGAGGGCGGTCTTGCCACGTACCGCGAGCTCGCACGCAATCTCGCCGTGAAGGCATGCCCCGACGGCGGCGAGTTCGGCAGTATTCTGGAGAGGTGGTTTGCCTCCCTCACGGCGGGGATCCCCGATTCGCTCAGTGCGGAGGAGTACCGTGCCGCTGCCCGTCGGGAGGCGTCGCGCGTTCTCACTCCCTTGACGGAGGAGATCGGCGGACTGGATTACACAGCCGTGCTTATGCGCGCATTGGATTCGTATATCACCGATGACGCGGACGGAACCGCTGCCGCCCTCGGCTGGCTCCGCGGCGAGTACCGCACGAAAACGGAGGCGCGTGCCGCTACGGGACTGCGCGCCATCGGCGTCATTACCGACGCGAACTGGTATCTGCACCTGCGCCTGCTGTCGCGCTTTGTGCGCCTGATCGGGTATAAAGGGCTGGTCGTGT
>JAFTUH010000064.1 GCA_017466375.1 Clostridia bacterium | reverse complement strand
GCTTCAGCGAAAGTGGTATGATGGCGTGCAATTACAGCTGCACCACAGGGGAGGAGAGTTCCAAGAGAGGAGGGGATCTCCTCCCCTCCTCTCTTTGGCGTGGCGGAGGTGTGGAGGCGTTCCACGTTTAACGCCTCCGCGTGTTTTTCGGAAAGGTACTCCAATAAAAAGCCTTCCGCAGGAAAAAATTTTCCCAAACCCCTAGCAAAAAGGAAATCAACGTGGTATACTATGTACTGTAATATATTGTGTATGAAGGAGAGTGGGTCACGTCCCACTCTCTGTTTTTGTGAATCACAGGAAAGTGAGGTGTCTGCATGCCCGATTCAAACGGCACGATCCGTCCCCGCCCGAAAAATATCGCGGAGAGAGTGCGTGAGCTTTTGTTCCCCGTCGTTCTGGAGGCGGAATGCTACCTTTGGGATGTCGAATACGTCAAGGAAGGCGCGGAGATGATCCTTCGCATCATCATCGATTCCAATGAGGGGATCACGCTGGACGACTGCGAAAGAGTCACGCGCGCGATCGATCCCGTGCTCGATGAGGCGGATCCGATCGAGAATTCCTATCGGCTGGAGGTCACCTCCCCCGGTGTCGAGCGTCCGCTCACCCGCAACGATCACTTCGAATCCTGCATCGGCGATGAGGTCGAGGTAAAGCTCTTCGCCCCCATCGACGGCACGAAAACACTTCGCGGCGTTCTCAGCGCAAACGATGAAAAATCGTTTGAAATCACCTTGCCCGACGGTCGGGTGCTCCCCGTGCAGAAAAGCGCGGCGGCAAAGGTCTCAACAGTCTTTTCGTGGTAACGGAAGACTATTACGATAACTATGATAAGGATTTACTGTCATGAGAAAAACTACTGCTAAAACAAAAAAAGAAACGGAAGTCATGGGTGCGGAGTTCTTTGATGCGCTCGATCTGCTCGAGGCAACGAAGGGTATCCCGAAAACGTACATGCTGGAAAAGATCGAGGCGGCGCTCGTCAGCGCGTACAAGAAAGAGGAAGGCTCGGCTTGTGTACGCATCGCTCTTGATCCCGAGAAGAAGAGCGTGCGCATGTTCGCACAGAAGACGGTCGTCGAGGAGGTCGAGAACGATAAGGAGCAGATCACCCTTGAAGACGCGCGTGCCATCAGCCGCCGCTACAATCTCGGTGATATCGTCGAGTTTGAGGTGAAGCCCAAGACGTTCGGACGCCTCTCCGCACAGACCGCAAAGCAGGTCATCATCCAGGGTATCCGTGAGGCGGAGCACTCCAATATCGTGCGCGAGTACGACAAGAAGCATGAGGAGGTCATCTCCGCGACGGTCACGAAGGTCAACGATAACACGGGTGACATCGTCGTCGATACAGGCACGAGCGAGGCGGTGCTCCTTCGCTCCGAGCAGCTTGCCGCCGATTCCTTCATGGTCGGCGATCACCTCAAGGTGTTCGTCACCGAGGTCAATCACGATGCGGAGGCGCGCGGTCCCGTCGTCACGCTCTCCCGTACCCATTCCGGTCTCGTTAAGCGTATGCTCGAGATGATCGTTCCCGAAATCCGCGACGGTATCGTCCTCATCAAGGGAATCGCCCGTGAGGCAGGCTCCAGAACGAAGGTTGCCGTCCTCTCCCGCGATCCCGACGTCGATGCGGTCGGTGCGTGCATCGGCTCGCGCGGTATGCGTATCGCTGAACTTTTGGAGGAGCTGCACGGCGAGAAGATCGACGTCGTCCTCTTCTCCGAGAAGCCGGAGGAATACATTGCATCCGCTCTTTCGCCTGCGAAGATCCGCGACGTTGAATTTGACGGCGAGAGAAGCGCGAAGATCTGGGTGGACAGCGATCAGCTCTCCCTCGCAATCGGTAAGGAAGGACAGAACGCCCGCCTCGCCGCCAAGCTGACCGGCTATAAGATCGACATCAAGGGGCGCAAATAATGAGCGCACAGATGCGGAAGATCCCCGAAAGACGCTGCTCCGGCTGCGGTGAATCGTTTCCGAAAAAGGAGCTGCTCCGCGTGGTCCGCGAGCCGGACGGGACTGTATCCCTTGATTTTACGGGAAAGAAATCCGGCAGAGGTGCGTACGTTTGCAAGAAGCTCGCCTGCTTTAAGAAAGCGAGAAAGGCAAACCGGTTCGCGTCCTCTCTGGAGATTCAGATTCCCGAGGAGCTTCTGAACGCGCTGGAGGAAGAAATCCGTCTGGCGGAATCCGAAGCCGATACGTAAGATGAAAAACGAAACGAACAATCCGTCCGTACCGGATACGGACGTGAATCACGAAAACAACACGGGGGACGTGGATGTCGCCCGTCTGGCGTCCATGATCGGGCTGTGCCGGCGCGCAGGCCGTCTCGGATGCGGTACCGATATTGTGACAGGTGCTTTGAAAACAGGCGGTGTACATCTCGTTCTCCTCGCCAAGGATCCCTCCGCTCGCACAAGGAAGGTCGTTACGGACAAATGTGCGTTCAGGAATGTGACGCTGATCGAGATCCCCCTCACAAGGGAGCAGCTCGGCGCGGCGTGCGGCAAATCACCGCTCTCCGCCGTGTGCGTCACCGATCCGAATTTTGCCTCCGCGATCACGGCACTCGCCGGACGCCGCTGATCTTTTCCCGCAAAGCCCCGCGCACAACTCCTACAGAAAGGGCCCGATTCCTCGGGCAGGGTAAATAAGAGATGGCACAAAATTCTATGTTCAAGGTCAATCAGCTGGCGAAAGACCTCGGAATGAAAAATAAGGAGATTCTGACGAAAATCGAATCCTCCGGTATCACTGTAAAATCGTATATGGCTACTCTTGAGCCCGATGAATTCAACCTGTTCTTCGACGAGCTGACGAGAGAGAGTCAGATCAGTGATCTCGACGCGTATCTGAACGGCAAGACGTCGATCAAACGTAAGAAAGAAGCGGCTGCCAAAACGGAGGAGAAGCCTGCCAAGACGGCGAAATCCGAGGTGAAGGCAGAGCCTGCCAAGACAGAGAAGCCCGCAGTCAAGGCAGAGCCCGCTAAGACGGAGAAGCCTGCGGCAAAGGCTGAACCCGCCAAGGTTGAGAAGTCCGAAAAGACGGAGGAGAAACCGGCGGCGAAGCCTGAGGTAAAAGCCGAGGAGAAGCCTGCAGTCAAGGCTGAACCGGTCAAGACCGAAGCGAAGCCCGCAGCGGCACAGACGGCTCCCCGTCCGAATACGAACGGACAGGGACAGAACGGCTTCCGCCCGAATACAAACGGACAGCAGAACGGCTTCCGTCCGAATACGAACGGACAGCAGAACGGCTTCCGTCCCAATACGAACGGACAGCAGAACGGCTTCCGCCCGAACACGAACGGACAGCAGAACGGCTTCCGCCCGAATACGAACGGGCAGCAGAACGGTTTCCGTCCGAATACGAACGGACAGCAGAACGGCTTCCGCCCGAATACGAACGGACAGCAGCAAGGCGGCAACCGTCCGATGAATCCGCCTGCTCAGCCGAAGCCGAAGGCGCCGCAGCAGCCGACTGTCGAAAAGAAGCGCACGGGCAACACCCGTGTCATCGATACCCGTACGACGAGTGTCGATCTCTCCAAGTACGACGAGCGTCTTGACAAGTTCGTCACCGACCGTCAGACGGAGAACGCAGTAAGCAAGCAGAAACTGAAAAAGCAGAATACACGCGACTTCCGCTCTGCTAAGAACCGCGATAAGGAAAAACTCGCGATGGAGAAGCTTCGCAAGGAGAATCTTGAGAAGCTCAAAAAGATGCCCGTCAAGATCACGCTTCCCGATGAGATTTCCGTCGGTGAGCTCGCCTCCCGCCTGAAGAAAACGGCGGCTGAGGTCATCAAGAAAATGATGATGATGGGCATGCCCGCGACGATCAACCAGGTCATCGACTACGACACCGCGTATCTGATCGCTGACGAGTTCGGCGCGAAGATCACGAAGGAGGTCGTCGTCACGATCGAGGACCGCCTGTTCAACGAGGACGAGGATTCCGGTGAGGATCTCGTACCGCGCGCACCGATCGTGTGCGTCATGGGTCACGTTGACCACGGTAAGACCTCCCTCCTCGACGCGATCCGCCACACGAATGTCACCTCCGGTGAGGCAGGCGGTATCACGCAGGCAATCGGTGCGTATCGCGTAAATATCAACGGACAGGACATCACGTTCCTCGATACGCCCGGACATGAGGCGTTTACTGCCATGCGTGCCCGCGGTGCACAGGCGACCGATATCGCGATCCTCGTCGTTGCCGCGGATGACGGTATTATGCCGCAGACGATTGAGGCAATCAACCACGCTAAGGCTGCCGGTATCGACGTGATTGTCGCCGTCAACAAGATGGATAAGCCGCAGGCAAATCCCGATACGGTCAAGAATCAGCTGACGAACTACGGTCTCGTTCCCGAGGAGTGGGGCGGCGACACGATCTGCGTGCCCGTTTCCGCACTCACCGGCATGGGTATCGAGGATCTGCTGGAGAACGTCCTGCTCGTCGCTGAGATGAAGGAGCTGAAGGCGAATCCGAAGCGCCGTGCGAAGGGTATCGTCATTGAGGCGAAGCTCGATCGCGGCCGCGGTCCCGTTGCAACCGTCATCGTGCAGACCGGTACGCTCCGCGAGGGCGATATCGTGATCGCGGGTACGGCAGTCGGACGCGTGCGCGCCATGCTGAACGAGAGAGGCGAGAATCTGAAAGAGGCAGGTCCGTCCGTTCCGGTCGAGATCGTCGGTCTTGCCGAGGTGCCGCAGTCGGGTGACGAATTCAACGCCGTCGAGGACGAGCGCATGGCGAGAACGCTTGCCGATCAGCGCCGTGAGAAGGCGCGCAACGACGCGCTCAACGCTGCCGCCAAGGTCAATCTGGACGATCTGTTCAGCCAGATCAAGGAAGGCGCGAAGGAACTCAACATCATCGTCAAGGCCGACGTCGGCGGATCGGCAGAGGCTGTCCGTGCGTCTCTCGTGAAGCTGACGAACGAAGAGGTCAAGGTGAAGGTCATTCACTGTGCCGTCGGCGGCATCACGGAGAGCGACGTCATGCTGGCGTCCTCCTCCAACGCGATCATTGTCGGATTCAACGTCCGTCCCGATAAGAACGCCTCCGATAAAGCGGAGCGCGAGAACGTGGATGTACGCACCTACCGCATCATCTACGAGTGTATCGAGGAGATCGAGGCAGCGATGAAGGGTATGCTCGCGCCGACGTTCAAGGAAGTCGTCCTCGGACGTGCCGAGGTGCGTCAGACGATCCATGTGCCGAATGTCGGCACGATCGCCGGATCTTACGTTACGGACGGCAAGATCACCCGTCAGAGCCAGATCCGCATTGTGCGTGACGGCGTCGTGATCTTTGAGGATAAGATTTCCTCCCTCCGCCGTTTCAAGGATGACGTGAAGGAAGTCGCGGACGGATACGAATGCGGTATCGGTCTCGATAAGTACGGCGATATTCACGTGGGCGATATCCTTGAGGCGTTCATTATGGAAGAGGTAGCACGCTGACAGAGGGCTTTGCCCTGTAAACCCTTAAGTAAGTTTTGCGCGGGAATATTTCGTGGAGGCGCGTAACGCGGCGCTGCCTCTTGCAGATGCCTACGGCATCTGCGACCACCGCCACGCCAAAGGGGGCGGGGGAGAAGATCCCCGCCCCCTTGGATCCCCCTCCCCTGTGGTGCAGTTGGAATTGTAAGCAAACATACCACTTCCACCCAAGCGAAATCGCTGCGTTTTGTGCGAATGGCGTCAAGGAGGACGCCGCCATTCGCGACGAGGATTTCCTTTGTGTGCAAGAGCACACAATTTTGCCTCCGGCAAAACCGGAAACCTCGCATCCCCTTCCTGCGCTGACAGCGGGAGAGGCTGTAAAATTGCGCTACGTCCTCCCGTATCAAACTTCATCTCCGCATATTGTTTCCAAATGGACATCGTACGTACAAATTTGCACGCGATTCGTACCCTGCTATGGTCGCAGATATCCAGCGCCGTAGGGCGCTTCCTTTAGAGGGGCGTTTTCGCTATGGATGCACTGCACGTCGATCATGACTCTCCCGTCTCGCTGAAGTCAAAGTGGTATGGCGTCTCTCATCTTCCGCTAAAGAAGCGCTATGAGGTGTGGGATTCCAAAGGGAGAGGGCTCTCCCTCTCCCTTTGTGCGCGACGGTGGTGTGGAGGTGTGGCGCGCCGCACACCTCCACGTATCTCTCCGGGCGTGAAACGCCCCTAATTTCTGCGTCCCTGCATATAATCCGTGAAGGCGGCACGGTGCGCCGCCACACATCAGCACTACTGCAAGAAAGGAGAATTTTATGGTTTTTTCAAGCCTTGAATTTTTGTTCCTCTATTTTGCGGCGGTGCTGTTTCTGTATTTTTTCACTCCGCACAGATTCCGCAATATTACGCTCTTCCTCGTCAGTCTGATCTTCTATGGATGGGGCGAGCCGCGCTACGTCGTGCTCATGTTCCTCACCATCGCCGCGGATTACGCGTTCGGTCTGCTCGTCGGAAAATACCGGGAATCCTCTCCGCGCCGCGCGAAGACGTGGCTGGCAGTTGCCGTTGCCGTAAACCTCGGTATTCTTGCGTATTTCAAATATTTCAATTTCTTCATCGATACGTTTACTGCCGTCAGCGGAATTTCCGTCAAGGCGATCGAGGTCGCGCTTCCTGTCGGCATCTCGTTTTATACGTTCCAGGCGCTGTCCTACGTTATCGATGTGTACCGCAACGACGCGCCCGCGCAGAAGGATTTTATCGCGTTCGGCACGTATGTGACGCTGTTTCCGCAGCTCATCGCGGGACCGATCGTCCGCTACAAGGACGTGGACGATCAGCTTCGCGGAAGAACGCACTCCATCGCGCTGTTTGCCTCGGGTGTGCGTACCTTTATGGCAGGTATGGCGAAAAAAGTTCTCCTCGCGAACGCTGCGGGGGAGATCTGGTCGCGGCTCTCCTCGGCGGACGAGCTGTCCGTCGCCGCCGCATGGCTTGGCATCCTCATGTACACGTTCCAGATCTACTTCGATTTCAGCGGATATTCCGATATGGCGATCGGTCTGGGCAAAATGATGGGCTTCTCCTTCCGCGAAAATTTCTACTACCCGTATATGGCGTCCTCCGTCACCGATTTCTGGCGGCGGTGGCATATCTCCCTCTCCACGTGGTTCAGGGAGTATGTGTATATTCCCCTCGGCGGCAATCGTTGCGGCAGGGGGCGGCAGATGCTCAATCTTCTTGCTGTGTGGGCATTTACGGGACTGTGGCACGGTGCCAGCTGGAACTTCGTTCTGTGGGGACTGTACTACTTCGTTCTGCTCGTGATCGAGAAGACGTTCCTTTTGAAGCTCTTTGAGAAGCTGCCGAAATTTATTTCGCATATCTACACGCTTGCTGCCGTCGTGTTCGGCTGGTGGCTGTTCGTGTTTGACGATTTTTCCGCGGGTCTTACCTACCTTGCCACCATGTTCGGCGGAGGGAAAGCGATCGGATTCATCGATGCCGCGGGAATGCTCGAGCTTTCCTCGGCGGCGGTTCTTCTTGTGATTCTCGCGGTCGCATCGACGAAGTATCCGCGCGATCTGTTCTACAAGCTGTGGCAGAAGACGGATCTGATGCGCACGGCGGCGACGGTGCTCTGCGTGCTCGGATTCACGCTGTGTGTCGCGTACCTTGTGAATTCGTCGTTCAATCCGTTTCTGTATTTCCGATTCTGAGGAGGGTGTTATGACGGATAAAAAAACCGAAAAGCTCCCCATGTGTGACAGGGAAGCCGCACGCCTGCTTCAGATTCAGATGCAGACGGGGAATCACCGCAAGGCGGGCGACGTTTTCCTCACCGCGCTGTTCCTCGGTGCGATCTTCGTCTTTGCGATCCTGTTCTGGATTCTGCCCGATCGGGCGATGTCCGAAACGGAGAACCGATCGCTTGCGCAGGCGCCGAAGGTGACGGTGGAACGCATCCTGGACGGAAAATTCACCGCCGATATCGCGGAATATATGGCGGATCAGTTCCCCGCGCGCGATTTCTTCGTGAATCTGAAGGCGCTGTCGGAAACGGCGCTCGGTCGGGGCGGCAACAACGGCATCCTGTTCGGGACGGGCGAGACGCTCGTCACCCGCGAGGATCTGCCGAGCATAGACAACATGAAAACGAATCTTTCCGCGATCGCCGCGTTCTCCGCGCACTGTGAGTCGCTCGGAATCCCTGTGACGACGGCTGTCGCGGGACGGACGGCGGACGTGCTCGATCACACGCTGCCCGGTTATTACGGATCGGTGTACAGCGATCGCTTGTGGGCGACGCTTTCGACGGAAGCCGAGGCTGTGGGCGTGGATCTTCTGAATCTCCGCGATCCGCTTCGCGCACGGGCAAAAGCGGGCGAGTACGTATACTACCGCACGGATCATCACTGGACGACGCTCGGTGCGTATTACGGCTATGCCGCAATTGCCGAAGCGATGGGGGACACGGCGGCGCCGCTGTCCGATTTCAGTAGGGAAACGGTGAGCGAATCCTTCTACGGCACGACGTGGTCAACAGCAGGCGCATCGTGGATCGATCCCGATACGATGGAATTCTTCCGCTTTGAGGGGGATGAGGCGTACGTGACCTCGATCCTTGACGCGGGGAGTGAGCGAAGCTTCCCCGGCTTTTATGATACGGATTACCTTTTGAAAAAGGACAAGTACTCCACGTTCATCGGCGGCAACAGCGCCCTTGTGACCGTGACGGAATCGGGCGGAGAGGATCGCGAGACGCTGCTTCTGTTTAAGGACAGCTTTGCACACGCGGTCGTGCCGTTCCTTGCCCGGCAGTACGATCTCGTGATCGTGGATCTCCGCTACTACAAGCAGGCACCCGCCGCGCTGATTGACGAATACGGCGTGGAGGCCGTCCTCTTTCTCTATAATGTGGACAGTCTGACCGCGTCCGCGTCGCAGAGGCTGCTGATGGCATCACTGGAGTAAGGGGACGCGCGGGGAGCACGCGGGGGCTCCGCCCCTCGACCCCGCGAGCTTTTGAAAAAGCTCGACCAAAACTTTTATATATGGGAAAGAAACTATTTTTGCACATCCCCTTTTATAAAGGTTTTTGAGGGGGTGCGGGGGAACTTTTTGCAAAAAGTTCCTCCGGCTCTCCTTTATTCCCCCACAAAATTCAACAAGAGAGGGATATTATGGCGAAAAAGACACCTGAATACAACAACCAATCGATTACATCGCTGAAGGGTGCAGACCGCGTTCGCAAGCGTCCTGCCGTCATTTTCGGATCGGACGGTCTTGAGGGCTGCGAGCATTCCTATTTCGAGATTCTCTCCAATGCCGTTGATGAGGCGCGCGAGGGCTACGGTGACGTCATCACTACGACGGTGTTTGCCGATCGCTCCATTCAGGTGGAGGACTGCGGCCGCGGCGTTCCGCTGGACTATAACGAGGCGGAGGGACGGTACAACTGGGAGCTCATCTACTGCGAACTGTACGCGGGCGGCAAATACGCCAACAACGAGGACGGCGCCGCGTATGAATACTCCCTCGGTCTGAACGGACTCGGTGCGTGTGCCACGCAGTACGCGAGTGAATACATGGACGTCTATTCCTATGCGAGAGGCGAAGTTTCGTCGATCCATTTCAGAAAGGGCGAGCCTGTATCCGAGCTTGCAAAGGAGCCGATTCCGAAAAAGAGCACGCGCAAGACGGGCACGACCGTGCGCTGGCGTCCCGATCTGGAGGTGTTCACCGATACGGCGATCCCGCGCGAATTCTTTACGGAGACTTTGAAAAAGCAGGCGGTCGTGATCGCGGGACTGACGTTCATTCTCCGCTTTGAGGAGGAGGACGGCACGTTTTCCGAGCAGTCCTTCCGCTATGAAAACGGTATCACGGACTATATCGGTGAGATTGCGGGCGACACCGCGATGACGGAGACGGTGCTCTGGAAGCTCGAGACGAAGGGACGCGACCGCGAGGATAAGGACGAATACCGCCTCAAGGCGGAGATCGCGTTCTGCGTATCGAACAAGGTGCAGATGCTCGAGTACTATCACAACTCCAGCTTCCTCGAGCACGGCGGATCCCCGGCTGATGCGGTGCGCCTCGGCTTTACAAGCGCAGTCGATAAAAAACTGAAGGCGGCAGGAAAGTACACGAAAAACGAGGCGAAGATCCAGTTCCAGGATATTGAGGACTGCCTGATCCTCGTCACAAACAGCCTTTCCACGCAGACTTCCTACGCCAACCAGACGAAAAAGGCGATCAACAACACGTTTATTAAGGAAGCGCTGACGGCGTTCATCAAGGAACAGCTCGAGATCTACTTCCTCGAAAAGCCGATGGAGGCGGACAAGTTCCTCACGCAGGTGCTTGTCAACAAGCGTTCCCGCGAGAGTGCGGAGAATACGCGTCTCGATCTGAAGAAAAAGCTGTCCGTGTCGGGCGGCGGCGATCCTGCGAAAAGCGTGGAGAAATTCGTCGCGTGCCGCTCGAAGGATCCCGAAAAGCGGGAACTGTATATCGTGGAGGGTGACTCCGCGCTTACGTCCGTCAAACTCGCGCGGGACAGCGAATTTCAGGCAATCATCCCCGTGCGCGGTAAGACGCTCAACTGTCTGAAGAGCACCTATGACCGCATTTTCAAGAGCGATATCATTCTCGATCTCTTGAAGGTCATCGGCTGCGGCGTCGAGCTGAAGGGAAAATTCAAGGGCGACACCGTACCGTTCAGCATGGACGCGCTCAAATGGTCGAAGATCATCTTCTGTACGGATGCCGATGAGGACGGATTCCAGATCCGCACCTTGCTTCTGACGATCTTCTACCGCCTGCTTCCGACGCTGATTCAGGAGGGCAGGATCTACATTGCGGAATCACCGCTGTATGAGATCACACCGAATAAGGGTGAGGTCGAGTTTGCGTACAACGAGCCGGAAAAGACGGAAATCACCGCCAGACTGGAAAAAGAGGGCAAAAAATACACCCTCCAGCGATCGAAGGGTCTCGGCGAAAACGATCCCGACATGATGTCGAAAACGACGATGCACCCGGCAACGCGCCGTCTCATCCGCGTGAATCCAGCCGAGGCGGAGGCGACCGCGCGTATGTTTGAGACGCTGCTCGGAGACGATCTGCCGGCACGTAAGGAATTTATTACAAAATACGGAAGTCAGTACTGGGAAGAGGCGGACGTCTGACCCCCTCTTAGAAAGGATACGCTATGGAACCGAAATTTTGCTACTACACGCCCCCGTTCCCGCGCACGAGATCATACCGTGCGATGATCGATGCCGCTTGCGAGCATGGGCTCAACGCGGTGGAAGGATTCTGCAGCTTTGAATTTGCAACGCCGGACAAGGACGTTGCGCGCGAGATCAAGAAGTACGCCGATGAGCGAGGGGTCGTTTTCCCCTGCTTCTCGCTTTACATCGATATGGTCGGCGAGGATGCCGAGGAGAAAATGAAATACCTCAAGGGATACGCTGAGGTGGCCGCGATTCTCGACTGCCCGTATCTGCATCACACCGTCATCCCCGAACATGCCGATCCTGCGCGGGTACTTGCGCGGAAGGACGAGCTGTTTGAGAAGGGCGTGAAGGTGGTGCAGGAGATCTACGACTATGCCGCACCGCTCGGTGTGCGCCCGGTCTATGAGGATCAGGGCTACATATTCAACGGCGTCGGGGGCATGACCGCCATGATCGACGCGGTCGGCCGCGATATCGGGGTTGTCGCCGATTTCGGCAACATCATGCAGGCGGATGAGCTGATTACCGATATCATCCCTGCGTTTGCGGATCGGATCGTGCATGCGCATCTGAAGGACGTGGTGAACAACGATATCCCCGAGGGCGGACTGAAAACGCTCGGCGGAAAATACATGCATAATACGCCGGTCGGGCAGGGCGGTGTCCCGTTCGCGGAGGCGTTTGCCCAGCTGAAAAAAATCGGTTACGACGGGTATTTCGGGCTGGAATTCAGTGCGAAAACGGACGATTCCACGGCGATGCACGACGCAATGCGGTATTTTTCCGAAAGAATGTAAAGATTGAATGCCGTGCCTTGTGTGCGGCATTCTCTTTTTGCTCCGGGCAAACAAATGTTCACATTTTCCGCTTTACAACGGTGCGCGAGTGTGGTATACTAATAAGGTAAATTGTTTGCGGAGGTGCGTATGGACCGTTTTGAACTGCATTCCGAATATTCCCCGACGGGAGATCAGCCGGAGGCGATCGATGCTCTCGTCGCAGGGGTCGAGTCCGGCATGCGCATGCAGACGCTGCTCGGCGTGACCGGATCGGGCAAGACGTTCACGATGGCGAACGTGATCGCAAAGCTGAACCGACCGACGCTCGTGCTTGCGCATAATAAGACGCTCGCTGCCCAGCTCTGCACCGAGTTCCGCGAGTTCTTTCCGAATAACGCGGTCGAATATTTTGTATCCTACTATGACTACTACCAGCCGGAGGCGTACGTCCCCGGTCGGGATATGTATATTGAAAAGGATGCGCTTGTCAACGAGGAGATCGACAAGCTCCGCCACAGTGCGACGAGTGCTCTCTTTGAAAGACGGGATGTCATCATCGTTGCCAGCGTATCGTGTATCTATTCCCTCGGTTCGCCCGAGGAATACAAGGCGCAGGTCACCTCGCTCCGCCCCGGTATGCCGATCAGCCGCGATGAGCTTGTCCGCCATCTCGTCGATATCCAGTACGACAGAAACGACGTCGGCTTTGCGCGAAACAAATTCCGCATCCGCGGGGATACGGTCGAGATTTTTCCGTCCAATGAGGGCGAGCGGGCGATCCGCGTCGAGTTTTTCGGGGACGAGATCGACCGCATCACGGAGATCAATCCGCTGACGGGGGCATCTTTGCGCGATCTTACCTATGCCGCTGTGTATCCCGCGAATCACTACGTCATCGCGCCCGAAAGCCGGGAGACGGCGTACGCGAGAATCGAGGAGGAGCTGGCGGAGCGAGTCGCGTATTTCAAGAGCGAAAACAAGCTGCTTGAGGCGCAGAGAATCGAGGAAAGAACGAAATACGACCTCGAAATGCTCCGCGAGATCGGCTACTGCTCGGGTATTGAGAACTACTCCGGCATTTTTGCGGGACGTGCGCCGGGGGATACGCCGTACACGCTGATGGATTATTTCCCGAAGGATTTCCTGCTGTTCGTGGACGAGAGTCACGCTACCTTGCCGCAGGTCGGCGGTATGAGCGGCGGAGATCGCGCCCGTAAGGAAAATCTCGTCAAGTACGGATTTCGACTGCCGTCCGCGTTCGACAACCGCCCGCTTCGCTTTGACGAATTTGAGGAGAAGATCAATCAGGCGATTTTTGTCTCGGCGACGCCCGGCAATTATGAGAGGGAGCACTCCTCGCAGGTGGCCGAGCAGCTCATCCGCCCGACGGGACTGCTCGATCCCGAGATTGAGGTGCGCCCTGTGGAGACGCAGGTGGACGATCTCACCGGTGAGATCCGTGTGCGTGTCAGCCGCGGGGAGCGCGTGCTCGTCACAACGCTTACGAAAAAGATGGCGGAGGATCTATCGCAGTATCTGGACGAGCAGGGAATCCGCGTGAAATACATCCATCACGATATCGATACGATGGAGCGCATGGAGCTGATCCGCGATCTGCGCATGGGGATGTACGACGTGCTCGTCGGCATCAACCTCTTGCGCGAGGGTATCGATCTGCCGGAGGTCACGCTTGTCGCGATCCTCGACGCGGATAAGGAGGGCTTCCTCAGAAGCGAGACGTCGCTCATTCAGACGATCGGACGCGCGGCGAGAAACGTCGGCGGCAAGGTCATCCTGTACGCGGATACACAGACGCGGTCGATGAAATCGGCAATCTATGAAACGGAGCGCCGCCGCCGGATTCAGAAGGAGTACAACGACGCGCACGGCATCACGCCGCAGACGGTCAAGAAGGGTATCCGCGATCTGATCGCGATCGGTGCGTCCGAGGAGAACAAGAAGAAGCTCGAAAAGCGCAAGAGCCACGGCGATCCCGTGAAGGAGAGCGCGGCGGACAGAGAGGCACGCATCGAGGATCTCACCGCGCAGATGAAGAAGGCGGCGAAGGAGCTTCGCTTTGAGGAAGCCGCGTACCTCCGCGACAAGATCAGGGAGCTTACCCTTGTGAAGAAATAAAGGAGACAGATATGTTCGGTTTAATGGAAGCCTTGTTTCCCGTCTTTTTTATCGCGATCTTTACGATCGTGATCGGTACGTTTATCGTGACTGCCGTGCGCGGTATCGGGCAGTGGTCGAAAAACAACGCCTCGCCGCGCTTGATGGTGGATGCGGCTGTGGTAACCAAGCGCACGGCATCCTCCTCCCACCGATCGCAGCACGGGCACAGGCATTATCACACGTATTATTATGCCACTTTTGAAGTGGAAAGCGGCGACCGCATGGAGCTTTCCGTCACGGGAGAGGAATACGGGATGCTCGTCGAGGGCGACCGCGGCAAGCTGACTTTCCAAGGCACACGCTATCTCGGCTTTGAACGGCAGATATGATTACTGAAACCCATTCATAAAAGTTTTTGGGGGCCACACCTTTTTTAGTTCCAGTTCGACAATGTGTTTCCGGATGAAGTAGCTTTCATTTGGCTCCCTCCGGGAGGGAGCTCCCGACGAAGTCGGGTGAGGGAGAGTGCGTAAACGGTGGATTTAGTTGAACAATATTGTTGCGCAGGCTCCTTCCGTCATGGCTACGCCATGCCACCTCCCTCTCGGAGGGAGGCTTTGGCGAAACCGAACGACAGTGGGAACACAAAATGAATTTGGGAGCTTTCAAAAAGGGTCCGCATTGTATCCCCTTTTTACGGAGTGAAACTATGAACGAAATCATTCTCCGCGGTGCGCGGATGCATAATCTCAAGAATATTGACGTCACGATCCCCCGCGATAAGCTCGTCGTCTTTACGGGACTGTCGGGATCGGGCAAATCGTCGCTTGCGTTCGATACGCTGTACGCGGAGGGGCACCGCCGCTTTGTCGAATCACTGTCGTCGTATGCCAGAATGTTCCTCGGGCAGCTGGACAAGCCCGACGTGGACTCCATTGAGGGGCTGTCCCCCGCGATCTCGATCGATCAGAAAACGACGAGCAAAAACCCTCGCTCCACCGTTGGCACGGTCACGGAGATCTACGATTATCTCCGCCTTCTGTACGCGCGGCTCGGCGTGCCGCACTGTCCCGAATGCGGACGCGAGATCCGTCAGTCCTCCGTCGATCAGATTCTGGACGCGATCATGAAAATGCCCGAGGGGACGCGGTTTCTCGTCGTCTCCCCGCTCGTGCGCGGCAAAAAAGGACGGCATGAGAAAGTCTTCGCCGATGCGATCAAGAACGGTTTCGTCCGTGCGCGCGTGGACGGCGTCGTGTGCGACATCGTCGAGGATATGGGGCTGGATAAGAATAAAAAGCACACGATCGAGCTGGTCGTTGACCGCCTTGTGCTGCGTGAGGATATCCGCTCACGCCTGTCCGATTCCGTCGAGACGGCGCTGAAGCAGTCGGACGGCGATGTTGTCATCGTCACCGTGCCGAGAGAGGGCGAGGGGGAGGTTTTCACCTACTCCACACGCTATGCCTGCCCCGAGCACGGCGGCTCGTTCGGTGTTTTGGAGCCGCGGCTCTTTTCATTCAATAATCCATTCGGTGCGTGCCCGCATTGCCTCGGCATCGGCGTGCTGCGCTCCGTTTCCCCCGAGCGGATCATGCCCGATACGTCTTTGTCGCTCGCGGAGGGCGGTATCGCCGTCAACGGCTTCAAATCCATCACGCCCGATTCGTGGAACGGACCGCTCGTGATGGCGGTCGGCAAAGCACACGGCTTTACCATTGATCAGCCGCTGGCATCCTTCACGCCCGAGGCGATGCACGCGCTTCTGTGGGGCACGGGCGAGGAGACGTACGACGTCACGCGCTATTTCGGCACGGTCGGCAAACGGCAGCACGCGAAATGGGACGGCGTAATTCCGATCATTAACACACGCGTCACCATGAAGTCGTCCGAGGCGGACTACTACGATCAGTTCATGGACGAGAGCGACTGCCCCGAATGCGGCGGCAGACGGCTGAATCCGTCCGCGCTCTCCGTTACCGTCGGCGGGATGGATATCTCCTCTCTTTGCGCTTTGTCGATTACGGAATCGCTTGCGTTTTTGAACGGTCTTTCGTTCACGGAGTCGGAGATGAAGATCGCCCGCGAGATCATGAAAGAGCTGCGCGAGCGGCTCGGCTTTCTCATTAACGTAGGGCTCGAATACCTCACGCTCGGCAGACGGGCGGGGACGCTTTCGGGCGGCGAGGCACAGCGCATCCGCCTTGCCACGCAGATCGGCTCCGCGCTCACAGGCGTCATGTACGTCCTCGATGAGCCGTCGATCGGTCTGCATCAGAGAGACAACAGCCGCCTGATCGCCACGCTCAAGCGGCTGCGCGATCTCGGCAACTCCGTTCTCGTCGTCGAGCATGACGAGGAGACGATGGAAGCCGCCGACTGCATCGTGGACATTGGTCCGGGCGCGGGCATCCACGGCGGCAACCTCGTCGCGATCGGTTCGCCTGCCGAGGTGATGGCGTGCGAAGAATCTGTTACGGGCGCGTTTCTCGCGGGACGGAGAAGGATCGCTGTACCGCAGTCGAGACGGGCAGGCAGCGGCAAAAAACTGACCGTCTACGGCGCACAGCTGCACAATCTCAAAAATATCGACGTGTCGATCCCGCTCGGATGCCTCGTGTGCGTCACGGGCGTGTCCGGGTCGGGCAAATCGTCGCTTGTGAACGGGATTCTGTATCCCGTGCTGGCGCGCAAGCTGAACCGCGCGATGACGACGGCGGGCAAGCACCGCGGCATTGACGGCATCGAGGCACTGGACAAGGTCATCTCCATCGATCAGAGCCCGATCGGGCGCACGCCGCGCTCCAATCCGGCAACGTATACGGGGCTGTTCAACGATATCCGCGAGCTGTTCGCAAAGACGCCTGCCGCCAAGATGCGCGGATACACCGCCGGTCGCTTCAGTTTCAATACGAAGGGCGGACGGTGCGAGGCGTGCGAGGGCGACGGTGTGAAGTGCATCGAGATGCATTTTCTTCCCGATGTGTACGTCACGTGCGACGTCTGCCACGGTGCCAGATACAACCGCGACACACTCGAGGTCAGATACAAGGGCAAAAATATCGCCGAGGTGCTCGACATGACGGCGGAGGAGGCGGCGGATTTCTTTGCGGATATCCCAAGAATCGGCAATCGCATCCGTACGATCTGCGACGTCGGACTCGGTTATGTGAAGCTCGGTCAGCCGGCAACGACGCTTTCCGGCGGCGAGGCGCAGAGAGTGAAACTTGCCACCGAGCTGTCCAAACGATCGACCGGCAAGACGTTCTACGTCCTCGATGAGCCGACGACGGGACTCCACTCCGCCGATGTGGACAAACTTATCGCGATTTTGCAGAGGCTGACGGATGCCGGAAACACGGTTCTCGTGATCGAGCACAATCTGGACGTAATCAAGGTGGCGGACCATATCATCGACATGGGGCCGGAGGGCGGCGATGGCGGCGGTACCGTGATCGCGCAGGGCACGCCGGAGGAAATCGCGGCGGTCGCGCACTCCTATACGGGGCAATTTCTGAAGGAAAAGTTATCCGTAAAAGATTGACCTCGGCGAATAATGGAAAAAACGAATCCTTTTTTGGAAGAACCCAGCTTTTTTCGGTGACAGTCGGTTTTTTGTCACTCCCGGCGATTGGCAGCAGTTTTGTCGCGGATGGTGTCAATAAAGGGTCAGATTTTGTGATTACAGGTCATTTTTTTGACAGATTCGGCATGTGAATGACAGGAATACCGACACATTTGTGCAATCGTTGGCTTTTGTGCAAAAACACACACGAAAACGGGATAAAACAACGAAAATGGACAAAACTACGGTTTTGCACGAAAAAATGAGAAAAATTTTGTGATTTGTATTGACAAAGAGTGAATTCTCTGCTAATATATATACACAACAAAATGACAAAGCACTTTCCGCTTTCGGAACGAAAAGGAGGACGGAGAGCGTTTTGTTGGAATGAATTCACTTTCTCTCTCTATCACTTAATAAAAGAACGAGGACTTGCACCCGAACGGATGTGAGTCCTTGTTCTTTTTCTGTCGCGGTGCGGCGTGGCGGATACGGCGTAAATTGTCATGGATAAAAAACAGATTTGTTCAAAAAACAACCTCAAATTGCACAATCTGCGTTAAAAACGCCGGCTTTTTGTTGACAAGTTACAGGGATTTCGCTATAATGACACTATCAATCGCACATTTTGGACGAAAAAGGAGTTCCCCATGAAAAAAATTATTTGCCTGCTTCTTGCGATCTTGCTCGTGCTGCCTCTGGCCGTCGCTTGCAATAATGATGAGAAGCCTCCGGTGACTACCGGCGACAACACCGGTGACACCACGACTGCCCCCGACGGCACCGAGCCGGCTGTCACCTCCGATGCCGAAACCTCCGATGAGAATATGCTCAAGGTGCCGACCGATGAACTTGATTTCGAGAACGAAGAGGTTGTCATCACGGCCTTTGACTGGCAGGGCTATAAGTACTACTTCTTCGCTGAGGAAGAATCCGAGGACCCGATGGAGGCGGCGATCTACAACCGCCGCCGCTCCGTTGAGGAGGCAATCGGCGTAGCGATCACGGAGCGTATGTACGCCACCTACGACGAGATGTACAGCGCGATGGAGCAGTCCGTCGGTACGGGCGACGACGCGATGCAGATCGTGCTGACGCACTGTATCTCCCGCCTTTCCACCTATACCTCCGGCGGTACGCTCTTCCCGCTTGACGAGCTTCCGTACGTCAATCTGGATGCCGATTGGTGGAACAAGGAGCAGATGGGCAGTCTGAAGCTCGGCAGCCACTACCTGCTCGGCGCGAACGATTACATGCTTCCGTGCCCGTATGCGATTTTCTTCAATAAAGATATGATTACGAATCTCGGTATTGAGAACCCGTACGATCTCGTTGAGAAGAACGAGTGGACGATCGACAAATACGAGGAGCTTGCCCGTGCGGCTTCCCGTGACGCCGACAGCAGCGGCACGTATGATGAAAACGACTACTACGGCATCTCCTGCCAGAATGGCGGCGGCTCTACGTTCCTCAGTTTCTGGTCTGCTTCCGAGCAGTTTATGGCATACAAGGACGATGACGGTAAGCTTTCTATCTTTGAAAACAACGAAAAGGCACAGGATATCTGCGAGACGGTCGCACAGTGGTCGAAGGATCACCTCATTTGCCCGTTCCCGAGCGGCAAATCCACCGATGCGATTCACATGAGCACGAATCACGTTCTTTTCTGGATGTCCAATATTGCAGGCGCTGAGGAGCTCCGCGATACGGATGTGGATTACGGTATCGTTCCGTTCCCGAAATACGATTCCGAGCAGGAGAACTACTACTCCCTCGACTGGGGCGGACTGATGGTTGTTCCGACGACGATTCGGAACCCGGAAATGGTTGGCGCGACGGTTGAGCTCTTGGCTTACGGCAGTGACGTGGAGGGCGGTGTCATTGATACGTATTACGATCTCGTTCTGGACGGTCAGCTTTCGCAGGATCCGACGGCACCGCAGATGCT
The DNA here is from genome assembly GCA_017466375.1 of Clostridia bacterium. Lineage (GTDB taxonomy): Bacteria > Bacillota > Clostridia > Oscillospirales > CAG-272 > SIG701. The sequence continues at coordinate 4,291 of JAFTUH010000064.1, read as the reverse complement.
TGACATTCTGTTTGACACGATCTGCTACGATCCCGGCGTGACCTTCTGGGGCCTTTCCGGCAGCTATCTGCAGTTGTTCTACTATCCGTGGAACTACGGCGTGCTGCAGGGAAGATCCGACTTTTCGTCCTTCTACGCTTCCAACAAGGAAGGCGCGCAGAAGTTCATTGACGATTATTATGAGGCTCTCGCGATCTACGATAGCTTGGACGGATGGTTTGGCTGATATTTACCGAAAAGGGACTGCTTCGGCAGTCCCCTTTTTTGTTTGGTTCAGACAAATGTTTGCAAAATTTGTCCGTGCATTTGTGTAAAGTGCGCATTTCGCTCTTGACTGGCGGTGGGACCGGGTGTATAATGATAATGTTATTTTTTATAAAAAAGGAGATACCCTATGAGAAAGATTCTATGCTTGCTTCTCGCGATGCTGCTCGTACTGCCTCTGGCGGTATCCTGTGGCGGCGATGAGACACCCCCGGTAAGCACCGGCGATAATACCGGTGATACCACGCCTGCTTCCGATGGCACCGATCCTGCCGACACAACTGTGGATGACACGGCTGTCACGGGACGCGCGCACAAGGTTCCTACCGACGAACTCGATTTCGGCAATGAGACACTGACGATCACTGCGTTTGAGTGGCAGGGCTATCTGTACTATTTCTTTGCCGAGGAAGAGTCCACCGACCCGATGCAGAGCGCAATCTACAACCGCCGCCGTACCGTTGAGGATGCGATCGGCGTGCAGATTTCAGAGAAAATGTACGATACCTACGCGAATATGTACGCGGCGATGGAGCAGACCATCGGTACCGGCGACGACGCGATGCAGATCGTTCTGACGCACTGTATCTCGAAGCTGTCTGCGTACACCTCCGGAGGATCGCTCTTCCCGCTTGAGGAACTCCCGTATGTGGATCTTACCGCCGATTGGTGGAATCAGGAGCAGATGGACAACCTGAAACTCGGTTCCCACTATCTGCTTGGCGCGAACGATTACATGCTCCCGTGTCCGTACGCGATTTTCTTCAATAAAGATATGATTACGGATCTTGGCCTTGAGAATCCGTACGATCTGATCGAGACAAACGAGTGGACGCTGGACAAATTCGACGAGCTTGCCCGTGCGGCATCCCGCGATGTAGACAACAACGGTTTTGACGACGGCGATACCTACGGTATCTCCTGCCAAGCGGGCGGCGGCTCGACGGTGCTCAGCTTTTGGTCGTCCTCGGATCAGCTGATGGCATACAAGGGTGAGGACGGCAAGCTTGACGTTTTTGAAAACAACGAAAAGGCGCAGGACATCTGCGAGACGGTTGCCGGATGGACGAAGGATCACATCATGGTCGCCTTCCCGGACGGTGACGATGCCGAGCCCCTGCACATGAGCACGAATCAGGTGCTCTTCTGGATGTCGAATATTGCGGGTGCTGAAGAACTGCGCGACACGGATGTGGATTACGGTATCGTGCCGTTCCCGAAATACGATTCCGAGCAGGAGAACTACTACTCCCTCGACTGGGGCGGACTGATGGTCGTTCCGACGACGATTCAAAATCCGGAAATGGTTGGCGCGACGGTTGAGCTCTTGGCTTACGGCAGTGACGTTGAGGGCGGTGTCATTGATACGTATTACGATCTCGTTCTGGACGGTCAGCTCGCACAGGATCCGACGGCACCGAAGATGCTCGACATCCTTTTTGACACGATCTGCTACGATCCCGGTATGACGTACTGGGGACTTTCCGGCGATCTGCGCCGTTTGTTCTGGTTCCCCTGGAAGGAGGCTGCGGTGCTCGGAAACGGCAGCTTTGCTTCCTTCTATGCATCGTACAAGGACAGTGCGCAGAAATCGATCGATGACTACTACGACGCACTGAAGATGTATGACGATCTGTCCGGTCTCTTGGGGTGAGCCGGTCGGAATTCCTTTCTGAAAGAGGGACTGCGAAAAGCAGTCCCTCTTTTTTGTGTATCGTCCGCTTAAACGGTGCACACAAACAAAAAACGGCCGATCCCGAAGGATCAGCCGTTTTTGTTGCGGTTTGGATTATTTGTAGAGCTCTACAAATCTGGTCAGTCTCTCGTACTTCGCCTTTGCGTTCGCGTCAGCCTGTGCGAAGAGTGCCTCGGCTCTCTCCGGGAATGCCTGCATCAGGCGGCTGTAACGGTTCTCGCTCTTGATGAAGTCGATGTAGCTGCCGGTCGGCTCCTTGGAGTCGAGGGAGAAGGGATTTTTGCCCTCTGCCTTCAGTGCCGGGTTGAAGCGGAACATCTGCCAGTAGCCTGCCTCAACGGCGCGCTTCATTTCGAGCTGGCAGTTCTGCATCGTGCCCTTGATGCCGTGCATCTCACACGGAGCGTAGCCGATGATGATGGACGGACCGTTGTATGCCTCAGCCTCGGTGAGCGCCTTGAGCAGCTGATTCATATCTGCGCCCATGGCGACCTGTGCAACGTATACGTAGCCGTAGGACATAGCGATCTCTGCAAGGTTCTTCTTGCCGATTGCCTTACCTGCTGCTGCGAACTGAGCAACCTGACCGATGTTGGAAGCCTTGGAAGCCTGACCGCCCGTGTTGGAGTAAACCTCGGTATCGAATACCATGATGTTTACATCCTCGCCGGAAGCGATTACGTGGTCGAGACCGCCGAAGCCGATATCGTATGCCCAGCCGTCACCACCGAAGATCCATACGGACTTCTTAGCAAGGTAGGTCTTCTCTGCAAGGATTTCGGGAGCGGTCGGGCAGCCGGCAGCGGCAGCCTTCTCAAGCTCAACGATGAGAGCCTCAGCGGCAGCGGTGTTCTCCTTGCCGTTGTCCTTCGTGTCGAGGTAAGCCTTAGCGGCAGCCTTGAACTCGTCGGAAGCCTTATCGGAAGCCATCATCTCCTCAACCTTTGCGATGAGGCGGTTGCGGATGACCTTCTGACCGAGGTACATACCGAGACCGTGCTCAGCGTTGTCCTCGAACAGGGAGTTTGCCCAAGCGGGACCGTGACCGGTCATGTTGTTGACGGTGTACGGCGTAGCGGGAGCGGAACCACCCCAGATGGAAGAACAACCGGTAGCGTTGGAGATGTACATTCTCTCACCGAACAGCTGGGTGATGAGACGTGCGTAAGAGGTCTCAGCACAGCCTGCGCAGGAACCGGAGAACTCAAGCAGCGGCTGCTTGAACTGGGATCCCTTGACGGTGGTGTTGATGAGCTCGGGCTTCTCTGCAACGTTTGCAACGGCGTAATCCCACGGAGCCTGCTGATCTTCCTGCGTCTCGCGGAGAACCATGCGAAGCGCCTTCTTGTCGGTGCCGTCCTTCTCTGCCTTGGCGGTCACAGGGCACGCCTTGACGCAGAGGGTACAACCCATACAATCCATCGGGGAGACAGCCATCGTGAACTTGTAGTTCGTCTTGAGGACCGGCTTTGCGGTGAACTTGGTGTTCGCCGGAGCTGCGGCTGCCTCTTCCTCCGTCATAGCGAACGGACGGATGGTAGCGTGCGGGCAAACGAACGCACAGCTGTTACACTGGATACAGTTCTCGGGAATCCACTCGGGAACGTATACGGCAACGCCGCGCTTCTCGGAAGCTGCGGAGCCCTGCGGGAACGTGCCGTCCACGTAATCCTCGAATGCGGAAACGGGGAGGGAGTCGCCTGCCATGGCGTTGGTCGGCTTCACGACGGTGTTGACGAACTTCTCGAGATCGGCTCTCTTGGAGGTGAATGCAGCTGCGGGCGCGTCGGGAGCGACATCTGCCCAAGCGGCGGGAACCTTAACCTCAACGAAAGCGTCTGCGCCTGCATCGATAGCGGCGTAGTTGAGATCAACGATTGCCTGTCCCTTCTTGATGTAGGACTTGTAAGCGGCCTTCTTCATGTAGTCGATTGCTTCGTCCTTCGGCAAAATACCTGCGAGGGAGAAGAATGCGGACTGCAGAACGGTGTTCTTAACCTTTGCGTTACCGATCTTCTTCGTAGCGATCGTGGTAGCGTCGATGGTGTAGAACTTGATGTTGTTCTTGGCGATGTACGCCTTGACCTTAGCGGGCAGGTTTGCCTCGAGACCGTCCATATCCCAAGAGCAGTCAAGCAGGAACGTGCCGCCCGGCTTAACGTCGGAGATCATGTCATACTTCTTCAGGTAGGAGGAGTTGTGGCATGCAACGAAGTCAGCCTTGTTGATGTAGTAAGGAGACTTGATCGGCGCATCACCGAAGCGGAGGTGGGAGATGGTGATACCGGAAGTCTTTTTGGAGTCGTACTGGAAGTACGCCTGGATGTACTT
>JAFTUH010000063.1 GCA_017466375.1 Clostridia bacterium | reverse complement strand
TGCTCTGACCGGTGTCAGCGTCACGACAATGGTAGCAGCCGACGTATCTCAGGATATCACGATCACGATGTACAACGCTGACGGCAGCGTATACGGCGTAATCGTAGACAGTGTTGAGAGCTACGCAGCACGTAAGAGCGCAGAAAGCCCGCTGTTTGAGGCTGTTATGAAGTTCGGCGTTTCTGCTCGCAACATGTTCACTCCGTAATTTCCCCGGTAAACTTCCGGCGGGCGAAAGCCCGCCGGATTTTTGTTTTAAGACATTTCTTCTGTCGCGTGTCCAAAAAAGTGCTTGTGAACCTTATTGAAATATGCTATACTATGGCAAACAGCCAATCATCAGGAGGCGTTCTCATGAATACAAACAAAACCACCGCTGCGGATATGCGTCGCATCTGCGCGTGCGCCCATTCGTTTGTTAAGGATCCGGCATCCCTGCCTGTTTCCTATAAAGTCGGGGAAACGGTGTATCGCGGGATTCCGTCATCTTTTTCTCCGATCGTTTCCAAGCGATTTGTGGACAGCAACATTGTTGAGTACACCGTCACGGCGGTGAATCCGGATATCGGAGTGAAAATGACGGCGGAATGCGTTGAGTATCTCGATTTCCCCGTAGTCGAGTGGACGTATTGGCTGGAGAACGTGACCGATAAAAACACGCCGATCATCACCGATTTTCACGGGATGGACGGTTTTCTGCCGGGCGAGGATCCCGTGATCGTGTACAATACCGGTGACACCTGCGACAGAGAGCTGTTTACCGACCGCAGATGGGATCTGACTGCCGATCCGTATTTCACGCAGCATCCCGACGGAGGCCGCGGTAGTGACTGCGCGCTCCCGTACTACCGTGTCCTTTGCAAGGATTTCGGTTACACAATTTCGATCGGTTGGCCTGGGCAGTGGATCTCCGAATTTTCTCTTGCGGACGGCGGATTTTTGATGAAGGCGCGCCAGCAATACGCCCGTTTTTATCTGAAGCCCGGTGAGAAGGTGCGCACGGCGCGCATGACCGTTATGACGTTTGAGGGCGGGGAGGAGCGCGGTATCAATCTGTGGCGCCGATTCATGATCGCGCACGTAATTCCGAAGCCGAACGGAGCGCTTCCTGATCCGATCTGTGCTGCCGGATTCGGCGGTGAGGGTGTTTGCTTCACACTATCATCGGAGAAGCAGCAGCTTTCGTACATCGATAAATGTAAGGCAAGCGAGATTGGCAACAACGTCTACTGGATCGATGCCGGCTGGTATACCTGTCAGGACAAGGACACGGGTGTGATTACATGGAACTACACGGGCGGTCTGTGCTCCGATCCGATCCGTTATCCGAACGGCCTTGCCTCCATCGGCGAGAGATGCCATCGGTACGGCATGAAATTTCTGCTCTGGTTTGAGCCGGAACGCATCTACCTGAAGCATATTTTCGGAGAGTATCCCGATCGGTTTGTCATTCGCTTGAAAGACGAATCCGTGCTGGATCACGTGCGCCTGACCGGTGTCACCCGCCGGTTGTTTGACAATATGGGACTGATGGATCTCTCCAATCCGGAATGTGTGGACTGGCTGATTACGCACATCGACGGTATGATCAAGGAGTACGGCGTCGATATTTACCGGCAGGATTTTAATTTTGCGCCGCTGAATTGGTGGATTCAGAACGATGAGGAAGATCGCCTCGGCGTCACGGAGAACCTGTACAATCAAGGGTTTCTCCGCTTCTGGGATGAGCTGCTTTTGCGCAATCCCGGCCTTCTCATCAACTCTGTAGCATCGGGCGGCAGACGGAGCGATCTGGAATCGATGCGGCGTTCCGTTTCGCTTCACCAGACGGATTACGGTCACGGCATCCATCCGATCGATCAGTGTACCGCTGCCTTTTCTCACACATGGGAGGTCTACAGCGGTACGATGGCATTCTCATGGGATGATGCCGAAGGCAATTATACGAATGGCGCCGAAGGGGCGGTGCGCGACGGAGTGTTTGATAACTTTATGGCACATAACGCATTCTCTCCGTCTTTCTGGTACGAGCACAAAAACTGCATGGCGATGCCCGACGGTGAATATGCCGGCACGGAGGAGTGTGCGTATTTCAAGAAGTTCCAATCGATCTGGGAGCGCGCTGTGCCGTATATGCTGGACAGCGATTTCTACGTGTTGAAGCAGTCGGATCGCACAAACACGTGCTGGCACGCGATCCAGTTCCATAATGAAGAAAAAAACGAGGGTGTGTTCCAGGCGATCCGCAATACGTGTGCCCCCGAGGAGACGTTTACGGCGTATCTGCGCGGCATCGATCCGAAAAAGACATATTTCCTCCAATCACCGGAATTTGACCGTACGGCTACAGTAAGCGGAGCGGAGCTCATTGAAAAAGGCTTTCCCGTTTCGCTGCCCAAGCGCACGGGCGAGATATGGTTCTACCGCGCTTTGTGATTTCGGCGGATGCCAAATATAAACACACAAGAAAAAACCGACGTTTTTACCGTCGGTTTTTTGTTTATGAATCCGGAGTGAATCTGCCTTTTTGGGGCGATTTATATTCAAATATTCCCGTCCAACCACTGCCAGCGATTCTCAATGAAATCGCGCAGATACCGGACATTGTCACCGTACGTTACCAGCTCCGTAATCAGGAGAGGCTGCGGGGGTACAGCCCGTGTTCCGAGAAGCTCCCATCGTGCAAAATTATACACGGCGTGCGGTGTGAGCGTTTCGCCCATCCGATCCACGGCGGAGAGCGCTGTCAGAAGCAGATCGTCCTTGATCGCATCCCAGCGCGCCTTCAGACGGGATCGGAATGCCTCGTCCTTCAGAAGATAGGTGAACCAGTTGTCCTCAATGTAGCCGTATTTCTGGGACAGGCACATCCAATTTCGGTAATTGCCGAAATCGTTGTACAGATTGCCCATGGCTAAATCAAAATCCCAGAGCGGTCCCATTTTCAGCTTACCGCCCGGCTCTTTCGTCAGAAAGCAGCTGCGTCGAAAGCAGGATTCCAGATTATAGAACAACTCGTGCGTGATAAACCAGTCGATCAGCGAATCTACGTCCAGATAGTCCTCGTATCCGTCGAGAGCTTTCACTGCCGCGTCCGCTTTTAGACAATAGTCTATAATAAAATCCGCCTGTGCCTGTGTCAGCGATTTTTCCTCGGGATATTCGATGGAACAGAAGCGCACAAGCTCGGTGGAGAAGGCGGTTACTCCCGTAATGTCCTCTGTATCCTTGCCGCCGATTTCGAGCAGAAACGACGTGTCAGCCTCTCCGCTGTCCGATGCCAGACGGATTCGTCCGTCCTTGACCTCGTGATCCTCTCCGATCGAGTAGATGCCGAGGTATTCGCCGTTTACGAACAGATTCACCGGAAACTGCGAAAACGGGGATAGCTCCGGCGAGAGCACCTTTGCCGTTTCAAATGCGACGTAATTCCGCATCAAGGAATAGTCGGCGTAGTTGGCGAGCAGGATCCATTTTTTTGCTTCCGTCAGTCCGAGCACAGACGTTTTTTCGGGGAATTTCAATTTGTACGGCTTTTTCTCCCACGACCACGTCGAGTTGCCGCGACCGCGGATCTCTACTTCGGTCGGGGCAAGGGAGGAGAAGCCGTCGGGCAGAAACCACCCGTCCACGCCTGCCGTATCAATGGAGACGGTGGCGGCAATGTACGTTTCTTTGTCGGTGATCTCCTGTCCGTCCGTTGTGATCACGGAGATCACGGGGATCGTATGGGGCGCATAGGCGAGCACAATGCGGTATGTGCGTGTGAGTCCTTCCGCATCCGTGAGTGTGCAGTGCGCGTTCGCCGCAGTCAGATCAACCGCTCCCTCCGTTTCCGAGGAAAAGGATGCAGATGCGGCATCCGTTTCGACTGTCACGTGCGCATGCATGAGGGAGGAGGTATCCGTCGGCGCGGAGATTGTCAGTGTGACGGTATCGTCCGTGATTTCCCCGATGAGATCCGCGCACAAATTGCGGTTGTCCGACGCAAAAACGGTGAAGGATTGAATCCGGCATTCCGAAATGGGCGGTGCCGTTTCAGACTCAGTTTCCGGTTCTGTGTCGGGATCCGTATCGGGGTTTGCTGCCGATTCGCTATCCGTGCCGCTGTCCGTCTCCGTCAATGCCGCTGCGTCCGTCCCCGGGATGGAATCCACCGTGGGGGTGAGCATCGGATCGGCGCAGGCAGTGCAGAGCACCGATGTGAGCAAAACGGTGATGATCGCCGTCATAAAAAGATGTTTTTTCACAGTCCGTGTCTGCGCCGTACTTCCAATAGCATGGCGGCGCACCCCTCTTTGATCTGATTGTATGTCGATACAAAATCATCCGTATACCAAGGATCCTCCACGTCAGTGCCGCTGCCGGTGAATGAGGTCAGCAAACAGATTTTTTTCGCAGGATCCTTTGGGATGATCCGTGCAATACTGTCGAGGTTGTATCGGTCCATGCACACGATGTAATCAAACGCCTCATAATCGGCGGGGCGTACCTGCACGGCAGTTTTCCCCTCGCAGGAGATTCCTTTTTCCGAAAGAAGCCTGCCGACAGGCGGATAGACGCCGTGACCGAGCTCCTCGCGGGAGGTAGCGGCAGAGGCCACGCGGATCTGCCCCTCCAATCCGTGCCTGCGGATCATGTCTCGCATGAGAAATTCCGCCATGGGACTGCGGCAGATGTTCCCGCGGCAGATAAACAGAATGTGAATCATGGCCGTTGTCCTTTCATTTCCGCACGGTATTTCGTCGGGCTTTTGCCCACTTTTGTCTTGAATACGTTGGAGAAATAGTAAATATTCGCATACCCGAGCGTGGAGGATATTTCCTCCACGGACGCGTTTTTTGTGCGCAGCAGCTCTTTCGCCTTTTCGATGCGCATATTGTTCAGATAATCGATGATGCTGTATCCCGTTTCCGCTTTGAAGATACGTTTGATGCTGGATAGGGAATAGGAGAACTGTCTGGAGATTTCTTCAAGGCGTACAGGCTCGGCAAGATTCTCGTTCAGATAGGCGATGATATCCGATGCGAGCGTACTGCGGTGCAGGTGCTGCTCGTAGAATTCGACACGCTTGCTTCGCTCGGTCGCGTGCGCGTTCAAAAGGGATAGAATCAGCAGTTCGATCGTGTTTTTGATGTACTGCTCATCGGCAACCGAGCCGGTCGGGGCGCGGTCCATCTGCCGATCCTTCACAATATCGATCGGCGATTTCGGCAGAAGAAGGGAGCGCGCACTGATGGCGATATCGTTCAGATACTGCTTTTGCCGCTGGTTGATCGACAGGATCTTGTTGTTGAAATATGTCATCGTGCTCCCGTCGCAGTGGAAGCAGAAAATGATGACGGACGCCTCCCCCTGGTACGGCTTGAGGGCATGAAATTCGCCCGGCTTGTGGCAGACCATCTCGCCGCTTTTCAGAATGTACGTCATATCGTCCGCACGGGCTACGACGCGCCCTTTTTCGACGTACACAAACTCCCAGCCCGGATGCGTTTCGCCTTCGTAATCGAAATCCTCGGGGAAATCGTAATAGAATGCGCTGATAAGCCTTGTTACCGTGATTTCTTCCGAAAGAAGGATGCCTGTCTGTTGATCCATAATTCCTCCGTAAAAAGTCATGAATTCGGGAAAGTTCACCCTTTGAGCCTATTTTATAACATTTCAAACTGATTGTCAATGTATTTTTTTGAATTTTTATATTAAAATGGTTATAACAACTATAGAAAGGACTACTGTTATGAATGTTTTGGCAATCGGCTGTCATCCCGACGATGTGGAGATCGCCTGTGCGGGTACGCTTGCAAAATGCGTAAAGCGCGGCGATAAGGTCATCGTGTGCCACGCCTCCACGGGCAATCTCGGTCATGTGATTATCCCCCCGGACGAGCTTACGAAGATCCGTGCGGAGGAGGCGAGAAGCGCGGGCGCACTTGCCGGCATCGAGGTCATCTCCGCGGGGTTCAACGATCTCGATATTTATGACAACAACAAGGCGGCGCGCGATAAGATCATCGACGTCATCCGTTATGCAAATCCCGATTTCATCATCACGCACAATCCTGACGACTATATGCCCGATCACACTGCGGTGTCCCGCCTTGTGTTCGATGCGAGCTTCTCCGCGACGCTTCCGAACATGACGGACTATCCGCACCGTTACAGCGCAATGGGCGGCGATTCCGCAAAGGTCGTGCCGATCTACTATATGGATACGCTCGCAGGCGTGAATTTTGTGCCCGATGAATTTGTTGATATCAGCGAGGAGATCGATCTGAAAATTAAGATGCTCGAGTGCCATGCAAGCCAGCTTGTGTGGATGAGAGACCATGACGGAATCGATTTTGCCGATATGGTTAAAACCTGCTCACGCTATCGCGGATACCAGTGCGGTGCCGCCTACGCGGAGGGCTTCCGCCAGTGCCGCGCCTACCTCAAGGGTACGACGCAGAGACTTCTGCCTTAATTCTAATTACATAAAGGAGATACTGTTATGAACTTCATGAGCACCGTAAAAGGATCCCTTCTGGAGAACTTCTATCCCGTCGGCTGGGATATGGAAAAGATCGACGCCTGCTGTGAGAAGGGCGTTGCACGTGAGGCGTTCTGGAACGACGCATTCACCCCGATCGAGTGCGAGACGCTTTCCGATTTCGATACCCTGATGGGACACGAGATCGCTATGCAGGTAAAGCTGACTGCTGAGGCAGGGCAGAAGCTTGCGATGATTCTGCCCGTCGGTCCGATGGGTATGTACCGCTGGGCTGCCTACTTCCTTAACGAGTGGGACGTATCCTGCGATCACGTCTATACGTTCAATATGGACGAGTGGTCGGACAGCGAGGGCAATACGCTGGATAATACGAATCCCGCATCGTTTGAGTATTCGATGAAGGCGGCGTTTTTCGGCAAGCTGAATAAGACCGTGCCGGAGTCCCAGCGCAATTTCGCAACGAAGACGAATCTGCCCACCTACGCAGGTAAGATCGCCGCACTGAAGGCAGAGGGCGCGAAGCTCGTTCTCGTATACGGTATCGGACGTATGTGCCATATCGCATTCTGGGAGCCGCAGTTTGCTACTGAGTACGATTCCGTGGAGGCGTGGAAGAGCGCAACGCACCGCATCGGAGCAAAGCTCCATCCGCTCACGATCGAGCAGAACGCGATCACCAGCTTCAAGAGCCGTACCACGCTCGTTCCGTGCACGGCGAACACGATCGGCCCCGGCCTGTTTCTGCAGGCAGATTACGCCATCGGCGGTGCTGACGGCGCACTCGGACGCGGCATGGGCTGGCAGGGCATGAGCTTCCTCACCACGCTCCACTACGGTCCCGATATCCATATCACGTCTACGTTCATTCCCACGCTGCCCGGCAGACTGTTCTATCTGAAAGAACTGGCCGGTCCCCTCGTGGCGGAGTGCAACTGATATGCCGGAGAGACGATTTGGGATTACCGTGGCGGGCAATGTCCTTGCCGATATCGTAAAAACGATCGACTGCTATCCCGAAATCGGGATGCTGTCCAATATTACATCTGTCAGCCGTGCCGTTGGCGGCTGTGCACCGAATACGGCGATCGATCTTGCGAAGATCGATCCGGCACTGCCCCTTTCCGTCCTCGGCAGAGTCGGGGATGACGAATACGGTCGCTATGTGGTCGCTGAGATGCAAAAGTATGGCATCGACACGCAGGGCGTGAGCATCTCTCCCGATGCGCCGACCTCGTTCAGCGACGTGATGAGCATGCCGTCGGGGGAACGTACGTTTTTCCACGCGCGTGGAGCGAACGCGCAGTTCTCTCCCAAGCATATCGATACAGATGCGCTTCGCTGCCGGATTCTGCATATCGGATACATCCTGCTGCTCGATGCGTTTGATGCGCCCGATGCTGAATACGGCACGGTTATGGCGCGCTTTCTGCATGACGTGCAGGCGAGAGGGATCAAAACGTCCATCGATGCGGTCAGTGACAGTACGGGCAAGTTTGCTGAGAAGATCAAGCCGGCGCTCCGCTACTGCGATTACGTGATCTTCAACGAGATCGAGTGCTGCAGTATCTGGGGCCTCGCCCCGTACGGTACGGACGGAAAGGTGGATGTGTTGACGATCGAAAAAGCGATGCGCCTCACCCTCGACTGCGGCGTTCGTGAAAAGGTGATCGTCCACTGCAAAAAGGCGGGCTTCTGCTTAAGCGCGGATTCTTCCTTTACGGTGGTTCCGTCGATAGGCATACCGCGTTCGTGCATCAAGGGAAGCGTAGGTGCAGGCGATGCATTCTGCGCAGGCAGTCTGTACGGCATTTATCACGGCTTTACGGATAAAAAGATTCTCTCCTTCGCGGCTGCCGCCGCCGCATGTAATCTCTTTTCAGAAAATTCGGTGGACGGCATGCGAGGAAAGGACGAGATCTGGCAAATGATAGAAAAATACGGCTACGAGCCAATGCTATAACGGAGGAAAACTATGTTAGTCAATCTGAATGACGTTTTGAAACAAGCACAAAAGGAGCATTACGCCGTCGGTCTGTTCAATACGACCGATTCCGATATGCTGGAGGCTGCCATTTCTGCGGCGGAGGAGCTGAATTCTCCGATCGTCATCGGTACGGCGGAGGTGCTTCTGCCGCACGGAGAACTGAAGCTGATCGCGCCCGGTATCGTTGCCGCCGCAAAGAGAGCGAAGGTTCCCGTTGTTGTGCATTACGATCACGGCCTGACGTTTGACCGCTGTATCGAAGCCTTGCAGCTCGGTTTCTCGAGCATCATGTTTGACGGCTCCGCCAATGATTACGATGAGAATCTGCGCGCGACCGCCGAGATCGTGAAGATCGCACATTCGATGGGTGTGTCTGTCGAGGGGGAGATCGGTCACGTCGGCAACGCGGATAC
>JAFTUH010000062.1 GCA_017466375.1 Clostridia bacterium | reverse complement strand
GGAGTGCTTCGCGCTCCGTCCGATGACGTGCCCGTTCCAGTATCAGGCGTATCTGACGAAGAAGCGTTCCTACCGCGAACTGCCGCTCCGCTACGGCGAGACGTCCACGCTGTTCCGCAATGAGGATTCGGGCGAGATGCACGGTCTGATCCGTGTCCGCCAGTTCACGATCTCCGAGGGACACCTCGTTCTCCGCCCCGATCAGTTGGAGGAAGAGTTCCGCGGATGCCTCGAACTTGCCAAATACGTGCTCGAAACGGTCGGTCTGCTTGAAGACTGCACGTTCCGCTTCTCCCAGTGGGATCCGAACCGCAAGGACAAGTATGAGGGCACGGCAGAGCAGTGGGATGAGGCGCAGGGCATCATGAAGAAGATCCTCGACAACATCGGGCTTGATTACAAGATCGGTATTGACGAGGCGGCATTCTACGGTCCGAAGCTGGATATCCAGTGCAAGAACGTCTTCGGCAAGGAAGACACGATCGTTACGATCCAGATCGACATGCTTCTTGCGGCGAAGTTCGGCATGTACTACACCGACAGCGACAACACGCAGAAACTGCCGTATATCATCCACCGCACATCGCTCGGCTGCTACGAGCGCACGCTCGCTCTCTTGACGGAAAAATACGGCGGCGCATTCCCGCTGTGGCTCGCACCGACGCAGGCAGTCGTTCTGCCCTTGACGGACAGCGTGGCGGATTATGCGGCTGAGGTTACGAAGAAGCTGCAGGCGGCAGGGCTGCGCGTGGAGCTGGACGATCGCAACGAGACGATCAAGTACCGTATCCGCGAGGCACAGCTTGCGAAGACGCCGTACATGCTCGTCATCGGTGAGCGTGAGGCGGCGGACGGCACGGTATCTGTCCGCGCACGCAAAGAAGAGGAATCCGGCGTAATTTCCGTGGACGAATTCCTTGCGAAGGCAGTGAAGGAAGTCGAGACGAAGGCAAGATAAAGATAAACATGGGGGAGGGGCGAAAGCCTCTCCTTTTTTTCTTGCTTTTGAAGTAACTTAACGCATGGAATTACGTGGAGGTGTGCAACGCGCCACACCTCCACACCACCGTCGCGCACAAGGGAAGAGGGAGAGCCCTCTCCCCTTGGATCCCCACACCTCATAGCGTTCTTTCAACTATAATTGCACGCCAACATACCACTTTAGCTTCAGCGATAGAGGAGAGTCAAAAACGAACTACAATGCGTCCATAGTGCAAACGACATTGTAAAAGACGCGCTCCCGCGCGGACAAACAGAGATATAGCAGGGTATGAATCGCGTCGGATTTATACGTACAATTTCCATTCGAAAACAGCATGCGGAGATGAAGTTTTGGCACGGGAGGACGTGGCGCAATTTTACAGACGGACCGTAGGAGATAGCAGGAGGGAGCTTCTAAACGTAGCGGAACAGCTTTAGTGAAAGTGGTATGTTGGGGTAAAGTTACCGCAAAACCACAGGGGTGGGTGGTGTCGGAGGGCGGGGATCTTCTCCCCGCCCTATGACGCGGGGTAGTCGAGAAGGGCTCCGCGCGAGCCCTTCTCGCGGGGAGCAGGGGCGGAGCCCCGCATCATTCCGTGGAGGTGCTCCGCGTTTTGCTCCTCCTGCATAGGTGTAGGCGGCGTGGTAGCCGAAGCGGACAGTCGAGGACGCCTGTCCCTACAGGTGCTGTGGAGAAAAAAGCGGGGGCGCGCCGCAACGCGCAAAAATCTCTCGCCATCCTTTTCCCTGATTTTGCGAAGTACGCGGGGTATCGCACGGGAAATCCTCCCTCTCGCGCCTGCCTTTCTCCCTTCCCTATCCCCGCCGATTCCCCGACACCGTCCGACTGCCGCAGTACTGCATGTTTCGCATCCCGATTTTGGTATACTTATCTCACATCGCACATATACATCCAAATTTGGGACAAAAGAAAGGCTGTACTTATGAACTCCGACAAGAAAAGAAAGCTCTCCCTCATCGAAAAACTGCAGAGCGCGGCGGCGGCGGATCTCACCGCAAACCCGATCGGACAAGCGGCGGTCATGGCTGCTGCCTCTGCGATCACGGCGGGCGCATCCTTTTTCGGGATCGCGTATCCGTTCGGGCTTGCCCTCATCTCCGCGGCGACAAATGCGCTCTCGGCGGCGGCAGCCGTCATCGGCACCGTGATCGGCACGGTCGGCACGCGCGATTTTTTGGGGATCAGCCTCGCGTCCGTTCTTCTCTTCGGCGCACGGCTTCTGATCGCGCTGATCCTCTCTTCCCCTATCAAAAATGCGAAAGAGGACGTCCCGATTCCCGTCTCGCGGAAGGGGGAGCGCCTTCGCGCCATGCTCGCGTACGATTTTTCGCATTCCGGCGCGATCCGTCCTGCTTTGGCCGGCGTTGCCGCGATGGCTTCCGGTGCGATCTCCCTCTCCTTCCGAAGCGGATATACCGTCCCTGCCCTCATCGGCGTGTTTTTCTCCGCCATCGTCACACCGGTCGCGGCGGCGGCGTTTATGGAGATCACACAAAAACGGGACACAGCCGCGCGGCAGATCGGGGTGCTCCTGCTTCTGTTCGCGGCGGCAAGATCTCTGCACGCCTCCTCCGTACTGCCGTTTGATGCGGGCGTTCTGTTCGCCTTTGCGGTTCCGATCGTGCTCTCGTACCGCGAGATCCGGCGGGGCGGACGCGCCCTTTCTGCGACCGCGGTCACGGCGGGGATCCTGCTCGGGCTTGCTGTGGATCCGTCGGCGTCTCCCCTATACGGCGCGGCGGCGATTGCGGCGGGACTCTGTATGCACGTATCTGCGGCGGCTTCCGTTTGCGCGGCGTGGCTTTCGGCGATGTCCGTGGCCTACCTCGGCGGGGGGATCGCGGCGATCGCCTCCATCATGCCGGAGATCACCTTTGCGGCGGCTGTTCTCGTGCCGCTGACCCATTTTCATCTGATCCCGTACCGCAAGGCGGAGGCGAAGGCTGCTCTCGCCGAATCGGCGCAGATCGAGCGCGAGCGGGCGGATGCCGCTGTCTCCCACATGGAGGCGATCTCCCACGCCTGCGGTGAGCTTGCGGGCGTATTCGGCGCGCTGTCGGGGCGGCTCCGTCGTCCGAACGTGCGGGAATTGAAGGAGATCTGCGACAAATCGACGATGGCGCGATGCGAATCGTGCGACAATCGCGTCCTCTGCTGGGAGAGAGAATACGCGACGACGTCGGACACGGTCTGCCGTATTACGGCGGCTTTACACCGTGACGGGCGTGTCTCGGCGGCGGTGATTCCGAAGCATCTTGCCGCGCGCTGTCATCACATGGCGGATATCCTGACGGAGGTGAACGAGAGCTGTGCGGCACGGGCGGCGGAGGCTGCCAGAACGGATCGCACGGACGTGCTCTCAGACGATCTGTCGTCGTTTTCGCAGATTCTGTCCGATGCGGCGGAGGGCGTGCGCGCGCAGTTCAAAAGGGACGATCCGCTGTCGAAAAAGCTGGCGCGGTCGCTCATGGCGCGATCCATTGAGGCAAAGGAGGTCACGGTCTACGGGGACAGGCGGCGGCACATTGTGGCACGCGCGGTGAATCTCTCCGCGATGAAGATGGGGAACGAGGAGATCCGCGAGGTGTTCGAGGAGCTCGTCGGGGGTGCCTTGACCGTGCCCGAATACGAAATCGACGGCACGTCTGTAACGATGACGCTGGAAAGCCGTGCGAGACTGCGGACGCAGTACGGCTCGGCAACGCGGGCGGCGGGCACGCTGTCGGGGAATGAGGCGGCACGGCGGAGTCCGAATGGGGACACGGCGGCTGAATTTACGACGGCGGACGGGCGCTACATTGCGATCATCTCGGACGGCATGGGCACGGGCGGTGAAGCGGCGGTGACGTCGCGGCTGTCGGTAACGTTTCTTTCGAAGCTTCTCACCGCGGGGGTATCTCTGAAGACCGCGCTGACGATGCTGAACAACTATCTCCGTGCGCGGAACATGGAATGCTCGGCGGGCATGGATATCATGGAGCTGGATCTGTACGCGGAGGAGGCCCGATTCGTGAAAAGCGGGGCGGCGCCCTCGTTTGTGATACGGGACGGGCGGCTGTTCCGGCTGGCATCGAAGACGGTACCGATCGGGATTCTGCGCGCGCTGGATGCGGAGATGATCCGATTCGCCGTGGAGCCGGGGGACACAGTCGTGATGCTCTCGGATGGGGTGATGTCGGGATACGAGGAAGCGGCATGGCTTTGTGATCTGCTTGCGTCGCCGCACATGATGGCGAAATCCCCGGAGGAGATTGCCGAGCGGATCGTAGCGGCGGCGGCGACGGAGAGCAAGGATGACATCACGGCGGCGGTGATAAAGATACGGTGAGGGCGGAAACCTGGGTATATGCGGGGCTCCGCCTCGAGTTGGCTTGCCAACTCGGGCACCCACGCACGAAGGGCCCACGCGGAGCCCTTCGTGGCAACCCCGCATCAGAGAGAAGGGCACGCCCTTCTCTCCGATACCTCTTTTTCCCGAGAGCGTTCTTTCAGCGGTAATTTGCGAATGGCGTCAAAGAGGACGCCGCCATTCGCATCGAGCTTGCCTACGGCAATCTCGCACACGCTAACATACCACTTTAGCCTTATCTTAGAGGAGAGTCAAAAACGAAATTTAGTGCTTCCATAGTGCAAACGTTTTTGTAAAGGACGCGCTCCCGCGCGGACGAACAGGAATAAACCGAGTACGAATCTCGTTGAGATTTATACGTCCGATCTACGATCGGAAACAGCACGCGTGGACGGCAGTTTGGATGTGGGTAAACATTACCGCGATCTTACAGCCTCTCCCACTGTCAGTGCAGGAAGGTTTCAAAACGCAGCGGCAACGCTTTAGTGAAAGTGGTAGGATGACGTACATTTACCACTGAACCTCAGGGGTGGGGTTTCCAAAGGGGCGGGGATCTTTCTCCCCGCCCCTTTTGGTGTGGCGGTGGTTGTAGGAGGCGCTCCGCATTAAGCGCCTCCTACATCTCCCTCTGCGCTGCATTCGCGCACAAAAAATCACCTATACCTTTCGGTACAGGTGATTTTTTTATCAATATTCGCGGAGGCTTTCTTCCTCGCCGTCGCCGTCCTTCACACCGATCGAACCGAGCGTGACTGTCGAATCTCCGCTCAGATCCAGGCGGATATCGTCAATGGACTTGGCGCGCGCAGGCTTTTCGCGGTGCATCTCCGCTGCCATACGCTTGTATGCTTCGATATTCTCCGCACTTTCTGCGGAAAGCGGCACATTCTTCTTCTGCGCCTTATCGTTCTTCTCCGGGCGATCTCCTCCCTTGCCGGAACGGCGGCGGCGGTTCTTGCCCTTCGGAGCCTTATCCGCGCCCTCGTAGGTGATGACGATCTTACGGTTCTCATCACTGCCGACGGAGTGGGTGGATACGTTCTCGATGCCCTGCACCTCGGAGTGGATGATCCGTCTCTCGTACGGATTCATCGGCTCGAGCACGACGTTTCTCTTATTCTTGATCGCCTTGGCGGACATACGGCGGGCAAGAGCGCGGAGGGTCTCCTCACGCTTCTCACGATAGCCCTCGATATCCACAACGATCTTCACGAATTCACGCTTGGCGCTCTCGCTCTTTCTCGATGCGCACAGATTCACAAGGTACTGGATCGCGTCGAGTGTCTCGCCGTGGTGCCCGATCAGAATACCGCTGTCGTCGCCCTCGATTTCAATGCGGGCAGCGACGAGTCCCTCGGGGATCTCCTCGCCCATCGCGTCGGGATTGTGCACGGCTTTAGCGGGGATCTTCATGTTTTCGAGCAGCGTATTGGCGAAATCGATGGCGAACTGCATCTCAGCGGGGGTCACGAATTCGACCTTCGGTCTCTCCTCGCGGATCTTCTCCTCGCGTTTTGCCTTGACAGAGTCGATCTTCTCCTCGATTTTGTCCTCGATCTGATCGAACTTGTCCTCGATTTTATCGCCAAGATCGTCGAATTTCTCCTCTATCTTCTTCACGGTTTCCTTGGCACGGACGACGAAATTCTCCTTCGCGGTCGGTGCGGCGGGGGCGTCCTTGATTCCCTGCACGGCGGAGAGGAGATCCTTCTTCTTCTCCTCAGCCGGGCGGTTGTCGACGGGACGCTGTTTGCCCTGCGGCTTCTTCTGGGATTTCTTCTGGCTGTCGTTCTTCTTCACGGGCGTACGGAGTGCGGCAGGGATGCTGTCCTCCGATTTTGCCTCCGGCTTCTTCTCGGGTTTTGCCTGCGGCTTCGGCGGATTCTGCTGCGGATTATGCGGCTTCTGCTGACCCTGCTGGGGCTTCTGACCCTTATTCTCCTGCTTTTTCTGCGGAGCGCTGTCTTCCGTCTTCATCTTACGGATATCCGAAACGAGCTCGGACAGATCCGCATCGGGGAGCGATTTGGTCACGGTAACCTTCACCTTGGCGGGGGCGGCACCGATACCGAGGAAGCCCTTCTTCGGCATCTCGAGGATGGTAAAGGACAGCTCATGCTCATCATCGCCGTACTTGGCGCGCGCCTCTGCCATTGCCTCCTCGACCGTCTTCGCGGTGAGAATGATTTCTTTACTCATACGTTATTCCTGCGTTTCTTCTTTTTCTTCGGTTTTTTCGTGCTTGTTTTCCTCTTTGAGGGCGGGGGCGTCCTTCTTCATTTTGATATCGACGCCGTCACGCTTTGCGCGTGCTTCCTTTTCAGCGGCTTCCTCGGCCTCAGCCTCGGCAAGGCGCTTCTGATACTCTGCCTGATACTCCTCGTCGTCGATGCGGTGGAGGGATTTCGGCGGGATCTTGCTCTTCTCTCTCTTCGGTTTGCCGACCTTCATTTCCTTCTCGGCGGCTTTATAATCCTCCTCCGTAAAGCGGGGCGTGGGGATCACTTTCGAAAGAACGATCTGCTGTACTGCCATGATGATGCCGCGGAAGATCCAGTACAGACCGATCGCAGCGGGCACGGAGTACGCGATCCACGCGGAGAGGAGAGGCATCGACCAGTTCATGACCTGCATGGAGCAGCCCTTCTGTGCCTCGATCGTCTCGGGGGACTGATAGGTGAACATACGGGTGATTTTCTGCGTCAGAAGCTGGAACACGATCGTGCAGACGGGGATCAGGAGATACCACGAGAAGAACACGCTGCCGTCGCCTGCGGGATTCTGCGGGACGATGGACATATCGAAGTTCCAGAACGACATATCGGGGATCGTTGCGCCGTCCAGAGTGGGGAATTTTTCAAAAAGGGCGGCAACCGTTTCCCCTCCCTCAGCGATCAGTCTTTCGACCTCACGCATCGTGGAGATAGAGTAAGACGCATGCTCGGTGATAGTGTGACCGAGTGTTTCGAGGTACGTTTTCAGTTCCGCGATCGCAGCGGCGGAAAGACCGGTGATATAACGAAGCGGATTGACCACGACGTTATAAAGCGCGATCAGGATCGGCATCTGGATAAGGAGAGGCAGGCATCCGGACGCGGGATTATAGTTCTCGCGCTTGTAGAGCTCCTGCATTTCCTCCTGCATTTTCTGCTGGGTAGCGGCATCGTTGCGGCCGGCGTATTTTTTACGGAGAGCCGCCATTTTCGGTGCGAGCTGTGCCTGACGGACGCTGTTTTTCTGCTGCTTTATACTGAACGGCAGAAGGATAAGCTGCATGACAATGGCAAACAAAAGCAGTGCGACGAAGTAGTTATTCACGAGGGAATAACAGATCTTCATTATCCAGCCAAGCGGTATGCTGATAATATCCATTTTGATGTTTCCTTTGTTTATTCTCTGTTTCGCCTTATCCGCCGCGGGACGGGATCCTCCCCGCCTTTCGAAAACGGATTACAGCGAAGCACCCGCCAAAGCGCGAGTGCGGTGCCGCAGACGATGCCCCATTCGCGCACGGCATCAATGGCGTACTGCGAGCAGGTGGGGGTAAAGCGGCACACGGATGCTCCCTTATGAGGGGAGATCCACTTCCGGTAAGCGAATACCGGGGCAAGCGCGACGTTCTGCACGCCGCGGTAGATTTTTCTGAGGATAGATCGCATCTTCATCATGACGTTCTGTCCTCGAAAAACATGTCGAGCTTCGTGAAAGCTCTCTGCAAGTCACGTTTTACGTCCTGCATTCTGCACTCTGTTGCGTACTCCCGGGCGGCTATGACTACGAGGTATCCGGTCTTCAGTCGTGTTTCTGCCATGATCTGGCGAAGCGACTCGCGGATCACACGTTTCGCGCGGTTACGGGCAACAGCGCCTCCGATTTTCTTTGAGGCGGAGATACCGATTCGGTTGATATAGCGTTTGTCGGGGCGGGCGAGCATATACCGGCGTGCCTGTCTGTCCTTCAATACGTAGACGGAGCAGCTTTTTCCGCCGGCTTTCTTCCCGCCGCGGTACGCTTTTCCGAACAGGTGATTTTCACGGATTGCGGTAAATTTCATACGCGGGTGTCCGTTTCGTTAGAATTGGGTTTTTTGTGAATCTGTAATTCGTTTTATGCAGGAGGTGTGTAGCGCGGCACACCTCCTGCACCACCGCCACGATCAGAGAGAAGGGCGTACCCTTCTCTCCGATACCTCTTTTCCCCGATAGCGTTCTTTCAGCGAAACATAAGACATCATACCACTCATGCCTCAGCTTGAGAGGAGAGTTAAAAACGAGCCATAGTGCTTCCATAGCATAAACGCCAATGTTCAAGAAGCGCCATTCGGCGCTGGGTTCGGCGGGGATTTATACGTACGATTTTCGATTGGAAACAGTACGCGTGGTCGGTAGTTTGGTGCAGGTGAACATTACCGCGATCTTACAGCCTCCCCGTAGGAGATTGTAGAGGGGGTACACAACGCCACAGTTTCGCTGCAAAAAAAGTGGTATGTTTGCATACAACTCCAACTGTACCCCGGGAGGGGAGATCCAAGAGGGGAGGGTCTTTCCCCTCCCCTCTTTGGCGCGGAGGAGGTTTTAGGAGGGGCTGCGCGATGCGCCCCTCCTAATCTTCTGCGTCAAAGTTTCTTCAAAAAGGGGACATTGGGAAAAACCAAAAAACTGCAACCGACTTTTGTCGGCATTTGCAACGAAGAAACCTCCGTGATTGCGGCGCGTACACATCGGTATGCCGGCATCCCGGAGGTTACAGATTCACTTTCGCCAACATATTCGGCAAATACGATCAGTGAGTCAGACGAGCTCTGCCCTTCGCGCGGCGTCTCTTCAAAACTTTTCTGCCGTCGGCGGTCTTCATTCTCTTACGGAAGCCATGAACTTTGCTTCTCTGGCGCTTCTTCGGCTGGTAGGTTCTCAGCATATTTCGATCCTCCTTATGTGGATTCTTAAGTGGTTTGCATAGCACATAATATTATAATTGACATTATAGGCGTTTGTCAAGGGTTTTTCAGAAAAATTCCTGAAAAACATAAATATTTTCCAAACACTTTTCCTCCTTATAAAGAAAAGACTTGCAATTTTCTTTCGGATGTGGTATAATGAATTGAATATCTGTACCCGTTTGGGTTTTATCTTTTACGCGCGCGCGTACGCGTACACGCGCGTGAGGATTTTTATACCCTTGCGGCGACTTTTTCATATATCAACAGAAATGAGGATCTTTGTATGTTTCCGACTTACGATGCGGACGCGATCCTGAAAGGAATCTGCGACACGATCCGCGATACGGACGCGCTTTCGTCCACCGCACTGGAATATTGGTTCAAAAAACTCAGTATCATCCTGATCGATGAGGAAGCTTCGTTTATCGTCTTCTCCACCGATCTCGAGATGAAAAAGAAAACGCTGTTCAAGCATTACAGCGACAATATCGCCGAGGCAATCGAGGCTGTGCTCGGCAAACCGTATGAATTCGACATCGTCGTTGAGGAGGATCCGAACCGTGAGCCGCTGGAGGGTGAGGGACGCGTGATCTCCCCCGTCGAGATGGCAAAGCATCTCGAGGAGGACGAGCCTGAACGGGAAATGACCCGACCGGGCGGTGAAAAACGCCTCTCCTACAACAGCGAATATACGTTTGAAAACTTCATCGTCGGCGGATCCAATAAATTTGCACATGCCGCTTCCTATGCCGTTGCGACGCATCCGGCGTGCGAGTATAACCCGCTGCTCATCTACGGCCCGTCCGGACTCGGCAAGACGCATCTGATGTATGCGATCACGAACAAGCTGCTTGAGAGAAATCCGGAAATGAACGCCATCTACGTCGGCGGTGAGGATTTCGCCAATCAGCTGATCGAGTCCATCAAGCGGCAGACGAATTACACTTTCCGCGAAAAATACCGCAAGGCGGATATTTTGCTCATCGACGATATCCAGTTTATTGCGGGCAAAGAGGCGACGCAGGAGGAATTTTTCCACACGTTCAACGCACTGTACCAGGATAAAAAGCAGATCATTCTGACCTCCGACCGTCCGCCGAAGGAAATGGTCACGCTGGAGGAGAGAATCCGCACGAGACTGGAGCAGGGACTGATCGTGGACATTCATCTGCCGGATTACGAGCTCCGTCTGGCGATTCTGAAGAATAAGGCGGAGATCATGAATCTGACGATCGGGGACGAGATGCTCGCGTACATTGCGGAGAAGCTGCAGTCGAACATCCGTCAGCTGGAGGGCATCATCAAGAGAATCTCGGCAATGCATCTGCTGGAGGGTGCGGCGATCAATATGGATATGATCCGCTCTCTCGTGCCGATGTTCCAGCAGGAGACGGAGCCGGTTACGGAAACGGCAGGAAAGATCATTGAAGCTGTTGCGAAGCGGTACCGCGTGACGCCGGCGGATATTCTCGGCACGAAGAGAAACAAGAACATCAAGGATGCACGCAACATCTCGATGTACGTGATCCGCCAGGTGACGGGAATGTCCCTGAATTCGATTGGTAAGATGTTCTCGAGAGATCATTCGACCGCGCATTCCAATATCACGGTCATTGAAAAGCTCGTTGCTGCGGATCCTGTTTTCGCATCCGAAATTGAGGATATCCGCAGAGAGATCAAACGGTAACGGAGAAAGGAAACGGGTTTCAACAACTTTTCCACATCTTGTTGAAAACCTTGTGGAAAACAGATGGAAACAGCAAGAAATTCCGTCTTTTCTCCGATGCGGACGTTACGGAAAGCAAAGGTTTTCCTGTAAATCCCGTTTTTCTCAATCCACATTTTCCCGATATTTCCCTCCTGTGGAAAAATCGGAAATCCGAACTCTTCACGCATGCGAAAATCCGCTTTGTGGAAAACCTTCACTTTTTATCGTGTGGAGAGAGTGTGGAAAATTCCCCGAAAAAATCCGTCTGCGAAAAATAGCGGGAAAAGCGAAAAAAACGCAAAAGTTTTCCACAGCCTGCCTTTGCAGAATCACAGGTTTCCCCACAGCCTTCCCACTTCGGAAAAGCAGGTACGAACGGGAATTTCCGACTTTTCCACAGTGCCAACACCCCCTACTGCTACTACTGCTTTATTATTATTATTATTTATATCTGTATTACGCGAAAGGAATCACGCCATGAAAGTTTCATTCAACCGCGACGTGCTGATCAGTGCGATCACGCCTGCTGCCGGCATCGCCTCCATCAAAAATATCGCATCCAATATCGAGGGCGTTCTGCTCGAGTGCCCCGGCGAGATCGAGGGAACATGCCGCGTCACCGCCTACGATATGGAAAAAGGTATGCGTACCTCGATCCCGTGCGAAATCGAGGAGGGCGGCAAGATCGTCGTCAAGACGCAGAGTCTTCTGCAGATCATCCGTGCGCTGCCTGAGGGAATGATCGATATCAGCGTGGATGAAAATTACCGTGCCGTGATCTCGCAGGGCAAGGCTTCGTTTGAGATCTCCGTCATGCCGGGCGAGAATTTTCCCCAGCTGCCGCTGCTCGCGGGTGACCGCAATTATACGATGCCGCAGCACGTGCTCCGCGACGTCGTTACGAGAACGATCTACGCCGTTGCCGTGAACGATCAGCGTGCCGTATTCAACGGTGCTTATTTCAAGATTGAAAATAACCGCCTCATGATCATCGGATGTGACGGAAACCGGATCGCGATCTCCCACGTCCAGCTGCCCGGCGAGGAGAATCCGGATGCGTCCGTGATCGTGCCGGGACGTCTGCTCGGTGAGGTGCTCCGCATGATCCGCGACACGGAGGAGGATATGACCGTGACGCTGGCAAGAAAGCATATCATCTTCACAATCGGTGAGTACGTGTATTTCACGAGACTGATCGAGGGTGAGTACATCGATTACAATCGTATCCTGCCGAAGGCGCACGGGACGGAGGTCTTCGTTGCGACGGATCTTCTCAGAGGGGCTCTGGAGAGAGCGACGCTCGTTACGGAGGATAAGCTTGGCGGCAACACGAAGCCGCTCATCAAGCTGGAATTCGAAGGCAATCTTCTGAAGATGTCCTCGGTATCCGCAGGCGGATCGATTTATGACGAGATCCCCGTAGCGAAGACGGGCAACGATCTGACGATCGGATTCAACTGCCGTCTGCTTGTTGAGGCGCTGCGCAACGTACCCGATGGAGCAGATCAGCTCCGTCTCTGCCTGAACACGCCGCTGATGGGTGTGACGATTGAGGAAGCGGGCGGCTCCGGCACGAAGGAGTACATCACGGGCGCCGGTGCGGCGGATGACGAATTCAAGGATGTGTTCCTTGACTACATCATGCCGATTCGGATGAATAAGTAAGCAGGGGAAGAAACGATGCAGGAGGTGTTAAACGTGGAACACCTTCTGTACCACCTGCAACAAATTCAAAAAAAGGAGCCCCCATATGTATCTCCACGCAGGCGGAGGCGTGATCCTCCGCGATTCCGATATTCTCGGTATCTTCGACCTTGACGGGAAAATCACAACGCCCGATACCGCGGAGTTTCTCAGGCGCGCCGAGCGAAATGGCGAGACGTCCCTCGCCGGAGACGATCTCCCGAAATGCTTTATCCTGAGTGCCGACGGGAAAGGATCCCAGCACGTTACCTTCTCGTGTATCTCTGCCGGTGTGCTCGCAAATCGCGGCGACGCACTGACCGGCATCAAATAAGTAATCCTGAACGAAAATAAAGAATGAGAGCAGTACTATGAGTGAAAATGAGATGATCCAGAACGCAGCCGTTATCGAGGACACGTACGAAGACGAGCAGATTCAGGTTCTGAAAGGTCTGGATGCCGTCCGCAAACGCCCCGGTATGTACATCGGTACGACGGGACCGCGCGGGCTTCATCACCTCGTCTACGAGATCGTCGATAACTCCATCGATGAAGCTATGGCGGGACGGTGCGACACGATCGACGTCATCCTGCATGAGGATGGATCCGTCACCGTGCGCGATAACGGACGCGGCATCCCCTCCGGCTTCAATGTCGAGGAGAACCGACCGACGCTTGAGGTCGTATTCATGATCCTGCACGCCGGAGGAAAATTCGGCGGCGGCGGATATAAGATCTCCGGCGGTCTGCACGGTGTCGGCGCGTCCGTTGTAAACGCGCTCTCCGAGTGGATGGAGGTCGAAAACTGCCACGACGGCAAGGCGTACACGCTCCGCATGGAGAAAGGCGAGATCACCGGGGCGTTCACCTGCACGGGTGACTCCGGCGGCCGTCACGGTCTGACCGTCCGCTTTAAGCCGGATCCGGAAATCTTCCGCGAGACTACAGAATTTGAGTACGATACGCTTCTGAAGCGTCTCCGTGAGCAGGCGTTCCTCAACGCAGGCGTGCGCATTACGATCACGGACGAGCGCCCGATCAACGATACGGTCGATGAAGAAACGGGCATCGCGTACCACCGCGCGGACGATCTCTGCTATGAGGGCGGTATCCGTTCATTCGTCACCCATCTGAACGCGACGAAGAATCCTTTGCATGAGGAAGTCATCTACATGAAGGCGGAGAAAGGCGATATCACCGCCGAGGTCGCGATGCAGTACACGGATGCGTACAATGAGAACATCGTCACGTTCGCGAATAATATGTCCACCATCGACGGCGGTACGCACGAGGTCGGCTTCAAAACCGCGCTCACGAAGGTGCTGAACGCCTACGGCAAAAAGGTCGGCGTTCTGAAAGATAACGATAAATTCTCCGGCGAGGACGCGCGCGAGGGACTTTGCGCCGTCGTTTCCGTAAAGTTGCCGGATGCACAGTTTGAATCGCAGACGAAGGCGAAGCTCGGTAACTCCGAGATCCGCACGATTGTGGATAACATCGTCTCTGAAAAGCTCGCCGAGTATCTGGAGGAGCATCCCGCCGTCGGCAAGACGATCGTGGAGAAAACGATCGACGCGCTACGAGCGCGTGAGGCAGCGAGAAAGGCAAGAGAGGCATCGCGCCGCAAATCGGTGCTGGAGGGATCGTCCCTGCCGGATAAGCTCGCGGACTGCAATGAGAAAAACGTGGAGCTGACAGAGCTCTACCTCGTCGAGGGAGATTCCGCAGGCGGCTCCGCAAAAGACGGACGAAACAGCCAGTTCCAGGCGATTTTGCCCCTGCGCGGTAAGATTCTGAACGTGGAGAAGGCGAGACTTGACCGCGTGTATTCTTGCACGCAGATTGTGCCGATCGTGCAGGTGCTCGGATGCGGCATCGGTGAGGATTTCGATCTTTCGAAGCTCCGTTACGGCAAAGTCATCATCATGAGCGATGCCGACGTCGATGGTGAACACATCCAGATTCTGCTTCTGACGTTCTTCTTCCGCCATATGCGCAAGCTGATCGATGAGGGACATGTGTATCTGGCGATGCCGCCGCTTTACAAGGTGTACAAGCGAGGCGCCAAAAAAGAGATCTACGCGTTCTCTGATGCGGAGAGAGATGCGGCGATTGCAGAGCTCGGCGGTGTGAACGTGGAAGCCGAGCGATACAAAGGTCTTGGTGAGATGAATCCCGAACAGCTGTGGGAGACGACAATGGATCCCGAGACGCGCACGCTCAAACGGGTGACGATTGAGGATGCCGCAGCGTGCGATGAGATCTTCTCTTTGCTGATGGGCGACAAGGTCGAGCCGAGACGCGAATTTATTGAGAAAAACGCACGGTATGCAGAGTATCTTGACGTGTAAAGGGAGTGCGGGGCTTGCCCCACGCCCCGTCGGGAAGTAACATTTGCGCGATAGATACGCAGGAGGGGCAAAATGCGTAGCCCCTCCTGCACCACCTCCGCACCAAAGAGGGGAGGGGGAAGATCCCTCCCCTCTTGGAACTCCCCACCCTGTGGTGCAGCGGTAACAGCATTATACCTACCGTCCAAACTTTAGCGTAGCCGCTGCGATGTGAAACCTTCCTGCACTGACAGACGGAGAGTTTGCAAGATCGCGGTAATGCTTATCTGTAATCAAACTACCGTCCACGCGTACTGTTACCGATCGAAAACTGTACGTATAAATTTTAGCAAAACCTTCGCGCGAAGCGCGTCTTTTATAAAGGCGTTTAGCCATTGTTAGCACAAAAGTTCGTTTTTAACTCTCCGCTAAGATGAAGCTAAAGTGGTATGTTGGCTTCATCTCCCCGCTGAAAGAGCGCATATAGAGGTGGGGAGTGCGGGAGATTTCCGTTTTCCGCGAAGCGGAAATTGCGCCCGCCTTATGGCGCAAAGGAAAGCTCATCCGAGGTGGACTTGTCCACCTCGACGTGGCAGGTGGTGCAGGAGGTAGCGAAGCGGCGGTGCGGTAGTGAATAACACCGCGGGGCGGTGTTATGAGCCGTCGAGGAAGCCACGCTTCCTCGGGTGCCCGGAACCGCAGTGAGACTTCCGCGCTACACACCTCCTGCATAAAAACCTCTAAATCTTCTTCAAAAAGGAGAACCCAAGTGGATAGAAAAGACCATAACGAGGTAGATATCTCCTACCCCAACCAAAAAATCACTCCCGTAGACATGGAGCGTGAGGTCAGAAAATCCTTCATCGAGTATTCCATGTCCGTCATTGTCCAGCGCGCGCTGCCCGACGTCCGCGACGGTATGAAGCCCGGTCAGAGACGTATCATGTACGCCATGTACGAGGACAAACTCACCCACGATAAGCCGTTCCGTAAATCGGCAACGACGGTCGGTAACGTGCTCGGTCGGTACCATCCGCACGGAGACGCCGCCGTATACGGCACGATGGTCCGTATGGCGCAGTCGTTCTCGCTCCGGTATCCGCTTGTCGAGGGACACGGTAACTTCGGTACGATTGACGGCGACAGCGCTGCCGCTTACCGTTATACCGAGGCGAGAATGTCCCGCCTTGCGGACGAAATGATGCGTGATATCGAAAAAGATGTCATCAAGTGGGACCGTAACTTCGATAACACGCGGGATGAGCCGTCCGTGCTTCCGTCCCGCTTCCCGAATCTGCTTGTCAACGGATCTGTCGGTATCGCGGTCGGTATGGCGACGAATATTCCGCCGCATAACCTCACCGAGGTCATCGACGGTACGATTTACCTTATGGATCACCCCGACGCTACCGTGCCGGATTTGCTTCAGTATATCAAGGGACCCGATTTCCCTACCGGTGCGACCATTTACGGCACCGCCGGCATCTATGAGGCGTATCAGACCGGCCGCGGCCGCGTTCTCGTGCGCGCCAAGGCGACGATTGAGGAGGAAAAGCACCGCATCATCATCACCGAGATCCCGTATCAGGTCAACCGTTCGCTTCTGCTGAAGGCGATGGCGGATCAGGTCAGGGATAAAAAAGTCGAGGGCGTTACCGATATCCGCAACGAGTCCAGCCGCAATGCCAAAGGTAAGGATCTGCGCGGCAGAGACGGTATGCGTATCGTCATCGATTACCGCCGCGATGCCAATCCGACGCTGATTCTGAATCAGTTCTATAAATATACCCAGCTGCAGGATACGTGCGCGATGAATATGCTCGCGCTGGTGAACGGCGAGCCGAAAACGCTCGGTCTGAAGGCGATTCTGCAGGAATATATCAAGCACCAGATCTCCGTCATCACGAACCGCGTCCGCTTTGAACTGAATAAAGCACAGCGCGAGGCGCATATCTACGAGGGCTATAAGATCGCCATCGACAATATTGATGAGGTTATCTCCATCATCCGCGCGTCTGCCGATACGAACGACGCGAAGGTGAAGCTCTCCGAGAGATTCGCCCTCACCGATGAGCAGGCATCCGCCATCGTTTCGATGACGCTCGGACGCCTCTCCGGTATGGAACGGCTGAAGATCGAGGAAAGACTTGCCGAGCTGTACAAGACGATCGAGAGACTGACCGCCATCCTCGCCGATGAGGGTCAGATCCGCGAGATCATCAAGGAAGAGATGCTCGATATCAAAAACCGCTACGGGGACGAAAGACGTACCGGCATCATGGAGGCGGAGAACGATATCGTTTACGAGGATCTTATCCCGCAGGAGGACTGCGTCATCACGCTCACCAATGCGGGCTACATCAAGAGAATCCCCGCGGCGACGTATTCCGCGCAGAACCGCGGCGGCAAGGGCATCATCGGCATGACGACGAAGGAGGAGGATTTCGTCCAGAGAATCGCCGTCGTCCACAGCCATTCGACCTTGCTTCTGTTCACGAATCGCGGACGGGTGCACACGAGAAAGGCATACCTGATCCCCGAGGCGGGACGCACCGCCAAGGGCACGAATATTGTGAATTTGCTCGAGATCGAGCAGGGTGAAACGATCACGGCGATGATCTCGCTTGACACACGCAACGAGGAGATCTGGGACGAGACGCTCGTGATGATTACGCGCCGCGGTATCATCAAGCGCACGTCGATGACGGAGTTTGAAAACAATCGCCGCACGGGTAAGATCGCGATCGACCTTGACGAGGGCGACGAGCTGATCTTTGTGGCAAAGACCGCGGGCGACGCGGACGTGCTGATCGTGACGAAGAACGGCAACGGTGCGAGATTCAGCGAAAATCGCGTATCCGTGATGGGACGCACGGCGCATGGCGTGATCGGTATCCGCCTCGTCGGTGACGATGAGGTCGCAGGTGCGGCAATCGTGTACCGCGATGAGGAATGGAATAACACGCACAAACTTGTAACCGTGACCGAAAACGGATTCGGTAAGAGAATGGATGCGTCTCTGTTTGAGCCGAAGGGACGCGCGATCCAGGGCGTGATCTGCCACGGTATTAATGAGAAGACGGGCCGCCTGTGCGGTATTGCCGTGACCGAGGAGACGGATGACGTGATGATGATCACGACGTCGGGCACGATCGTGCGCACGCCGCTTGCGGGAATCCCCGCATACGGACGGCAGGCATCGGGCGTTATTGTGATGCGCCTTGCCGAAGGAGACACGCTGCGGATGTTCGCCATCGCGGCGAAGACGGAGGAGGAAGAGGCGGGAGAAGCGTCCCCCGATACCCCCGCTGAGGAAAACACGGAGGAGGCGTGAGCCTCCTAAAGCCTCCCCTTTTAATATGACTTTACGGCAGTAGCAGTGGAGGGGTGTGCCACGCTTCCACGGAATATGCGGGGCGTTGCCCCTGCACCCCACGAGAAGGACTCACGCGGAGCCCTTCTCGTCTACCCCGCGTCGAGGGAGGGGCATTCCCTCCCTCCGACACCACCCACCCTTGGGGTTCAGCGGTACAAGATCGCTAACATACCACTTTTGCTAAAGCGGTACCGCTGCGTTTTGTACCCTTCCTGCACTGACAGCGGGGGAGTTTGCAAGATCGCGCCGCGTGCAGCTTTACTGCACAACATCTCCGCGTATTGTTTGCGAACGGAATTTGTACGGATAAATTTGTATGAGATTCGTATCAAGACGATAATTGTGTCTTCTGTGTAATGCTACACCAAACGGACGGACGAGCCGAGTTGGCTTGCCAACTCGAGCGGAGCCCCGCATCGTTCCCCAAAAGTCGAATTATAAGAGAAAAAAGAGAAAAAAATCAAAAGGAGCCGCCCATGGAAACAGCCCGCTTCACGAAGAATGATTCCGGCTTTACGTGCGTACATTGCGGACGTGAGGTGCCGCCGCTCGGCTATACGTCCCGCAATCATTGCCCGTTTTGTTTGTGGTCGCTCCATCTCGATGTAAATCCCGGGGACCGCGCGTCCGATTGCAGGGCACCGCTGGAGCCCGTGACTGCCGAGCCCGATCCGAAACGCGGATACATCATCACCCACCGGTGCACGAAATGCGGAAAAATCGGCAGAAATAAAGCCGCCGCAGACGATAATATATCCCTCATAATCAAGCTCACCGCACGGCATATCTGAAAACTACGGAAAGGCACGGGTACGCCCCGTGAACGGTATCCACCCATGGCGAAATCAACAATGCGCCGCGTAAAAAGCCTTCCCGCAATGACGATGATGGAGCCTTTCATCATGGTCAATCGCGTCGGCTCGCAGAATCTGATCACCGACCGCATCCCCATGACGAAGCTCGAAACGTACCTCAAGGAAAAGCAGGAGGAGGGTATGACGAACATCAGCATGATGCACGTGCTGATCGCCGCGTACGTCCGTATGGCGGCATCCCGTCCTGCCGTCAACCGCTTCATTCGCGGGCAGAGAGTCTGGACGCGCGACGAGGTGGAGGTCTCTCTCGTTATCAAGAAGGAGATGACGCTCGAGTCGCCAGATACGGCAATCAAAATCGTCGTGCCGCGCGATGCGACACTCAAGGAAATTTATGAAACGCTCAACGCGAAAATCGTGGATTACCGCGAAAATCCCGGCGGAGATTTCGATAAAGTGGCAGGAGGTCTTGCGAAAATCCCTGCGCTGTTTTTGAAATTTGTCGTATGGATGCTGAAGGGCATGGACTATTTCGGACTGATCCCGAAATTCCTTACGGACGTCAGCCCGTTCCACTGCTCGTTGTTCATCACGTCGATGGGATCCCTTGGTATTCCGCCGATTCATCACCACCTGTATGATTTCGGAACGTGTCCCGTGTTCTGCTCGTTCGGCGCGAAGAAGCGCGTTTACGAGCCGGATGACGAAGGCAACATTGTCAAAAAATCGTATATGGACTTCACGTTCGTTACCGATGAACGTATCTGCGACGGATTCTATTTTGCATCCGGTCTGAAGCATTTCAAGAACATCCTCAAAAACCCCCGTCAGCTCGATGAAAAGCCGGCGGAGGTCGTCATGGATATCCGCTGACGGAGGTGCGTATGAAGAAGCTTTTCTCTCTCTCACTCGCTGTTTTTCTGCTGATCGGTGCCGTTTTTTCCGCCGCTGCATGGGAGTACGATGATTTTCCCGTGTTCCCCGAGTCAAGCGAGCGCAGTCCCAAACAGGATGCCTCCGCTTTGCTGACGCCGTCGGATACCCCGCTCGGTGCCTTTGCGGATCCGGATGCACAGATCGTTTCCATCCTGTTTTATGAGGATGCATACATGCAGGCGAATCTGGACCGAGGACTCTCCGTGGAGGATTTCAGCGTCAATCACTACGGTCCGCAACAGGGAAATTATTCCTGCCTCGTAATGTCCTACTACGCGCAGAAGCCGTTTGAGGTCACGTTCACGGTCGCGGAGTCGGGACTGTACGAATTCCGCTTTGACTGCGTGTCCGATCCCAGCGGACGCGGTGCGTATCTGCAGATCGATGACGGCGTGTATTATAATACGTATCTTGAGCGCACCTGGCCGGAGGCGGTCACCATGTACGGTATGCTCGCGGAGCTGACAGCCGGCGAGCACACGATGAAGCTGTACGGGCACGAGACGAAGCCGACCTATGCGCAGGGATTCTCGTACGTGCTTGCCGAGGCACGCGACGTTATGACGGATCCTGTCACGGAGGAGATCACGGATGCTCCGGTGACGGCGGCACCCGGGCCGGACGCGCCCGCATCAGAGGACGGAGCGGCTGCGGAAAACGGCATGCCGCGTGCCATGATCCCCGCGCTGATCGTTGTGTGGACCCTCGCGGCTGTATCGGTCACCTGTGCCGTGATCGTGGCACGGAAACACAAATGAATAAAAAAAGCCCGCAGGTTTTAGCCAGACGTGCTAAAGGACAGTTTTGCAAGAATACGGTATATTTCGTAAGAGATATACCGTATTCTTGTTTTTTAGGTCTTACGCGGTTTTACGAATTTCTTCCATCATTTCAAGGAGTTCCTTTTCATCAGGAATGTCGATCAGACCGACAGCGGTAAAGTAAATATCAAGCTTTACGCGCTTTTTTCCGTCTACTTTCTCGCTCTTGTGAACCTCAATACGCTGAATAAGTCTGTTGACAAGCGCGGGAGTTAGTTCCTTGATGTCGGTACACTTACGGATTGTTTCAAGGAACACACGAAGATCGACCTTGTCTTGCTCCGCTTGCTCCAATGCACGCTCCAATTTCTTGGTTTCCTCAACAAGTGTCTTTTGCTGAGTTTCGTATTTGCCCATCATCTTGGAAAAACGCTCGTCGGTAATCTTGCCAAGCACGTTAGCTTCGTAAAGACCTTCAATCATCGTGTCAATCTCGGCAATCCTGCGTTTGTTCCGTTCGATCTCCGCTTTCATATTCTTCATATCTGCGGCTTTCGTTAGATTATGCTTTTTGGAGTACATATAGAGGAACACCGCCTCATACTGCTGAATGAATATTGCAACTCGTCTGACAAGCTCTTGTACCATTTCTCGCAAAACGACCTCACGAATAAAATGAATAGAGCAAGTTCCTCGGTTTTCTTTGTATGCGGAGCATCTGTGAAATTCTTGATTTTCTTTTACGTTCTTTGCCGCGCAAAAGTAGAGCTTGGATTTACAGTCGGCACAGTAAAGCAATCCCGAAAACAGACTCTCTCTGCCTGTGGCGGTGTTGCGCCTGCGGTTTTCTCGCAATTCTTGAACACGGTTAAAAGTATCCTCGTCAATAATTGCTTCTTGGGTATTGGGGATAATCTGCCATTCGTCCTCGGGATTGATAACCTTCTTGTGTACCTTGTAGCTGAGGATACTGCTCTTGAAATTCACGGTACAGCCCGTGTACTGTCTGTTTTCCAAGATATGCTCAATGGAGCTTGTTTCCCAAGCATACTCACCGCGTGTGGAGATTTTGTTTCGTGTCTTTCTTCCGTTTGCAATTAAATATGCGGTTGGTGTTAGGATTTCCTCATCCTCTAATCTTCGTGCTATCTTCATAGGACCAAGTCCTTCAATACAAAGTGCGAAGATACGGCGCACCACTCTCGCGGCAGGCTCGTCCACAATCCATTGCTTGGGATCATCCTCGGACTTCTTGTATCCGTATGGCACGGCAGAGGAAACTCTCTCGCCTTTATCGGCTTTTGCTTTCCAAACGGCGCGTATCTTCTTGCTCGTCTGTGCGGCATACCACTCGTTGAAGATGTTGTTGAACGGCATCATTTCCGTGCCCGTGTTCTTCAAGGTATCAACGTTCTCTTGAATTGCTATGAAGCGAACACCGAGCGTCGGATATTTGATTTCCAAGTATTCGCCAACGTCAAGGTAGTTACGTCCGAAACGGCTGAGGTCTTTAACGATGACCGTGCCGATCTCGCCATTTTCAATCATCCGTTGCATACGTTGAAAATCGGGGCGGTCAAAGGTCGTACCCGAGATACCGTCATCTACGAAAAATTGTGTATTGTGAAAACCATTGGAACGAGCGTATTGAGATAAGATCTCCCTTTGATTCACGATTGAATTACTATCGCCATCTCTCCCGTCGTCTTGTGACAGACGGCAGTAGAGGGCGGTTATTTTATTCTCGGCTTGTTTTGTCATATAATCACCTTTTCCTTTCTTAAAGCCGAGCATTGCTGTAAGGTAGCCTTATTATACAATGCCCGGCGTATCCTTGCAAATCTGTCACATTAGGTCGTCGGTCAGCTTTTGGGATAGTATCAGATCTCGAAACTGCGAAAGCAGAGTGCTTTTGCCTTCTTCGGCAAAGTGGGTATTTGCCACATAATCTACCGTACCGATGCGCTTCGTGAAGTTGAGTGCCGTAGGATAATTGATCACAGGAGTGTTTTGAACAATTCCCGTAGCACGCTTGGGGTATGGGATATGGTCATCCAAAATGATCGGCTCGTCGATATTGATGGGCTCGCGGATGATAACACCGCGAACATCGGGTATTTCTATTTTCTTTATCATAGGCACTCTCCTTTTATCTGCTCTCGTGTTCGCTGCGCTTCTTTATCTGTCGGATACGTTCTTGCTCCAACAAGCGCAGTATGGTGGCTTCTATCTGCGATACGGGAACACCGCGCCCGAAATATTTATCGAGCTTTTCTCTCTGTATCTTGACCGTTTCCTTTTGGTTCGGTTTTTCCTCAGTCATAATATCAAAGATAGTGTCCATATCGAGTTTTCCGTCTTGGCTGAGCCTTTTCATACGGATTGCTTGGCTGAGGGATGGCGTGGCATCCTCACTCTCAATGGTCGTAAGCAGGTCATATTGCTCTTGCTCCTGCAAATGCGAAAGCTCCACGGCAGGACGGAAGGCAATGCGCCCTTCATCCACCATATCAAGCAATTCAGGAATAAGGAGATTAAGACGGATATAGCGGAACACTTGGTCGCGGCTCTCTCCCGCCGCACTTCCGATCTCTGCCGCGCTATCAATTACCGACTTTGTTGCCATTGGCGACAAAGTAAGGTCGGTGCGCTCTCCTTGTCTTTTCATCGCGTCCATCTTCATCTTGTATGCCTTGGCTTTCTCGCTCGGAAGAATATGCTCTCGGTGCAGATTGGAGTCCACCATTTCAAGAATAGCGTCCTCACGGCTGAGCTCCTTGACGATGGCGGGGATCACCTTGATGCCGAGCTTCTGACACGCGAACAAGCGGCGGTGTCCCGATACGATCTCATACTCACCGTTGGCTAACGGACGCACAGTAATGGGCGTGAGTATGCCTTGGTTGTAAATGCTATCTACAAGGCTTGCCATTTCCTCGTTGTCAACTACCTTGTAGGGATGCTCCTCAAAGGAACGAAGCACGGTAACGGGTAAATCAATAACTGTAATTTTCTCTCTGCACTTGGTTTCGGTCATCCAATGTCCTCCTTATTGTTGATCTCATTCATCTTGGCTCTTGCCAATGCTTTGCGTTCCTCTGTGTACGGCTCGGTGATGCGGTAGGAAAACCTTTTCTTGTCGATTTCAAAGGAAAGGTATCCAAGCTCGTCATCGTCGGTCAGCTTGCAAAGTGATGGAAACTTCTCGGCAAAGGCGAGTAGCCGTTTCTTTAGATTTGTATTGTGCGTCCGTATCACTACGGGCGCGGGTGTTTCGTCAAAATAGATTTCGGTTGTTTTTTCGTTCTTTTTCTTATTTGTAATCATAAAGTCCTCCTAAGTTGGGTTTGTTTTTGAAGTAAGGCGTTTTT
>JAFTUH010000061.1 GCA_017466375.1 Clostridia bacterium | reverse complement strand
CTGTTCCCCAATAAAACCGTCTACGAGAACGTCGCGTTTGCGATGCGCGTCGTCGGCACGCCGCCGAAGATGATCAAGCGCCGTGTCCCCGCGATTCTCGACACGGTCAATCTGGCGGACAAGCATAACTGCTTCCCCCGTCAGCTGTCGGGCGGTGAGCAGCAGCGCGTCGCTCTTGCCCGCGCTCTTGCCAACAATCCGAAAATTATTATCGCAGACGAGCCTACGGGCAACATCGACCCGCAGATGAGTCTGGAGATTATGAATCTCCTTGTGAAGATCAATAAGCTCGGCAAAACGGTTATCGTCGTAACACACGAGCAGAAGCTCGTCGACTACTACAAGCGGCGTGTGATCTCGCTTGAGGGCGGCAAAATCGTGGACGATCACGTGGGAGGTATGTTCGAATGAGAAGAAGATACAGCCTCTTTTACTTCATCGGGCAGGGCTTTCAGGGCATTTTCCGCAACGGCGTTATGTCCTTTGCATCTGTCGCCGTTCTGATGAGCTGCCTGCTCGTGCTCGGTGCGTTTACCCTGCTCGTGCAGAATATCAACGTCAATCTGGAGCAGGTCGGACTGCTTAACGAGATCGTTGTGTTCGTCGACCGTGACGCCGATGAGGAGAAGATCAGGCAGGTCGAGGCGGAGATCCGGTCGCTTGACAACGTCGCCTCCGTTACACGAACGACGAAGGCCGAGGCGCTTGAAATCATGAAGGCGCAGTCGCCGGAATACGCGCATCTGTATGAGGATATCGATGAGTCGAATAATCCGCTTACCGATAAATTCACGATTGTATACGAGGACAACGAGCGCGTTGTGACACTTGCGTATCTGCTCGGACAGATCGACGGCGTCAGAAAAGTAAACAACAGCCTTGAGCTTGCCGCGACGATCAGTAACCTGAAAAACGGTGTACTGCTCGTGTTTACGTGGTTTCTGGTGATTCTGTTCGTCGTCAGCCTGTTCGTTATCATCAATACGGTCAAGCTGTCCGTCTTTTCCCGCCGTAACGAGATCAGCATCATGCGCTACGTCGGCGCTACCGGCTGGTTTATCACACTCCCCTTTTTGATAGAGGGTATCATCATCGGACTTGTCTCCAGTGTCGCGGCATATTTCGCTGAGCTGTATTTCTATCAGTACATACAGCGCATCGTGCTGAGTGACTTGGATATGATCACACTGATTCCTGCGGAGAGTTTGCAGATGCCCCTTCTGTGGGCGTTCCTTGCAATCGGCGTCATCTCAGGTGTGATCGGTTCCGCTATTTCGCTCGGTAAGTATCTGAAAGCGTAAGGAGGATGTTTTTATGACTCACGGAAAATACGCTCCTGCCGTAAAGCGGATCGTTTCGCTGGCTCTGGCAGTGATTATCTGTGTCGGCTCCGTTATTTTCAGCGGCGGTGATTCGGTAAAAGCCGCATCGGATCTGACGGATGCGACGGTGCAGAAATACGAAGAACAGCTCGAAGCCCTTGCGGCAAAGCAGAAGGAAATTCAGAATCAGCTTGCCAGCCTTCGAAATCAG
Source organism: Clostridia bacterium (assembly GCA_017466375.1). Classification (GTDB taxonomy): domain Bacteria; phylum Bacillota; class Clostridia; order Oscillospirales; family CAG-272; genus SIG701. Next base: position 29,641 of record JAFTUH010000061.1, on the reverse strand, counting down.
CAGGCATCGTGGCAGCAGGAAAAAGCCGCCATCGACAGCTATCTGAACACGACCGAGCGCAAAATGGAAGCGGCGGAGATTCTGTTTGGCGAGCTGCAGGCGCAGATCGACGTTACGAGAGCGGAAATCGAAGCGGTGCGCCATGAATACAATTCTTCCTATCAGTATTTTCTGGATTATGTCGCACTCTCGTATGAGGATGCCGACGTATCCTATCTCAGCCTGATCCTTGGGGCGGAAAGTCTCAGCGATTTCCTTTCCCGCGTCGATCAGGTCAGCAGTATTCTCGACTATAAGAAAACGGTGATTGAGAAGCTGGATGCCACACGGGTCGATCTTGAGGCGCGCGAGGCACAGCTGAATGCAAAGCTGCAGATCCAGTCGGACACGATTGCACAGCTGCAGCTGGACCGCGCCGCTTATCAGAAGGAAGCGGATGCCGCGATCGCTCGCCTTGCCGTTTTGGAGCAAAACGAATCCGTCGCGCTGGCAAATCTGCGGGCAAATCAGGCGGAGGAGGAAAAGCTCGATAAGGAGCTGGAGGCGTACCTCGTCGAACTGCAGCGAAAAAATCAGCTGCAGCTGCAGGCGGGCGAATGGATGTGGCCGATCCCGATGAGCGCACAGCAGTACTGCTCCTCCGTGTACGGATGGCGTAAACTCTGGGGTGCGTGGGATTTCCACCGCGGCTGGGATATCGCCTGCTGGCTCGGTACCGATATCATGGCATCGAAGGCCGGCACGGTTGTTATCTCTACCTTCCATAACAGCTACGGCAACTACGTCGTTATCGATCACGGCGGCGGAATCTCTACCGTTTACGCGCATGCGTCCAAGCTGCTCGTGGCGGTCGGTGATAAGGTCGAACGCGGACAGGTCATCGCCAAGGTCGGTACGACCGGCTCCTCTACGGGATACCATCTGCATTTTGAGTTCCGTAAAAACGGTAAATACACCGATCCGTTTGAGTTCATTCCGAAGCCGCCGATTTCCGTCGGTGCATCGCGCTACAATAAGTGGTGATTCATAAAAATCTCCGCTTCTGCATATGTTATACTGTGTCGGACCGGCTTGTCCGACAGAAATGAGTCAATCATGGAAAAGAAGTTTTCGACGACCAACTGGATCGCCGCGATCGCTTTGGCGGTCGTGCTCTCGGCGCTGCTCACTTTGCAGATCACGAGCTCGTATCTCGGGAATAAGCATAAGGAAGAGCTTGCCGCCGCTTACGAAAGCGTAGCGGGATACGAAAAATTCGTGGAGGCGGATCAGCTGTTTCGCTCGCTCTATATTAAGGATATTGACGAAGAGGAACTGATGGATGGGATCCTCGCCGGCTACGTCTACGGCTCGGGCGACAAATACGCCGCGTACTATCCTGCCGACGAATTTGAGCAGTACATGGAGGATCTCTCCGGCGATACACAGGGAATCGGTGTCAGCGTAATTTTCAACGCGGAGTATAACGCGATCGAGGTCATCAGCGTTATGCCGGAGTCTCCCGCACTGGAGGCAGGCGTGCTTCCCGGTGATATCGTCGTGTACGTCGGTCTCGGCGACGATGCCGAATTGGTGGCAGAGCTCGGCTATTACGGCGCTCTCGCGAAACTGCAGGGCAAGGCAGGTACAACGGCGGAATTCACCGTCGCCCGCGGCGCAAATCTTACGGAGTACGTGGATTTCTCCATCGAGCGCGGCTACGTGAAGGAGATGACTGTGACGAGTCATGTCGATGCGCTTGACCCGACTGTCGGTATTGTAAAGATCACCAGCTTTGATCTCGGCACACCGCAGCAGTTCGCGGATGCGTTCAACGGACTCATCGCTGAGGGCTGTAATAAATTCGTCGTGGACGTGCGGTATAACCCCGGCGGCGAGCTGACCTCTATCTGCGCGGTTCTCGATCCGCTTCTTCCCAAGGGACCGGTCATCCGTACCATTGATAAAACCGGCAAAGAGGAAACGGTCTACGAATCCGACGCGAACGCGCTGGATGTACCGATCGCGGTGCTTGTCAACGAATCCACGGCAAGCGCGGCGGAGCTGTTTGCCTCCGCTTTGCAGGATTACGGCAAGGGAATCATCGTCGGCGTGCAGACGTACGGCAAAGGCAGTATGCAGACCGTGCGGCAGCTTTCCGACGGCAGCGCGATTTCCGTTACGTATCGTTACTACTGCCCGCCGTTTTCCGATAATTATGACGGTGTCGGTGTAACGCCGGATATCGTGGTCGAGATGGACGAGGCACTGAAAGAGAAAAATATTTATAAGATCACCGACGAGGAGGACAACCAGCTCCGCGCGGCGGTCGAGGCACTGTACAACTGAATCCGAAAATATAGACATATCGTCTGATGATAGAAAGGGACTACCAATGGAAAACCAGAAGAAAACCCTCTATACTGAGGAGGGCTACAAGAATCTTGTCGAGGAGCTTCAGTACCTGAAGGACGTACGCATTCCCGAGATCAAGGTTGCCATCGCGGATGCAAGAGCGTTCGGCGACCTCTCCGAGAACAGCGAGTACGACGAGGCGAAAAACGAGCAGGCTAAGGTCGTTACCCGTATCGCCGAGCTGGAGCAGCTCATCAACAACGCGGAGATTATCGATGAAAGCGAGATCAAGGCAGACGTTGTCAACCTCGGCTCCGTAGTCAAGGTATACGACACCGATATGGAGGAGGAAGTCGAGTACAGCATCGTCGGCTCCAACGAGGCAGATCCCCTGCAGGGAAGAATCTCCGACCAGAGCCCGATCGGCTCCGCAATGATCGGTGCCAAGGTGGGTGAGGAAGTTACCGTCACCGCACCGTTCGGCGAGTACAAGATCAAGATCCTCGCCGTCACCCGCGCAAAGAACTGACAGACATTTGACAGAAAGGACACGCTCCGCCCGTGCGGGGCAGGATACAAATATGGCAGAAAACGAACGTAAGGATATCCCGGTACAGACCGAGGAAGCACAGCTCAGCGAGATTCTGCAGATCCGCCGCGATAAGCTGAAGACACTGCAGGACGCAGGAAAGGATCCGTTCCAGATCACGAAATTCGACGTGTCTCATCATGCCGAGGAGATCAAGGCAGATTACGACACGCTGGAGGGCAAGGACGTTACCGTCGCCGGCCGTCTGATGTCCAAGAGAATCATGGGTAAGGCATCCTTTGCCCACGTGCAGGATCTTTCCGGCACGATCCAGATCTACGTCGCCCGCGACAGCCTCGGCGAGGAGGCGTATGCCGAATTCAAAAAGTACGATATCGGCGATATCGTCGGTGTGGCAAGTACCGTCTTCAAAACGAAAACGGGGGAGACCTCTCTCCACGCGACGGGCATGACGCTTCTTTCCAAGAGCCTCAAGCCGCTGCCGGAGAAGTTCCACGGTCTGACGAACGTCGATATGCGCTACCGTCAGCGCTACGTCGATCTTATCATGAATCCCGAGAGCAAGGATACGTTCATCAAGCGTTCGAAGATCATCGCTGCGATCCGCCGCTATCTTGATTCGCAGGGCTTTATGGAAGTCGAAACACCGATGCTCGTTTCCAACGCAGGCGGCGCCGCTGCCCGTCCGTTTGAGACGCATTTCAACGCGCTGGATGAGGATTTCAAACTCCGCATCTCGCTCGAGCTTCCGCTGAAGCGTCTGATCGTCGGCGGTCTGGAGCGCGTATTCGAGATCGGCCGCGTGTTCCGCAACGAGGGACTCGATACCCGTCATAATCCCGAATTCACGCTGATGGAGCTGTACCAGGCGTACACCGATTACCACGGCATGATGGATCTGACGGAGAATATGTTCCGCTACGTCGCAAAAGAGGTGCTCGGCACCACGACGATCGTGTACAACGGCGTGGAGATGGATCTCGGCAAGCCGTTCGCGCGTGTCACCATGGTCGATGCGGTCAAGCAGTATTCCGGCGTCGATTTCAAGGAGATTCACACACTGGAGGAGGCGCGTGCCGCCGCCGATGCGCATCACGTGGAGTATGAGGATCGCCACACGAAGGGCGATATCCTGAACTTGTTCTTTGAGACGTTCGTTGAGGAGCACCTGATCCAGCCGACGTTTGTCATGGATCATCCGGTCGAGATCTCCCCGCTCACGAAGAAGAAGCCGGAGGATCCGGAATACGTCGAGCGTTTCGAGATGTTCATGAACGGTTGGGAGATGTGCAACGCATACTCCGAGCTGAACGATCCGATCGATCAGAGAGAGCGCTTCAAGGCGCAGGAGGCACAGTTTGCCGCCGGCGACGAGGAGGCAAATCACACGGACGAGGACTTCCTCAACGCGCTTGAGATCGTTATGACCCCGACCGGCGGTATCGGCTACGGTATCGACCGCTTGTTCATGCTTCTCACGGATTCCGCCTCCATCCGCGACGTGCTTTTGTTCCCCACAATGAAAACGCTGGACTGATATATTCCCCAAAACAATACAAAAACTCTCTGCCGATTTTTCGGCAGAGAGTTTTTTAGTCTTCTTCCAATAATTTGGAAGGGGGAATGTTTAATACCTGCGCGATCTTGAATAAGGTCTCGAGCGAGATGCCGCGAACGGTGCCGGGACCCTCGACCTGACCGACGAAGCTCACGCTCTTGTCAATAAGTTCTGCGAAGTATTCTTGCGTAAAGCCCGCTTTTCTTCTGTAATATGAAATTTTTAATCCGAGGGTAATATATTTATCCGGGAATTCTGTTTTCATTCTGCCGCTCCCTTTTTTCATTATAAGCATATTCTACAAAAAACCAGAGTGAAATATTATAATTATAAATTGCAGATATATTTACTTTAAGTGAAAGATGATGTATAATGATTAAAGGATAATTTACTTTGGAGGAGTTATATGCAAGAAAGCACCTGCTGTTTCTTCGGTCACAGAACGATCAACGAAACCGAGGAATTGAAAACAAAATTGCGTGAGGTCATCGAAAGGTTGATCGTGGACGAAAAAGTGGACACATTCCTGTTCGGCAGCAAAAGCCGTTTTGACAGCCTTTGCCTCGACCTCGTGAGTGAAATCAAAGAACAATATCCGCACATCAAACGCGTCTACGTGCGGGCAGAGTTTCCCGTCATAACCGACCGCTACAAAGCGTATCTGCTCGGCATATACGAGGATACCTATTATCCTGAAAAGATTATCGGCGCAGGCAAGGGTGTCTACGTCGAGCGAAACTATGAAATGATAGACCGAAGCCGATTCTGCATCGTCTACTACGATGAACCAAACGCCCCCGCCATCCGCAAAAGCGGTACAAAAATCGCTCTCGATTACGCTGTCAAGCAGAAAAAATCGCTCACTTTGCTGCCGTGATCGTCTTTGACAAAGCCTGATCGGGCAATCAGCTTTGCCAGTTGCCAAGATTTTTTAAAAAATTCAAAAAATCTCTTGACAGTCCTTGCCAAACGTGCTATAATACATGAGGTTAGTGGAGACTAACCGTCGCTTTGGCTCTTGGGTTAGCAAAGACTAATTGCGAAAGCGGCAGCATAAAATGAACCGAGAAACGGTGCAGAGAGAAGCGGTGACTGAGATGAACTTGAAAGATGCTAAAGAAGGGCAGGAGTATATCATCCGCGAGATCGATACGGATGACGAAGAGTTGGACGCATTTCTGTTCTCGCTCGGCTGTTACAGCGGAGAGAGCATCACGGTCGTTTCCCATCTGAAAAACAGCTGTATCGTAGCGATCAAGGACGGTCGCTACAATATCGATAATCAGCTGGCAGAGGCAATCGTGATCTGACTTTTATCCAAAGAGCAATCGGGCGATTGCTTTTCGGACGGGAGTTAGCGGAGACTAACTTACAGGTTTGTATTTATAAAGACATATTATTTTGGAGGAATTATCCCTATGAGAATTGCTTTGACAGGCAACCCGAACTCCGGCAAAACCACGATGTTCAACGCGCTCACGGGCCGGAACGAAAAGGTCGGCAACTGGGCGGGCGTTACCGTGGAGAAGAAGGAGCACCCGATCAAGAAGGCGTATTTTGACGGAGAGCAGCAGCTCATCGCCGTTGACCTTCCCGGCGCGTACTCGATGTCTCCGTTTACGAGCGAGGAGAGTATCACCAGCTCGTATGTGAAGAACGAGAATCCCGACGTTATCATCAACATCGTGGATGCGACGAATCTCAGCCGCAGTCTGTTTTTCACGACGCAGCTGCTGGAGCTCGGCGTACCGATGGTGGTCGCGCTGAACAAGAGCGATATCAACGCGAAAAAATCCACGAAGATCGACGTCGCAGCTTTGACGGAAAAGCTCGGCTGTCCCGTGGTTGAGACGGTTTCCACCTCCGCAGACGGACTGAAGGCGGTCGTTGCCGCAGCAGTCGCGCAGGCAGGTAAAACGCAGGACGCACCGTATCATCAGGGAAATATCGATCTGACGGATAAAAAGGCGGTCGAGATGGCAGACCGTGCCCGTTTCGTCTTTGTCAATCAGATTGTCAAAGAGGTTGAGACGCGCAAGATTCTCACGAAGAACAAGAACGTCGGCGACAAGATCGACGCGGTGCTCACGAACAAATGGCTCGGTATCCCGATCTTTGCGGTCGTGATGTGGCTTGTGTTCCAGATTTCGCAGGCGTGGGTCGGTCCGTTTATTGCGGATACGCTCGTCGCATGGCTTGAGACGTTCCAGGGCTGGGTTGGTGATCTTCTCGCCGATGCCTCCCCGCTTCTGTCCGCGCTTCTCGTGGACGGCGTGATCGGCGGTGTGATCGCCGTAATCGGATTTTTGCCGCTCGTTATGGTCATGTACTTCCTCATCGCTCTCTTGGAGGATTGCGGATACATGTCCCGTGTCGCCGTCGTGCTTGATCCGATCTTCAAAAAGGTCGGCCTGTCCGGTAAATCCGTGATTCCGTTCGTTATCACCATCGGCTGTGCCGTTCCCGGTATCATGGCGAGCCGCACGATCCGAAACGAGCGCGAGCGCCGCGCTACCGCGATGCTCTCTCCGTTCATGCCCTGCGGTGCAAAAATTCCCGTCATCTCTCTGATCGCCGGTGCGTTCTTTGAGAATGCCGGATGGGTAAGCTGGACGATGTATCTCTGCGGTATCGTGCTGATCTTCCTCTGCGCCCTGCTTGTCAACAAGATTGCGGGTCATAAGGCGAGAAAGTCCTTCTTCATCATCGAGCTGCCCGAATACAAGGCGCCGTCTCTCTGGGGTGCGTTCAAATCCATGTGCAGCCGCGGCTGGTCTTACATTGTGAAAGCCGCAACGATCATCCTCCTCTGCAATACGATCGTTCAGCTCATGCAGAGCTTCACGTGGCGCTTCCAGGTTGTTGAGGAGGGCATGGAGAACACCTCCATCCTCGCCTCCATTGCAGGCCCGTTTGCCTACTTGCTCGTTCCGATCGTCGGCGTGCTGTCCTGGCAGCTGGCGGCGGCGGCAGTCACCGGCTTTATTGCCAAGGAGAACGTCGTCGGTACGCTTGCCGTCTGCTTCGGTATCTCCAACTTCTTCAACCTCGATGAGCTTGCCATTCTGGAGGGCTCGGAGTCCGCTGTTGCGGCGAAATTCGGTATCACTGCCGTTGCTGCGCTCGCGTACCTCATGTTCAACCTCTTTACGCCGCCGTGCTTTGCCGCAATCGGTGCTATGAACGCCGAGATGAAGAGCGCGAAGTGGCTGTGGGCAGGTATCGGTCTTCAGCTCGGTGTAGGCTATACCGTTGCATACGTCGTGTACACCGTCGGCACGCTGATCGTCGATGCATCGGCTCTGCGCGTCGGTCCGGCGATCGCAGGTCTCGTTGCCGTTCTTGCCATTATCGCCATTGTGATCGGCATGATCGCGCATACGAATAAGAAACTGAAGGAAGAATACGCGCTCAGCGGCAAGAAGAGCGCGAAGAAAGAATACGCGGCTAAATAATCTATGGTTGATTTTATCATTATCGCTGTCGTTTTGGTCATCGTCGGTGCGATTTGCGTCTATCTGTACAGAGCAAAGAAGCGCGGTCAGACGTGCATCGGCTGTCCGTATGCCAAACAGTGCGCGAAAAAGCACGGCGGATGCGACTGCGGCAAGAATAAGGAATAACAAAACGGGGAGGCGGCACGACTGCCTCCCCAAAACTTTTGAAACATAACTACCTTTTTTGGAAACATTCGTTTTAGCCCATTGTATTTCTCCGTAAACGGTGGTATAATGAATCCATACTGTGAGCGGTATTCCGCACTTTTTGGGAGGTTTTTATGAAGAATCTTGGATATTATAACGGTGAGATCGGTCTGGTTGAGGAGATGCGCGTGCCGATGAACGACCGTGCGTGCTATTTCGGTGACGGCGTGTATGAGGCGACGATGGTCAGAAACCGCAAAATCTTTGCGCTGGACGATCACCTCACCCGTCTTTGGAACAGTGCGCGCCTTGTTGAAATCGATCTTCCGTATACGAAGGAGGAGCTGACGGCGATTCTGTACGGTCTTGTCGAAAAGATCGATTCGCCCGATCAGATGCTTTACTGGCAGGTAACGCGCGGCACCGCTATGCGCAATCATATCTTCCCCGGCGCGGATGTCACGGCGAATCTCTGGGTGACGATCAAGCCGCTGACCGTGCACGGACACGATCACACGCTTAAGCTGACGGATATTGAGGATACCCGCTTTTTCCATTGCAATATCAAGACGCTCAATCTGCTCGTCAACTGCATCGCCTCCACAAAGGCGGACCGCGAGGGCTGTGATGAGTGCGTGTTCCACCGCGGGGATGTTGTCACCGAATGTGCACACAGCAACGTCAGCATTCTGAAGGACGGCGTATTTGTCACGCATCCGACGGATGAATTTATTCTCCCCGGCATCACGAGAAAGCACCTCATTCAGGAATGTGAAAAGCTCGGTATCCCCGTGCGCGAGGAGGCGTTCACCATGGATGAACTCAGAAACGCGGACGAGGTCATCGTTTCCAGCTCCACAAAGCTCGCAAAGCGTGCGCTTTCGCTGAACGGAAAGCCGGTCGGCGGCAAGGATGAAGCACTTGCCCTCCGTCTGATGGAATCCTACATGCAGAGATATCTGAACGAGACGATGTAATCAAAAAGACCGTCACTGCGGACATCTTCCGTAGCGGCGGCTTTTCCTGTGTAAAAAGAGCAAAAATGCCTTTTGCGGCAACGGATTTATTAGCCGATATTTTGCCAAATTCAGCATTGACACGGCATGTCTTCTGTGCTATAATTACCTTGAATCTATTACAATATATGGAGCGTTTTTTATGATTTCTTGTACTGAGTTTATTCCGTCGTACAGTGAACTTTTCACGTATCTTGAGAAGCATTACGGCCGTGGTGAGGTCGATAATTTCTGGGAGTACCTCTTCAAGCCGACCGGTGACGGTATTCCGCTGATCAACTTTGTCAAAAAAGAGGGTATCCGCGGCTGTTTCACCTACTGGAAAGGCACGCTCTCCGAGGAAGCATCCGATGTGACGATGTATCTGAATGAAAAGGCGGGCTGGTTCTACAGCGCGATGCACAAATGCCCCTCTAAGGGACGTTTGCTCAAACTGAAAGACGAGATCGGTATTGAGCCGTATCATCATTACTGCCTCCACTGCGATCACTACCGCGCGGCGGTTGAGAAGGTCGGGCTGACCTATACATACAATTTCGCAGGAATCGATCATGCTTCCTGCTCGCTCCTCATTACCGATCCGAAGGTGTTTGACGGACGCGTGATCGTGGACGAGAACACCGAGATTCTCGAAATCCGCGCCGCCGATCACGAGTATTTCCATCCCGATTTCCACAGCAGTCTGAATATGGGCGTGGATTACGTCGGCGAGAAGTACGGCAAAGATGTGCTCGTTGATTATCTCACGACGTACACAAAGAACGTGTACGGTCCTGTGTTTGCTGCCATTGAGAAGGACGGCCTTGCAGCCATTGAGGCAAAGATTCTTGATACGTATGCAAAAGAGAAGACGCCCGATGCCGTTAAGACGGAGCTGAAGGACGACACGCTCACCGTGACGGTCGCGTACTGTCCGGCAGTCAAGCATCTGCTCTCCACCGGACGCAAGATGTCCCGCTGGTATTCCTATACTACGGAGACGGTCATGACCGTTCTCGCCGAGGCGGCAGGATACAAGTTTGAGATGCAGTCCTATGATGAAGCAACCGGCGCGGCGAAGTACAGATTTTATAAATAACCTCCGTAGGGCGGGGCTTGCTTGGAACCCCAAAACTTGTTACATTCGTTTCGGGGAACCCCACGCGCTTCCGCTGTTTCGGAGAAATACCCGCTTTGACGGGAAATACGAGAAAACGGAGTACACAATGAAGTACTTTTTGGCAATTGACCTCGGTACGACAGGCTGCCGCAGTATGGTGTTTGATGAAAACCTGCACCTGTGCGGCTCCATGTACGAGGAATACGGACTGATCGCGCCGAAGGCAGACTGGTACGAGCAGGATGCGAATCTCTGGTGGGAACTCTCCCTCAAAACGATGGACGGTGCCATGGCGGAGGCGAAGATCGACCGCAAATCGGTGCGCTCCATAAGCATCAGCTCGCAGGGTATCAGCATCGTTCCGACGGATGAAAACTTCAATCCTCTGCGTCTGTCCATGAGCTGGATGGACGTGCGCGCAAAGGAGGAGGCACAGGAGATCATCGATGCGTTCGGCGAGCAGGAAACGTACACGCTGACGGGCAAATACCCCCGTCCGGCGTATTCGCTGCCGAAATTTCTGTGGATCAAAAAGCATGAGCCGGAAATTTGGGCAAAGACGGTTAAAATGCTCATGCCGCTTGATTTTCTCACGGCAAAGCTGACGGGCAACGCATATACCGATCCGTCCATGGCATCCGGTACGCTCATGTACGACATCCACGCCGGCGTGTGGCACAAGCCGACGCTGGAGAAATTCGGTATTCCCGAATCCATGCTGCCCGAAATTCGTCCGTGCGGCTCGTCCGCCGGAACTGTTCTGCCCGAAGTGGCGGATCGGCTCGGTCTGTCTCATGATTGTGTCGTTGCACTCGGTGCGCAGGATCAGCGCTGTGCCGCGCTTGGTGCAGGACTTGCCGAGGGCGTAATTACCGTGTCTCTCGGTACGGCTGCGGCGATCTGCATGCTGTGGGACAAATGCGATACCGTCGGCAATACCGCCGTCGGCTGGTCACCGTATGTGTATCCCGGTACGTTTGTGACGGAGGGCGTTGTCGGCACAGCAGGTGCCGCGCTCCGCTGGCTCCGTGATACGGTGTTCCCGAATGAAAGTTATAAAGTGATTGACCGAGAAGCGGCAGAGGCACGCGCAAAGGATACGGAGGTCATCTTCCTGCCGTATCTGAACGGCTCTCCGTATATTCAGTATGGTGGAAAGGGAAGCGGTACGTTCCACGGTCTGTCTCTTGCGGCGATGAGAGGTGATTTCGCCAATGCGGTCATGGAGGGCGTTGCCTTCCAGGTCGCACAGATTCTTTCCGTAATGAAACCGGAAGGCGGACTTTCCCGACTCGTTCTGTTTGGCGGTGGTGCAAAGAGTGCGCTGTGGCAGCAGATCTTTGCGGATGCTACGGGACTCGAGATCGTTGTTCCCGAACAGGCTGAGGCGGCAGGTGCCGGTGCGGCAATCCTCGCCGGCGTAGCAAGCGGAGATTTTAATCTGGATAATCTCCCCGAAAACGCACTCGCGGCATCTACAAAGCCCGGTCCGCTGTATGAGCAGACACAGGTGCGCTACCGGAAGTATCTGAAACTTACCGAAACCCTTGCGAAAGGAATGAACTGATATGAAAGCAATTGTGAATGCGAATCTGATTCTGGAAGAGGGCATCGTATTTGACGGCGTCGTCCTCGTTGAGAACGGACTGATCGCCGCATACGGCGAAAAGGGCGCTGTCGAGATTCCCGCAGACGCGGAGATTTTCGATGCGGGCGGAAAATACGTTGCGCCCGGCTTTGTCGATATCCACAACCACGGCGGCGGCGGGGAACTGTTTGACACGAATCCCGCTGCGGCAGCGAAGCACTTCCTTGCACACGGCGAGACGACGATTCTGCCGACGCTTTACTACGATCTCTCCTACGAGGATATGATCGCGGCAGTCAAGCGTATTCAGGACGTGATCGCAAACGAGAAGATCGGCGCGGCCATCGGCGGTATCTATATGGAAGGTCCGTACATGAATCCGAAGTACGGTGCCTCGCCCGAGAAGAACAAATGGCGCGGCGAGATCAACATGGAGCACGCACGTAGCGTTGCCGAGACGGCAGGGGATACCGTGCGCGTGTGGGCAGTTGCTCCCGAAAGAGAGGGCATTGCCGATTTCGTCAAAATGGCGCGTGAGGTCAATCCCACAGTCAAGATCGCGTTCGGGCATACCGAGGCGACGCCTGCGCAGGTCTTTGCGCTGAAGAAATACGGTCTGTCCATCCAGACGCACTGCACGAACGCTACGCATACGGTCGGCTATGGCGGCGGTACAAGAAGCTGCGGTCCCGATGAGGCTTGCTTCTATGATCCCGAAATCTACGCCGAGGTTATTTGCGATCACGGTGCGATTCATGTACATCCCGATATGCTCCGCTTGATTTATAGAATCAAGGGCGAGGATCGCGTGGTTCTTATCACAGACTGCACGAACTTTGCCGGTCCGTCCAAGACCCCCGATGCTCTCAAGCACTGCTTTGATCTGAACTTTGACGCAAACGGCGGTATCGCAGGCAGCAAGCTGACGATGGATGTCGCCTGCTTCAACATGATGCGCCATACGACGGTCGGTCTCTGCCAGGTATTCAAGATGGCATCGCTCAATCCTGCCCGTGCGGTCGGTCTGGACGATACCGTCGGCAGTATCTCCGTCGGCAAGAGAGCAAATCTCGTCGTAACGGATGATAAGATCAACATAAGCGCCGTCATGCTCGACGGTGAGATCGTCAGCGGCGGCTTCTGATCCGCTTCGAAATTCCGATTTGGACTCGTAAGAGACAAAAATACATATTATTTATATTTCAGGAGGCATATACCAATGAAACCAGGATTTGTACCCGCACTCGGCACTCCCTTTGATGAAAACGGAAAGTTTTTGGCGGAGAGCTACAAAAAGCAGATCGACGACCAGATCAAGGCAGGCTGCCGCGCAATTCTCTCTATGGGCTCCATGGGTAACCAGGCTATGATTACCTCGGATCAGTACCCCCTTGTTGCCGAGGCCGCTGTTGAGGCTGCTGCAGGTCGTGTTCCGGTATACGTAGGCGCAATGGATTGCTCCATCGGTAAGGTTAAGGAGCGTCTGGCAAAGATGGAGCATCTCGCTATCGATGCATTCGTTTTCACCACGCCCTACTACGGCAAGATCACCAATGAGATGATGATCAACTACTACAAGGGCATCGCTGCCGCTACCAAGCATAACATCATGCTCTATGACCTGGCTGTCACCACGCAGAACAAGATCACCTATGAGATGGTTCTCCAGATGATCCGCGAGATCCCGAACCTCATCGGTATCAAGTCTGCCGACACCGTTATGTTCCGTAAGCTGAAGCTGAACCCCGACGTTCCGGACGACTTCATCATGGTTTACTCCGGTCTCGACACGTTTGACGTTGTATATCCGTGGGGTATCAATACCCAGCTCGACGGTATGCTTTCCTGCACGCCCACGAACACCCGCCTGCTCTACGAAGCAATGGAGAAGGGTGATTTCAAGAAGGCAGCCGTTCACATGGACAACATCCTCGGCCTGCGCGATATGTTCATCGCAAACAGCCTGTGGCCCTGCTTCACTGTTGCTATGAACCTGCTCGGCTACGAGGGCACGTACGGTCCCGACTACGTATCTCCCGGACACGAAGGCGTTCCTGCTCTTGTTGAAGAGTGGATGAAGCGCATCGGCGAGATCTGATTTTCCAAAAGCCCATGGTGAAAACCACCGCCATGGGCTTGTTTTTCGGAGGATAATATGATTTTTGATAAGATTGAAAACGCAGGCACGTATGCCGGTATCCACCCCGGTATTGATCGCGTGCTGGCTGAGGCGCAAAAGATCACGGCGGAGGGATATACGCCCGGTAAGGTTGTGCTGGACGGTGAGGCGCTGTTCATGAACGTTTGCGCATATGATACCCATGCTGCCGAGGGTGCACTGATGGAGGCACATCAGCAGTATCTGGACGTCATGTACATGGTTGAGGGCGAGGAGACGATCTACGTCAAGACGACTGCTGAACTCACCAACGTGACGAAGGAGTACGATCCGTCTATCGAGGCACTGCTTGCAACGCTTGACGCGGATGCTACGCCTGTCCGCCTCACGAAGGGACATTTCATCGTGCTGTTCCCGCAGGATGCTCACGCACCCGCTTGCGATACCGAGGAGAAGCACGCGGTCAAGAAGATCATCGGTAAGGTTCGCATTTAAGAGGATTCAATTATGAGACATACGAAAGATTTGTTCAGCCTGGACGGTCGTGTTGCCATCGTGACCGGTGGACGCGGTCTGTACGGCGCATCTATCTCCCTCGGCCTTTGCGAGATGGGCGCGACGGTTGTTATCGCATCGAGAAGCGGCGAAAAGTGCGAGGAGTACGCAAAAGAACTGCGTGAGCAGGGATACAGCGCGTACGGCATGTCGCTTGATCTGAGCGATGACGCATCCATTAAAGCGCTCGCAAAGGATGTATACGACCGCTTCGGCAAGATCGATATCCTTGTCAACAACGCAGTGGATCGCCGCAATATGACCTCCCTTGCAGACGCTACCCGCGAAAAGCTCCGTGACTCCGCCGAGACGAATCTGAACGGACAGATGCTCCTTTCCCAGGCGGTGCTTGAGTACATGATTCCGGCAGGGAAGGGCAACATCATCAACATCAGCTCCATGCGCGGTCTCGACTGCCCGCATTTCCCGTACTATACTGTCGATCAGCCGATCAACTACACGACGGAGAAGTGGGCAATGGTCGGTATGACGAAGTACATGGCAGGACGCTACGGCAAAAACGGTATCCGTGTCAACTGTGTTGCCCCCGGCGGATTCAATCCGAATATTACGGAGGCGGATCCGTTCCATAAGCATTATATCGATAACTGCCCGCTCGGATGCTGGGCGAATGAGGATGATATCAAGGGACCGGTGGCGTTCCTTGCATCCGATGCGGCAAACTACGTGACCGGTGCCACCCTCGTCATGGACGGCGGCTGGACGATCTGGTAAGGAGAAACGTATGAAATACATTACCGCCAAAGGGCAGAAAATGTCCGCATTCTCTCTCGGTACCGTACAGCTCGGTATGGCGTACGGACTCGGTGAGGCGAGAGAAAAAATGTCCGAGGAGAAGGCGTTTTCCATCCTTGATACGGCGATGGAGAACGGCGTTGATAACCTCGATACCGCCAACAATTACGGCGATTCCGAGGCAGTGATCGGTCGCTGGCTGGACAGCCGCCGTAAAGCCGGCAAGGTGCTTCCGTGGGTCGTGACGAAGATCGGTCCCTTGAAGCACGGCTCTTATGACATCCTCCGCGATGACGTGATGCGTCAAGTCGAGGGATGCCAAAAGAATCTCGGCACGGATACGATCGATTGTCTCATGCTCCACAATTTTGAGGATTACGGCGACGACCGCGATGCTATGCGCAAGATTTTCGACGAACTGAAGTCGCAGAAGGCGTACAAGTACAGCGCGATCTCCGCATACTCCCGCCACGATTACGGTATTATCGCCGATTCCGGATTTGATGCCGTACAGGTGCCGCTCAACGTGTTTGACTGGTCGCAGATCGAGAACGGCGGTCATCAGAAGCTCGCCGATGCCGGTATGATGGTGTTCGTCCGCAGCGTATTTCTGCAGGGACTTGTGTTCCATACGCCCGAGGATCTCGATCCCCGTATGGATTTCTGCAAGGCACCGCTTGCGAGGTATCTTGAGCTTTGCAAGGAGTTTGAACTGGATCCGGCTGCGCTTGCGCTTTCGTATGTCCTGTCCGTTCCCGGAGTAACGACCGCCGTTATGGGATGCGACAACGCCGATCAGGTCAAGGCAAACTGTGCGCTGTTCGATAAAACGGTACAGCTCACGAAGGAGCAGATCGCGCTTCTGCGTGATGCCTTCGCCGGCATTGATCCGCGCGTGACGAATCCCGGCGTATGGTACAACAGCGGTAAAAAATAAATCTGCACAGCCGACAAAAAGGTAAAATTGCCGAAAATTGCCGTGCGCGTGGAATAAAACGCTGCCCTGCATTGACAATACTGCCGGTAAGTGGTATAATATATGCGTATGTGAACCCGTTATATCAACAGAAAGAAGTGAACATCTATGCATAAGGATTGCAAAATCCGCGCACCGTTCTTTGAGATCGGTCCGAAATCCTATCTGTTCGGTGACGACGTCCTCGATCTGGCTCTTGCTGCCGATGCGGCTGCCAAGAAGTACGATGTGGACATCATCTTCACCACGCCCGTGATCGATATCCGCCGCGTAGCCGAGGCTACCGAGCGTATTCACGTGTTCGCTCCCCACATGGACAATCTGAAGCCCGGCCGCGGTCTTGCCGATACGTTGCCCGAGTCTCTCGTTGCCGCAGGTGCGGAGGGCGTCATGCTCAACCATTGCGAGAAACCCCTTACGATGGCACAGCTTCGCGCCGCTATTCTGCGTGCGGATGAGGTTGGTCTCGTTACGATCGTTTGCGCCGACTCCATCGCCGAGGCTGCCGCGATCGCGAATCTGAATCCGAACATCATCGTAGCCGAGCCGACCGAGCTGATCGGTACGGGCAAGGCAAGCGATGAGGATTACGTCCGTGCATCCACCGAAGCGGTCAAGAACGTCAACAAGGATATTCAGGTGCTCCAGGGTGCCGGTATCAAGTGCTATGACGATGTCTACCGCAACATTTACGCCGGTGCCGATGCAACCGGTTCGTCCAGCGGCATCGTTGCTCTGCCTACGCGCGAGGCAAGAAACGCGATGGTGGACGAGATGATCCGTGCCGTCCGCGAAGCGTGGGACGCACGCCACTGATTTTGTCCAATTTTTATTATTATATTTGGAGGATAAACCCATGGAATTTGTAGTTTTTCAGAAAGAGATTGAGCTGCAGTCCCGCGGCTGGATCCCTACCTTCCACGACATCTCTATCGATGTTATGAGAATCGTTGAGGAGTCCGGCGTTAAGAACGGTACCTGCGCAATCGTTTCCCACCACACCACCTGCTCCGTTATGGTTCAGGAGTGCTCGCACGACTTCGACTCCTTCGACCTCGAGTTTTTGCAGCATGACCTTCTTGACATCATGCGCAAGATGATCCCCGATTTCGCAAACGAGGGCGACTACCGTCATCCCGGCCCGGTTCATGCACAGTTCGGCCGCTACGTTGACGAGCCCGGCAACTTCACCTCTATGAACACCGACGGTCACCTGCGTTCCGTATTCTTCGGCCGCAGCGAGACGATGACCATCAAAGACGGTAAGCTGGATGGCGGCGAGTTCGCTCACATCTACTTCATCGACTGGGATCACGTCCGTGCACGCCGCCGTCAGGCAAACATCACCATCATCGGTACTACCGACGATGTCAACGATCGCAAGTACAACGGCGGTCAGGTTGTCAATACGCTTCGTAAGTTCCCCGCTGAGGAGAAGGCTTACCTCGATCAGTACGACGAGTGGAAGAAGCACTAATTCAGTTTTGACAGAAAAGGACAGAGACTTTTGCCTCTGTCCTTTTTGCTTTTTAATCGATGTACTTGTTCAGAACTTCCGTGTAGGCGGGATTTTGCAGTAGTTCTGCGCGTCTGCCGCCCGTGGCGTGGGAGTGAGAATCCATAAGCCGTTCAAACAGTTTGTCGTGCATTTCCGCCGGGCGGCGTCCGTTATAGGACTTTCGCAAAGGCTGGTTTTCCTTCATATGTTGTGACAGCAATTTCGCTGCATACAGATTTTTGTCCATCACGGCGATTACCGCTTCATCGCTCCCGCCGCGGTAGCAGAGATCATTTTCCATTCTTCCGAGGAAAGATTGCGCCAGCACGAGGAAAAAGTCCTCGCCTGTTTTTTCAAAGGCATCCAGCATCAGTTTGCCGTACTGCAACGCTCGATCTGCTTTTTCTTCCATCGAAAGTGAGGGATTGAAAAATACAGTTCTGCCGAGCTTATCGGCCGCAAAATCGACAAGATCATACATGTTTTTTCGAACATGGTAATAATATTCGTCCGTGCCTTTGGCAAACAACTGCTCATTCTTTTGATCGCAAGTGGTGTACCAATCCGCAAACTTTGTTTTGTAAATTTCCAACGCTTCCTCTGTTTTCCCCTCAGCGTGAAGAATCTTGGCACGCATATTCCACGCATTCAGACGGAGTGTTTCCTCCGTACACCCTTCCAGTATTTTATCGCAGATTGCAAAAAATTCCTCCTTGTGAGCGATCAGTACGGCGGGGTCGTTGTCAGCCAGATCTCCGCCGATATTCCACATATAGTGGTGCATGATGAAGTAATCATTCGGATAGTCGCGGTACGCTTTCACGATGATTTCACGCCCTTTTTGGGTGTTCCCATGCTTTCTGTAAAGGACAAGGACATCCTCGATCTCGGCTTGTACCTTTTCCTGATCGTATCCCATAAGCTCGTCAAGCGTCACGCCGAAATAGTACGCCAGCGGCTGCAAAAGGGTAATGTCGGGATAGCTTTCCCCTCTCTCCCACTTGCTGACTGCCGCGCAGGTAACGCTCATAGCCTCGGACAACTGCTCCTGCGTAATGTTCTTTGCGGTGCGCAGCCGTTTGATGTTTGTGCCGATTGTCATTTTCATAAGAATACCTCCGTTTCGGATGATGGAGCCGACGTCTGCTTCTGTTTATATTATAGCAGAAAAAACGGCGCAGTAAAGGTACCGGTGGGAAACACCGTGTTAACCGGAGGTTGAAAAATGAAACCGACGTCATGCGCGGATCGCCTTTCTTGTATCGCAAAATGTTGGTGTGATTTTGCAAATACCGCTTGCAATTCTGCGCGCGCCGTGCTATACTTAATGTGTAAAAGAATGTCCCCTGTCGGGGGTGAAAAGAAAGGAATCCCACTATGAAGGAAATCGGAATTCAGAGACTGAAAGAGAGCTTTGAAATCGAGGCGGAG
This sequence comes from Clostridia bacterium, assembly GCA_017466375.1. GTDB lineage: Bacteria > Bacillota > Clostridia > Oscillospirales > CAG-272 > SIG701. The sequence continues at coordinate 10,517 of JAFTUH010000061.1, read as the reverse complement.
TGCCTGAAGGATGCGCTCGCCTATATCGACGAGGAATCGTTTGCCAAGGCGGTCGATCTGCTCGCCCACGCGGAGAGAATCGGCACGTCCGGCTGCGGTCACTCCGGCATCATCTGCCAGCACGCGGCACACCTGCTCTGCTGCATCGAGCGCCCCACGAGATTCATCTCCCCCGCGGAGGCTGTCCATGGCGCAACCGGCTACCTCCAGAAGGATGACGTTATGATTTTCGCATCCCGCGGCGGCAAGACGAAGGAGCTGCTTCCCATCCTTGATATCTGCAAGGCGAAGGGCGTCAAGGTCATCACCATCACCGAGAATACCGAGTCCCCGCTGGCAACCGGCGCGGATGTCGTTCTCCGTCAGTACGTCAACCGTGAGACGGATAAGTACAACTCCCAGGGTACGACGAGCACGACCTCTCTCTGCGTGATCATCCACGCTTTGCAGTCCGCACTTATCGAGGAGACGGATTACAAAAACGAGCAGTTCGCGCTCATTCATCCCGGCGGAGCTGTCGGCGAAAGACTGAACAAGAAGTAATTCTACATAAAATCCATTACGAAAGAGGTATTTTTCTATGTTGAAAGCAGGAATGGCACTGGTTGACATTACTCCTCCGCAGGGACTGGAGCTCGGCGGATATCCGCACTATCCGAGATATAATACCGGCGCGCACGATCCGCTCTACGCCGCTTGCATGTATCTTGCTGACGGCGGCAAGGAGATCGCTATGGTCACGCTTGACCTTCTGTTCTTCTCCAAAAAGCACATCGCCGAGGTACGCCGCCGTGTCGAGGCCGCTTGCGGTATCCCTGCCGGCAATATCATGATCGGTACGTCCCACACCCACTCCGGACCGTGGGCATCCGGCAGACTGGATATCGAATCTCTCGAGGCAGGTATCGGTCAGCCGAAGGAGTACGTTGAGGATCTGATCACGAAGATCGCTTCCATCATCACCGAGGCAAAGAAGAACGCGTTTGACGCGGCATTCACCTCCGGTGTCGCTCTCTGCGGCGCAGAGCAGGGCGTCGGCGGCAACCGCCGTATGCCGGGCGGTGCGCACGATCCACTCGTCAGCGTCATGGCTGTCAAGGACATGAACGATACTGTCCGCGGTATTTTTGTCAACTACACGCTCCATCCCACGTTTATCCATGAGTGGAGCACCGTCTGCACCGCCGACTATCCCGCATACGTCCGCGTACAGCTTGGTGAGATGGAGAAGGATGCGATCGTCGGCTTCGCACAGGGTGCATCCGGCAACCAGTCCAGCCGCTACTACCGTCAGGGCGAGAGCTATGACGAGGCAGAGCGCGTCGGACGCCTGATCGGTAAGGCGGCACACTCCGTGCTCGATAAGGCTGTATGGCAGACCGAACTGGACATCCGCGTCGCTTCCACCACGATCGACGTCATTCTCCGTGACTTCGGTACGGAGGAGGAGCTTCGGGCACAGGTGGCACACGACGAGAAGATCTACAAGGAGCTGTATGCAAAGTACGGTCAGTCCACCAACCGTGACGAGTACTATCTCTGGCAGAACGCCAACCTCAAGCTGCTCGGATCGGAGGACCAGCTCGGTTACATCCTCATCCAGAAGAAGGGACTTCCTATCGAGCTTCTCCATGACGAGATGCCCGTGGAGATTCAGGCGATCCGTCTCGGCGGCACCTGCGTTGTCGGCGTGCCCGGCGAGCAGTTCGTTGAGTACGGTCTGTACGTCAAGGCGATGGCTGGCTTCGGCATGGTCGTGTACAACACGAACACGAACGGCTGCCTCCCCGGCTATATGTATACGCCCGAGTCTCTCGTGACCGGCGGTTACGAGACGGATACGTCCATGCTCGATGTCAAGTTTGGCCGCGTTCTCGTTGACGCGATCCTTGACACCACCGAGAAACTGAAATAATTTTAGAGAGGTACATACAAATGATTCAGGGACCCGATACGTTTACCTTTAAGCCCGCACCGTTCTATCCGTTCACCGATACCGCGGAGATCGACCGCGTCCGCGCGATCACCAAGGAAGATCTCCTCGCCATGAGCGGAAAACCCCTCCCCGGCAACACAAATTTGAGCTTTGAAGTCATCCGCGCCGAGGAATTCGAGATGATCATGCTCACCGATATGCTCAAGAGAATCATCGATTCCGACCGCTACGATCAGAAGGTCGTCATGATTATGTGCAACCCCTGCCCGACGTACCGCAAGGTTGCGTATATGCTCCGTGAGCTCGGCGTCAACTGCCGCAACGTCAAGTTCTACATGATGGACGAGTGGGCAGACGAGGACGGAAACGTCGCTCCGCTGACCTACAAGGCAGGCTTCGGCAACGCGTTCTATCGCTTCATGGTTTCGAACATCCTTGATCTCGGATTCAAGGAGGAAAACTTCATCTACCACTCCAACAAGGTCACGCCCGACTTCTCCAAGATGCTCGAAGCGGACGGCGAGGCAGACATCGTTTACTCCGGTCCCGGCTGGCCCGGTCACCTCGCATTCATCGATCCCGTGGAGGATTGGTTCAAGCCCACGATGGAGGAGTACTGCGCACAGCCTGCTAAGGTTGCCGCTCTCCATCCCTTGACGATCGCGCAGAACTCCCTGCACGGCTCGTTCGGCTGCTCCGGCGATATCGCAAAGGTGCCGCCGAAGGGCGCTATGATGGGTCCGCGCGACGCGATGAAGGCAAAGAACGTGCTCGATATGCACGGCATCACCACCGCAGGCACGAAGGTTACCTGGCAGAGACTGACCTCCCGCCTTGCGATCTTCGGCAAGCCGACGCAGGAGGTTCCCGCGTCTATTCTGCAGCTGCGTGACAAGCCGACCCGTATTGTCATGAGCGACAATCTTGCCGCAACGATCACCCCCGAGGATTATTTCCAGTATTGATATAAAAAGAGGATGCCGTGCGGCATCCTCTTTGCTTTTCACACCTCGCCGATCTCCACGATCTCGAGCTGTTTTGTGAAAATATCCGTATACTGCAGGGTGTGCGACTGCGCCTCGCCTGTGCTGTACTCCTCAATGCGGAAGACGTGCGGATACACACCCGTGATGACGGCAGGATCGTTTTTGAGATCCAATTTGGGGTGCGTGCGCGAAATATTCACGTGAATTTGCGGATTTGTCTCGTACAGATGCTTGATTCTGAGCTTGATTCGTTCAAGAGCGTTCATGCTTCCTCCCGATTATACGCCGAAGGCCGCCCTTTGTACGGACGGCTTTCGCTTTTTGTATTTATATTATATCATATTTTTCGAAAGAATGCAAGAAAGGATCCGGCGAAAAATATTTGTAAATTTTTTCTTCCGCACACGGTAAGAATGTGAAATTTGCGGATCGGTTCCCCTAAAAAGCGACGGCAAATCCTTGACAAACGGGGATATCTGTGTTAATATTATATGATACAATAGCAAAATCAGCGACACCATAAGGAGACGCGAAATGTATAAGAAAGTACCAACCAATCTTGACTTTGTAAGCCGAGAGAAAGAAACGCTTGCGTTCTGGAACGAAAATCACGTGTTCGAGAAATCGCTCGATCTCAGAAAAGGGGACAAGACGTACACGTTCTACGACGGTCCGCCGACGGCAAACGGCAAACCGCATATCGGTCACGTTCTCACCCGTGTCATCAAGGACATGATCCCGCGCTACCGCTGCATGAAGGGTTACGACGTGCCGCGTAAAGCCGGCTGGGATACCCACGGTCTGCCTGTCGAGCTGGAGGTCGAGAAGCTCCTCGGTCTGAACGGCAAGGAGCAGATCGAAGAGTACGGCATGGAGCCGTTTATTGAGAAGTGTAAAGAGAGCGTCTGGAAATACAAGGGCATGTGGGAGGATTTCTCCGGCACGGTCGGTTTCTGGGCGGATATGGATGACCCGTACGTCACCTATCACAACGATTTCATCGAGTCCGAGTGGTGGGCGCTCAAGCAGATCTGGGAGAAGAATCTCCTTTATAAGGGATTCAAGATCGTCCCGTACTGCCCGCGCTGCGGTACACCTCTCTCCACGCACGAGGTAGCACAGGGATATAAGACGGTCAAAGAGCGTTCCGCCGTTGCCCGCTTCAAAGTGAAGGATGAGGACGCATACGTTCTCGTATGGACGACGACGCCGTGGACGCTTCCGTCCAACGTCGCACTCTGCGTGCATCCCGCCGAGACGTACGTCAAGGTAAAAGCCGCCGATGGATATACGTATTACCTCGCCGAGGCTCTGGCGGATACCGTTCTCGGTAAGTTGAAGACGGATGACGCTCCCGCATACGAGATTCTTGAAACGTACAAGGGCGCGGATCTTGAATATAAGGAATACGAGCCGCTGTACGACGGCGCATCTGCCACTGCCGCAAAGCAGCGCAAGAAGGCGCACTATATCACCTGCGACAACTACGTCACGATGACGGACGGTACCGGTGTCGTTCATATCGCACCTGCATTCGGTGCGGATGACGCGAACGTCGGCAGAAAGTACGATCTGCCGTTCGTGCAGTTCGTTGATGCCGCAGGTAACATGACGGCGGACACGCCGTTTGCCGGTCTGTTTGTCAAGGACGCAGACCCGAAGGTGCTCATCGATCTCGAAACGCGCGGACTGCTCTTTGAGGCGCCCCGCTTTGAGCATGAGTATCCGTACTGCTGGAGATGCGATACGCCGCTGATCTACTACGCGCGTGAGTCGTGGTTTATTAAGATGACCGCTGTGCGCGAGGATCTGATCCGCAACAACAATACGATCAACTGGATTCCCGAATCCATCGGTAAGGGCCGCTTCGGTGACTGGCTCGAGAACGTGCAGGATTGGGGTATCAGCCGTAACCGTTATTGGGGTACGCCTCTCAACATCTGGGAGTGCGAATGCGGCTGCCGCCACGCGATCGGCTCTATTGCCGAACTCAAGGAAATGGCAATTGAGTGCCCCGAGACGGTCGAGCTCCACCGCCCCTATATCGACGCTGTGCAGATTAAGTGTCCCGAATGCGGCGGTGCGATGACGCGCGTGCCCGAGGTTATCGACTGCTGGTTTGACTCCGGCTCGATGCCGTTTGCACAGCATCACTATCCGTTTGAGAATAAGGATCTGTTTGAGGCACAGTTCCCGGCAGACTTTATCTCTGAGGCAGTCGATCAGACGCGCGGCTGGTTCTACTCGCTCCTTGCGATCTCCACGCTTCTGTTCAACCGCGCTCCGTTCAAGAACTGTATCGTCCTCGGTCACGTCCAGGATGAAAACGGTCAGAAAATGTCCAAGTCCAAGGGCAACGCCGTCGATCCGTTCGATGCACTGTCCACCTACGGCGCAGATGCGATCCGCTGGTACTTCTACACCAACTCCGCTCCGTGGCTGCCGAACCGCTTCCACGGCAAGGCCGTCATCGAAGGTCAGCGCAAGTTCATGGGTACACTGTGGAACACCTACGCGTTCTGGACGCTGTACGCCGATATCGATTCGTTTGATCCCACGAAGTACAGCCTGTCTGACTGCGCACTCACTGTGATGGATCGCTATATCCTCTCACGCCTCAATACCGCAGTCGGCGAAACGGACGATAACCTCGCAAACTACCGCATTCCCGAGGCGGCAAAGGCGCTTTCGTCCTTCGTGGACGATCTGTCCAACTGGTACGTCCGCCGCTCGCGCGACCGTTTCTGGGGCTCCGATATGACGGATGACAAGATCGCCGCGTACATGACGCTGTATACCTGCCTTGTCACGATCGCGAAGGCATCCGCGCCCATGATTCCGTTCATGGCGGAGGATATGTATCAGAATCTCGTCCGCACGGTTGATAAGAGCGCGCCCGAGAGCATCCACCTCTGCGACTTCCCGACCGTGGACGCGTCCATGATCGACAAGAAGCTCGAGGAGGAGATGAACTTCATTCTTGACGTCGTCGTGCTCGGCAGAAGTGCAAGAAACGGTGCGAATCTTAAAAACCGCCAGCCGCTTGCCGATATGTACGTCAAGACGGATCGCGTAATCAGTGATTTCTACCGCGCGATCGTGGAGGACGAGCTGAACGTCAAGAAGGTCGTCTTCACCGAGGACGTTTCCGCGATTTCCTCGTACAGCTTCAAGCCGCAGCTCAAGACGGTCGGTCCGAAGTATGGTAAGGTGCTCGGTCAGATCCGCGAGGCACTTGTGAACGTTGACGGCAACGCCGCGAAGAACGAGCTGGATACCACCGGCGCACTCCACTTCGATTTCGGCGGTGAGAAGGTCGAACTCACCGAGGCGGATCTGCTCATCGACGTCCAGCAGAAGGCGGGCTACTTCTCTGCACAGGATCGCGGCATCGTTGTTGCGCTGAACACGAACCTCACGCCCGAACTGATCGAGGAGGGCTTCGTTCGCGAGATCATCTCCAAGATTCAGACGATGCGCAAGGATGCAAACCTCGACGTGATGGATCATATCCGCGCGACCGTTACGGGAAGCGAGAAGATTCTCGAAATCATTTCCCGCAACGAAAAGGAGATCGGCGACGCTACGTTTACCGATGCCTTCACCGGCGCATCCGGCGAGATCACCAAGGATTGGTCGATCAACGGCGAGAACGTCACGATCACGATCGAGAAGATCTGAATATAACGAAAAAGTCACCCGAGAGGGTGACTTTTTACTTTGTTTCATCCTTTTCAAAAACAAGAATGTCTTCAACACGGCAGTCGAGAAACGTGCACAGATCGTTCAGCGTGACGGTGCTGATCGGCTTGTTGTGCTTCAAACGGTCGATCAGACTGCGGCTCACGCCGTATTGGTTAATCAGCTTGTACGTCGTGATGCCTTTTTCCTTCATCGTGCGGTACAGCGGTTCGTAAGAAATCATAGTAGCATTCCTCCTTTTATTTCATTGTATTTTATACTCCGTCTATTGACAATGGTCGATAAATGGAGTATAATGTGGGTGCTCGATAAAAAGAGCATAATTGTATTGTAAGGAGTTTTGACCATGAAACGAATTTTTGCGATGATTTTTGCCGTACTTATGTGCGGCGCGCTGGTTGCCTGCGCGAGCGAAACGCCCGATCAAACGGATGTGTCAGACATGAACACAACAGTTGCTGAAACAACCATTCCACCGGACAAGACGAGATTGAAAAAAGTAGAGCTTGCGGCGGTTAAGATTGATGGTAAATGGGGTTATATTGATGAAACGGGAGAATTTATAATCAAACCGCAGTTTAAAGATGCCGATTCATTTACCGATAATGGATTGGCGCGTGTTAAAGCTGGCAGTAGATATGGTTATATCGATGAAACAGGAGCGTGTGTGATAAATCCGCAGTTTGAGGATGCCGGTTTATTTGCTGATAATGGATTGGCGTGGATTATGGTTGACGGTAAGTACGGTTATATCGATGAAACAGGAGCATATGTGATAAGCCCGCAATTTGAGGATGCCGATTCATTTGCCAATAATGGGTTGGCGTGTGTTAAGATTGACGGCAAGTACGGTTATATCGATGAAACGGGAGAATTTATAATCGAACCGCAGTTTTATAGCGCCGATTCATTTGCCAATAATGGATTGGCGAGTGTGGGTTACGCCGGGGCAGAGGGATATATCAATGAGTACGGGAAGTTCGTGATATTTCCACAGTTTGATTTTGCTGGTACATTTGCCGATAATGGATTGGCGATTATTACGGTCACGGATAGTTGGCCCTATAAGGATGGATATATCGATGAAACGGGAACATACGTGATAGAGCCGCAGTTTGAGGGCGCACATTCGTTTGACGATAATGGATTGGCACTGGTTGCCGTCTATGACTATGATACGTCTTCCGTCAAGCACGGTTATATCGATGAAACAGGAGCATATGTGATAAGCCTGCAGTTTGAGGATGCCGGTTTCTTTGCCGATAATGGTTTGGCGTATGTTGAGATTGACGGTAAGTACGGTTATATCGATGAAACGGGGACAATCGTGATAAACCCGCAGTTTGACGCCGCATATGATTTTGCCGATAATGGTTTGGCGCGTTTTAGAGTTGGTGATTATTTGACCGGTAAGTACGGTTATATCGATGAAACGGGGACAATCGTGATAAATCCGCAGTTTGATGAGGCACGTGGTTTTGTGACAATCTATGTTGAGGAATGAAAAACAAAGCGGTGAAAACAACATGGAGTAAATGGGAGTGATCTACTGTGATTAAAGCGGACAATCCACGCAAAATTCTTTTGATCGGCAACGGCATTAACAGAGTTTTCGGTGGAGTGGATTGGGAGAGCTGCATTCGTGAGGCTTATGCCGAACAAGCGTCTGCATATTCGTACGAACAAATACAACAACTGCCGTATAATATGCGTATAGTCGCCGCTACAGGGGATCATGTGGACAAGTGCATGAAAGCGTTTTCGTCCCGCCTGTATAATGATGTTATCTCCGAGAAACAACGTTCCTTTTTGGAAAAGTTTCTTTGTTTTCCTTCCACAGATATTCTGAGCGCGAATTATTCGCTTGAACTGGAGCAGGCGGCTGGTATACCGCATCAGAAAAACAAGTATTATGCCGCTCGTCGGGATACAAAAGAATGCTCTGCAAGAGAACGACGACTGCGTATGTACACCTATTTTGAAGCTGAAAAGTACAAAAAGCGCATCTGGCATATACACGGAGACGTGACCGCACCGAGCTCCATCATTATGGGACACTATTATTATGGAAAGCTTCTGCATGAGATACAAAATTACATACCAGACTTAATGCGGAGGAGTGGTGACGTATCATCGTATAAACCGAAAAGCTGGGTGGATTTGTTTTTGCTGAACGAAATACATATGATTGGTTTCGGCTTGAATCTGTCCGAGATCGATTTGTGGTGGCTGATATGCTGTAAAAGACGGTATTTTTCACATACGAAAATTGTTTTTCACAAGCCGTTCTGGGAACGTTGCGACGAGGCTGCTCTTATGATGCGGACGTACGGTGTGACTGTTTGCGATGATACGGAAGCTGAGACAGGGAATTATCTGTCTTACTATGAAAAAGTATTGGACAGAATTCGAAATAGTTAACAGAAAAAGGGAGCACGCCGGTGCTCCCTTTTCTACACCACCGCCGAGATCGAGCACGATTCAATGTCGCGCAGCCTGCGAAGCTGTAGAATCAGCTCTCCCCGCGCCTGTCGGTAGGCGGTATCGTCGCCCGTTTCCCACGCCGTCTGCAAATCCCCAATCGCACGGTCAATGTGCTCGATGCGCAAAGCGGAAACGGTGATCATCGTGATCGGCCGTGTCTCATCCCATAACGGATGAAGTGCGTCGATCGCCTCTGCATATTGCGCTGCATCGGCATCCACTGCGTCCGGCAGAAGAAGGGCAGCGTCAACCAGCGCACCGAGGCGGTTGTGCAGAAAGACGCCGTTCACGCATACGCCGCCTGTCAGAAGCAGCAGAATCAGGACTGCCGCCACGAAAACTTTCATGCTTTTTCCTCCCGCCCTTTCATTTGCGCGCCCGATTTGGTGACGATCGTGGCGTGCTTTTGTTCGTCGACCGTCATGAGCAGAACATCATGCAGAGGCGTTCCGGTGTTTTTGAGCGTTTTGATAATCCACCCCTCCTCGACGTCCGCGTCGCGCATGGTCGTCGGCATGAGTTTTCCCTCCACGACTACGGGCAGCCCGATGCCGGATTCCGCTATCGTTTGTCCCGTGTCCGATTTTGTTACAGGCGATGCCGCCGCCGTCGGGAATACGGACAGCTTTCCGTTTTCCTCCAGGATCGCACACCGCACGTCGCGGATGTCAGCGATGTCCTTCTGCCTCAGCTCAGAGAGAAGCTCCGGCACGCCAATCCGCAGCTTTCGCAGTTCAGTGACGTTGATTTTCCCTTTATATATAAGAAGGCTCGGTGCACCGAACAGGAGCTTTCGCAGACTTGCCTTCCGCGACACGGCAAACGACAGGATAACCTCAACGGACAGTAGGACGAGAATCGGCACGATGGCGTAGGCGATCGGCGTATCCGGGTCGGAGATCGGAATAACGGCAAGCTCGGACAGCATGAACGTCGTAATCAGCTCCGAAATTTCCAACTCACCGATTTGCCGCTTTCCGAGAAAACGCATCGCGATAAGAAGGGTGATGTAGATCAGTAAAGTGCGCAGAAATACCGTAATCATAGTTTCACCTCGGTTTTTAGTATGAACAAAGTCGGATTTCCTATGCAAAACTAATAAAACAAAGAGCGAAAAAAGTCCCGTTTAGGGGAATAATGGAAAATCGCCGAAAAACGGGCAAAAAGTGCAAAAAAAAGGTTGACAGGTGAAGCCGAATGTGCTATAATAAATGCACTCTCCACCGAGCGGGTCTGATGAAAAACTTTTTGAAAAAAGTTTGAAAAAGGGCTTGACAAAGGGCGAGAGTGGTGATATAATATACAGGCTGTCCGCGAGGGACGGCAAAGATGCTCCTGGAAAATTGAACAACAATGACGAAACACTTCATTGAAGTGAGACGGAAAGACTCCGAAAATTCTTTTGAATT
>JAFTUH010000060.1 GCA_017466375.1 Clostridia bacterium | reverse complement strand
TCTCTTTCAATTGTCGGATCGTCTCCTCCATCGCCGGCACCGTCGTCGTCATCAGCGCGGACAGCGCAACCAGCGGTGCGTGATGCGCGATTACGGCATCGACAACCGTTTCGGGCGCAACATCCCGTCCGAGATCGATGACACGGAAGCCGTAATTCTCCATGAGGAGCTTGACGATGTTTTTGCCGATATCGTGAATATCCCCCTGCACCGTCGCAAGAATGACCGTGCGGGATCCGTCGGCGTCTCCGATCTGCATCCGTGATTTGATGCACTCGAATGCGGCTTTTGCCGCCTCCGCGCTCATGAGAAGTTGCGGCAGATAGACCGTTTTCGCTTCGAATCCCTTGCCCACGGTATCCAAGGCGGGGATGATTTCCTCATTGACGACGGAAAGCGGATCGGTCGTCTCCAAAAGAGCCGCCGTGATTGCCTGCGCCTGCTGTGTCAGCCCTTTGATGACCGCTTTCTGCAGAGGATGCGCGTCATCCGTCGGGACATCCCCCATCGGAACGGCAGGGGAGGTGGCTGCGCTCTCTTGCGGAAGTGCGGAGGCAAACGCAATATACGCCGCGCAGTTTTCATCCAGCCCGTGCAAAACCTTGTACGCGTGGTACGCTTTCATCATCTCTGTCGAATTCGGATTCATAATCGCCGCGGACAGTCCGTTTTCCAATGCCGCGGTAAAGAATGAAGCATTGACCGTATCACGCGACGGGAGTCCGAAGGAGACGTTTGAAACGCCGAGGGTGGTATGACAGCCGAGCTCCTCGCGGATCCGTTTGAGTGCGCCGAGGGTCACAAGTCCCGCATTCGGATCGGCACTGACCGTCATGGCGAGGGTATCGAAAATGATATCCTTCGGGCGGATGCCGTACTGTGCCGCCACCTCGACAATGCGCCGTGCGATGGAAACTCTGCCCTCCACACTGTCGGGGATGCCGTTTTCATCGAGTGTGAGCGCAACCACGAGGCCGCCGTATTTTTTGACAAGCGGAAAGACCGCGTGCATACTCTCCGCCTTGCCGTTTACGGAATTGACCATTGCCTTGCCGTTATAAAGGCGAAGCGCACGCTCCATAGCGGCGGCATCGGCGGTATCGATCTGCAAAGGCAGAGTGAGGATCGCCTGCAGCTCGGTGACACAGCGGCAAAGCATATCTCCCTCATCAATCTCGGGCAGACCGACGTTGACGTCAAGGATCTGCACACCCTTTTCCTCCTGCGAGATGCCCTGCTCGAGAATGTACGGAATATCGCCGTCCTTAAGTGCCTGCTTCAGCCGCTTTTTGCCCGTCGGGTTGATTCTCTCACCGATGAGGATCGGGGAAGCGCCAAACTCGACGCTGTGCGTATAGGATGAAACACAGGTAATATTCTTCTCCGTGATCGGCACAGGCGTGACACCGCGGAGCTTTTCCGTTAGTTTTGCAATATAGACAGGCGTAGTGCCGCAGCAGCCGCCGACTATGCGCACGCCTTTTTTCACCTGATCCGCGACTTCATCCGCATATTCGTCGGGTGTGACGTCATAGACGGTCGCGCCGTTCTCACTGCGCGGAAGCCCCGCATTCGGCTGCATCATCACGGGAACGGATGCACAGCGAAGAAGTTCCTCCGCCACGCCGCGCAGCTGTACAGGGCCGAGCGAGCAGTTTGCACCGATCGCGTCAACACTGAGTCCCTCGAGCATGGCGACCATAGCGGACGGCGACGCGCCCGTCATCAGCTTTCCCTGCGCGTCGTACACGTTCGTGACGAACACAGGAAGGCTTGTATTCTCCTTGGCGGCCAGCACCGCCGCTTTGGTTTCATAGCTGTCGTTCATCGTCTCAATGAGGATCAGATCCGCGCCGTATTTCTCGGCAAGAATCACGTTTTCCTGAAAGACGGCGACAGCCTCCTCAAAATCGAAATCGCCGTACGGCTTGAGAAGCCGCCCGGTCGGTCCCATATCGTAAGCGACAAACGCCGCCTCGCTGCCGTACACCTGCGCACGCGCCCACTTAGCGTGGGAAAGCGCCGCCGAGACGATCTCCTCCAACTCCGCTTTGTCAAACTTGAGGCAATTCGCACCGAACGTATTGGTAGTCACCACACGGCTTCCTGCCGCATAATACTGCATATGCACACGGCGGATGACATCGGGATGCGTGAGATTCCATCTTTCGGGGAGCTCGCCCGCGGCAAGACCCTCCTTCTGCAGAAGCGTGCCCATGCCGCCGTCAAATACGAGGATATTCTCTTTCAGAAATTCAAGTATATGCACGTCCGTTCTCCTCTCACTTCATACCAATAAACGCCGTAACCGATTTCGACGGCGACATCATACAGCCGTCCGTCAGTGACAGTCCGATTCTCCGCGGACAATCGAGCACGGAAAAAATCACGCGCTGCGTCTCCAGCGGTAGATCCCCGTAGCCCGGGCTGAAGCGGGGTCGGATTTCCCTGCCCTGTGCCGCCGCATATCTGCGCACCTCCGCTTCAAACGTATCGCACAGCGCTTCGATCCGCTCCGTACCGATTGCGTCCATAAAAAGCGCGCGCACGGGCGATCGCACCGCCGCCTTCTGCATCTCTCGCTCTGCCGCCACACCGACCGTCGCCGCAAACATAATCACCTTTGTACATCCGTCCAAATGGTGTGCGAGATCCGCCGACGCGACCGTGCCGAACGAAAAACGGCACGTATTCCCCTCTATCCGAACGGGGGATTCTATATAGCACACATTATACGCAAACACATCACGTACGAGATCCGCACACTGCCGCACGATCCCAAGTGTTCCCGCATCCGTTTTCGGACAGCGTGCATAGCGGAGCACATCCGATTCCGAAATCGGCGGCGGCGTGAACGTTTTGACAAAAACCGTACTCATGCTTTTCCGAGGATCGCGGACACATTCGCCTGAATTTTCGCGGCGACGTCCGGCTGATTCATGGAATACACGTGTACATTCGTAATGCCGTTGGCATACAGATCGATGATCTGATCCGTCGCATAGGCGATCCCCGCCTGCTTCATGGCATCGGGATCGCTGCCGAAGCGATCGACCAGGCTGACAAAGCGGTGCGGCATAAACGAGCCGGAAAGCTTTATCGCCCGCGCGACCTGCGTGGCGCGTGTGATCGGCATGATGCCGGCAACAACCGGCACGGTGATCCCCGCCTCCCGGATTTTATAAAGGAAGCTGTACAGAAGATTATTATCAAAAAACATCTGTGTCGTGAGAAAATCCACGCCTGCGTCGACCTTCTCCTTCAGATACTTGATGTCCTCTTTCTGATTGGCGCTTTCGGGATGCACCTCGGGATAGCATGCGCCGCCGATACAGAAATCCGCCGAGCTTTCCTTCAGATCGCGGATCAGATCGACCGCATAGCGGTACGCCCAACGGCTGCGGTCCGCACCCTCCATTTCGGGTGTCAGATCCCCGCGCAAAGCCATCACGTTTTCGATTCCTGCGTCTTTCATCGCCTCAATCCGGGCGCGCACGCTCTCCTTGGTCGAGGAAACGCAGGTGAGATGCGCCAGCATCGGTACACCGAACGCTTTTTTGATATCCTTGGCGATGTCGAGCGTGTACTGGCTTGTGCCGCCGCCTGCTCCGTATGTAACGCTCATGAAGGACGGGCGAAGTGCGGCAATCTCACGCACAGCCCCCTGTACGCTTTCAAATGCGCTCTCGGTTTTCGGCGGAAAGACCTCAAATGACATCTCCGGCACGCCTGCCTCCAGAATCTTTTTTATCTTCATGAAAACACACCCCCATATTACTGATTGTATTTTAGCACAGATTTTCCAGCAAATCAAGTATACAGCACGATTTTCTGTCTGAAGCGCTCTATCATCTTTAATAACCGGAAGTGGAAAAAACAACGCGATTCACACCAACACCGATGAAATTTTACAGCAAAGCAAATCCATGTAAAAAGCGAAAATCGCGCAAGTATTATCTCATTTGATCTGATTTTGCATCAAGATTTCACTTTTCTTATAAAAATATGCACTTTTTACACTAAAAGTATTGACAACCGTTAAAAAATCCAGTATACTATAGCCGTCAAATCTTTATGAAAAAAACACACAAAGGAGACCATCATGAAAAGATTCCTCGCTCTTCTGCTGGCAGTGCTGATGCTCGTGCCCACGCTTGCCGCCTGCAACACCACCGAACAACCGCCCGTCAGCACCGGTGATGACACCTCTCCGGATACGCCGGTCGATTCTTCCGACCTCACAGGTCCCAACTCCACCGAACCTCCCGCACCCGACTCCACCGAAAAGACGATGCACGACGTTCCCGTTGACTCGCTCGATTTCGGAAACGAAGAGTTCTACGCCGTTGCCTTTGAGTGGCAGGGATATCCGTACTATTTCTTCGCTGAGGAAGAGTCCTCCGACCCGATGCAGTCCGCACTTTATAACCGTCAGCGTTCGATTGAGGATGCGATCGGCGTCAAAATTTCGTACTATCTCTACCCCTCCTACAACGCACTGAACCAAGCGATCGATCAGGACGTAAACGTTGGTGAAACGGCAATCGATATGGCTCTGCTCCACTGCATCACGGGTGTAGCACAGTTCACCTCCGGCGGTTATCTGTATCCGCTTGATGAGCTTGAGTACGTCGATGTCAAAGCACCGTGGTGGAACGAAGAACAGATGGAAGGTCTCCGTCTGGGCAGCAGCTACTACTTCGGCGTCAACGATTTCATGATTCCCTGCCCGTACGTCATCTATTTCAATAAGGAAATGGTTGAAGATATGGAAGGTATGGAAGATCCTTATCAGCTCGTTCTCGATCAGAAGTGGACGTTTGACGTCTTTGAAGAGATGGCACGCGCCGCTACGATCGACGTGAACACGGATGGCAACTACACTGTTGATTTTGACTCCTTCGGTGTCGCCGTTCACGATGACTCCGACTATTCCAGCTTCCTTACCGCGTTCGATCAGCCGATCACCGCAAAAGACGAGGACGGTCAGCTGACCGTCGCACTCAACACCGAAAAGACGGTAGACATCTTTGAAAGATTCGCTGATATGTCTGTAGCTAAAGTCTTCTACCCCGATGCATCGATCGAAAAAGAGCAGATCACGCTCGATTCCGGCAGACTTCTGTTCTACTTCGCACCGATCTCCGAAGCCGAAAAGCTCCGCGACTGCGAAGTTGATTTCGGTATTCTCCCCTATCCTAAGTATGACGAAGCACAGGCAGACTACAAGTCGCTTGACTGGGGCGGACTGATGTGCGTTCCCTCCGTTATCTCCAATCCGGAGCTGACCGGCGCCGTCATCGAGCTCCTTGCTTTCGAGAGCAAAAAGGAAGTTATCCCCACTTACTATGACAGCGTTCTGGACGGTCAGCTCGCACAGGATCCCGAGTCCGTCAAGATGCTTGATATCCTGTTCGACACGATCTGCTATGAGCCCGCCATGAACTACTGGGGACTCACCGGCAGCATGTTCAAGCTCCTGTTCTCGCCGGCACACGAGGCGATCAACAAGAAAAACGCCAACTTCGCGTCCTTCTACGCTGAATATGGCGACTCTGCGCAGAAACAGATCGACGATTACTACGAGGCGCTCGAACTGATGGAAGATCTCTACACCTAAGCTTTCTCTCTTATCGAAACCCGGCACTGCTTTCGCGGTGTCGGGTTTTAGTTTTTTCGGAGGTTTGTGCAATCAAATCGGAAAATAGTGCACTCCATTCACACAAAAAACATAGTATAATGAAGTCAGCGCAGTAATTTAGTGTGCAAAACTACAAAAAGGGGAAAATATATGAAAAAGCTTCTCTCACTTCTGCTCGCGATTCTGATGATCGGCTCCGTACTGATCGCCTGCAATAATACGAAGACGCCCCCCGTCAATACCGGCGACGACACCGCTCCAAGCACACCTTCTGTTTCCGACGATCCGTCTTCGGATACTTCGCCTGACACCACCCCGGAGGCAACCGAGCAAACCATGCACAACGTGCCGGTTGACTCACTGGATTTCGGCAATGAGGAATTCCACTTCGTTGCGTTTGAGTGGCAGGGATATCCGCATTACTTCTTCGCTGAGGAAGAGTCCTCTGACCCCATGGAAGCAGCTCTGTACAACAGACAGCGCTCCATCGAGGAAGCAATCGGCGTAAAGATCTCCTACCATATGTACCCGGATTATTTTGATCTGCACGATGCCATTGATAAAGACGTCAACATGGGCGAGACAGCCATCGATATGGCCCTGCTCCACTGCATCGACAGCGTCGCTGCCTTCTCCTCCGGCGGTTATCTGTACCCGTTTGAGGAGCTGCCGCACGTCGACGTAAATGCACCTTGGTGGAACAAGGAGCAGATGGACGGTCTCCGCCTCGGCACCATGTCGTACTACGGTGTCAATGATTTCATGATCCCCTGCCCGTACGTTATGTTCTTCAACAAAGAGATGGTGGAGGACATGAAGGACTTCGAAGATCCGTACCAGCTCGTACTCGATCAGAAGTGGACGTTCGACGTCTTTGAAGAGATGGCACGTGCTGCCACGCTCGATATGAACACGGACGGCGCGTTCACCCGTGATTTTGACTCCTTTGGTGTCGCTGTAGATGATATTTCCGATTACTGTTCCTTCGTCACCGCTTTCGACCAGGATTTCGTCCAGAAAGACGAGGAGGGCGCAATCACGCTGGCAATCAACACCGAAAAAACGGTTGACATCTTTGAGCGTTTTGCAGATATGGCTAAAGCCGACGTATTCTATCCCGATCCCCTGATTAAAAAGGACCAGATCACGCTGGATTCCGGCCGTCTGCTGTTCTATCTCGCACCGATCTCCTCGGCAGAAAAGATGCGCGACAGCGAAATCGAGATCGGCATTCTCCCGTATCCCAAGTACAACGAGGAGCAGGCGAATTACAAAACGCTTGACTGGGGCGGACTGATGTGCGTTCCGTCTGTTATCACCAATCCCGAGCTGAGCGGTGCTGTTATCGAGCTTCTCGCTTTTGAAAGTGATAAGGAAGTTATTCCCGCTTACTATGAGAAGGTTCTTGACGGTCAGCTCGCACAGGATCCGCAGTCTGTCAAAATGCTCGACGTTATCTTCGACACGATCTGCTACGAGCCTGCGCTGAACTACTGGGGCTTCAGTGCTGAGCTTGGCAAACTGTTCTTCGGTCTCCCGGACGAGGCAATCCGCAAAGAGAATGCAAACTTTGCTTCTTTCTATGCAGGAAAAGCCGAAGCCGCCCAGAAGGTGGTCAATGACTATCTCTCCGCACTCTCGATGTTCGAAGAGTTCTATCAGTAATCTCTCTCTATCTTTTGAGCCCGGCACTGCCTACGCGGTGTCGGGTTCCTTTTTGCTTGACAATACCCGAAGAATATGGTATCATGTAAATAGTTTGCTTTTATGATTATATTAATGAAGGAGATATAAAAATGGAATGTAAGATGAGACACGAAATGGATCCCGCATTTCAGTGGGATTTCACCCACATTTTTGAATCCAAGGAGGCGTGGGAGGCTGCATACGCAGAGGCACAGACGGCCGTGCAGGCACTCAGCACCGTCCCCGGTACGCTGGGCACGTCCGCCGCATCGCTGAAGGCAGGGCTGGACGCCGTATACGGCGCGGCTGAAAAGGCACAGCTTGTATCCCTGTACGCTTTTCTGCACAAGAGCGGCGATAACGGCAACGCCGATTATCAGACGATGGAAGGACGTGCCATGCAGCTGGGCATCGCGCTCTCCTCTGCCCTCGCGTTCATGGAGCCGGAGATCCTCGCCATCGACCGTGACACGCTGACCGCATGGATGCAGTCCGAAGAACTTGCCGGCTACCGCCATATTCTCGACGATATCGTACGCGGTGCGGCGCACGTGCTCGACACGGAAAAGGAGCAGATGCTCGCCCTCCTTGGTGATGCGGCATCCAGCCCGCGCAAGTGCTTTGATATGCTTGAAAGCGTAGATATGACCTTCCCGACCATCCACGACGAAAACGGCAAGGAAGTACCGCTGACGCACGGCAGCTACGGCGTATATCTCCACAGCAGAAACGCCGCTGTCCGCAAAGAAGCGTATGAGACGTACTTCAAGGAATTCGGCAAGTACATCAACACGCTCGCCGCGATGTATGCCGGCTCCGTCAAGTTTGACACGTTCTACGCACGTGTGCGCAAGTACGATTCCGCATGTGAAGCGGCACTCTTCGGCAGCAACGTACCTGTTGCGGTCTATGACAGCCTTACCGAAGCGATCCATGGCGGTTTGCCCACAATGAAGCGCTACCTTGCCCTGCGCAAAAAGGTGTTGGGAATGGACACCTTGAACATGTACGATCTCTACTGCCCGATGGTCGATGACGTGGAGTTCCACGTTCCGTTTGCCGACGGTATGGATCTCGTCCGCAAGGCAACTGCCCCGCTCGGCGCACGCTACAAGGATCTGCTCGATATGGCAGAGGCAAATCACTGGATGGACGTGTACGAGAACAAGGGGAAGACGACGGGCGCTTTCTCCTGCGGCGTCCACGGTGTACATCCGTACGTTCTGCTGAACTATACCGACACGCTGGATGACGCATACACGCTCGCACATGAGCTCGGTCACGCCATGCACTCCTACCTCTCCTCCGAGAAGCAGGATTTTGCAAACCACCGCTACCGCATCCTCGTCGCCGAGGTCGCATCGACCGTGAATGAGGTGCTTCTGACGAAGTATCTCCTCAGCGTGGAAACGGATAAGGCACGCCGCGCGTTTATTCTGAATAAATTCCTGGAGGGATTCCGTACGACGGTCTTCCGCCAGACACTCTTTGCCGAATTCGAGCGCAAGGCGCATGATGTCTATATGGCAGGTCAGCCGCTGACCGCACAGTATCTGAACGGTCTGTACCGCGAGCTCAATCTCATGTACTATGACGGCGCGGACGTCGGCGAGCTGCACGATATCGAATGGGCACGCATCCCGCATTTCTACAACGCATTCTACGTTTATCAGTACGCAACCGGCTTCTGCTCCGCCGTTGCGATTGCGGACCGTATCCTCAAGACGGGCGACGCGTCCGATTACCTCAAGTTCCTCGCTACGGGCGGCAGTGATTACCCGATCGAGGAACTCAAAATCGCAGGCGTGGATCTCACCTCTCCCGACACCGTTGCGAATGCCCTCAAGGTATTCGACGAGACGCTTTCCGAGCTGGAGGATCTCCTTGCGTAACGCTCACTTTCTCCCAAAGGAGGTGGTTGTATGATCTTTGGACGTCACATCAACCGCTACTACCTCAAATATGCACCGATGCTTCTGCTCGGTCTGCTTGCACTCACCGTGGTGGACTACATGCAGCTCGTGATTCCCGAGCTGTACCGCATGGTCATCAACGGTGTAAAAGACGGCTTCGTTCTCACGGATGCGGGATCTGTCCCGTTTGACATCGAGTTCGTTCTGGATGAAATCTGCCGTCCGATGCTCTATATCATCGTAGCCATGGTCATCGGTCGATTTTTGTGGCGCGTCTGCTTCTTCGGCGCCGGTATCCGTGTGGAGACCTCTCTGCGCGGCAAGATGTTCGACCGCTGCAAAAATCTCTCCCAGGAATACTACCAGGTGAACAAGGTCGGCAATCTCATGTCGTTCTTCACCAACGATCTCGATACGGTACAGGAATGCTTCAGCTGGGGCGTGCTCATGCTGTTTGATGCTTTGATGCTCGGCGTTCTCGCTGTTCTCAAAATGGCGAAGATGAACCCGTATCTCACCCTGCTCTGTCTCATTCCGATGTCCCTTCTGCTCGCGTCCTCCCTCATCGTCGGCAAGTATCTGACGGCAAAATGGGACAAGCGGCAGGCGGCGTTCTCCGATCTCTCCGATTTTTCCCAGGAGACGTTCGCAGGCATCGCCGTCGTGAAGGCATTCGTGAAGGAAACGCACGAGCTTCTGCAGTTCCGCAAGCTCAGCCGCAAAAACGAGGACACGAACGTGGACTACACCCGTCTGTCCGTTCTTCTGAACGTCTGTCTCACTTTGTTCATCGAATCCGTGGTGTGCGTCATTATCGGCTACGGCGGATATCTCGTGTACACAAACGTATTTGATGCCGGACAGCTCGTCGAGTTCATCGGCTACTTCAACACGATCATCTGGCCCGTCATGGCGATCTCCGAACTGATCGGTATGCACGCACAGGGCAAGGCATCACTGAACAGAATCAGCGAGCTGCTCGATGCACAGCCTGCCGTGGTTGACCGCACGGACGTACAAGCTCCCGGCGAAATCCGCGGCGATATCGATTTCAAGAATCTGACGTTCACCTATCCCGACGGCGAGATGCCCGTACTGACGGACGTATCCTTCTCGATCAAGGCGGGGGAGAACGTGGGCATCATCGGCCGCACGGGATCGGGCAAAACGACCGTGGTGGATCTGATTCTGCGCACATACAACGTCCCCGACGGCACCCTGTTTATCGACGGGCACGATGTCAACACGATCCCGATCAAAGCGGTACGGGATGCCGCAGCCTACGTCCCGCAGGACAACTTCCTTTTCAGCGATACGATTGAAAACAACATCTCGTTCGCGACGGACAACGGCACCCCGGAGGACGTTATCAGCGCAGCAAAAATGGCGGACGTACACGATAATATCGACGAATTTCCCGAAAAATACGAAAGCGTGCTCGGTGAGCGCGGCGTGACTGTCTCCGGCGGTCAGAAGCAGCGCATCTCCATCGCACGCGCGCTCATGAAGAACGCGGCAATCCTGATTCTGGATGACTCCGTATCCGCCGTGGACGTGAAGACGGAAAAGGCGATCCTCGAAAATCTCCGCACGCTCCGCAAGGGCAAAACGACGATTCTCATCGCGCACCGTATCAGCACCATCGAGCAGATGGACAAGATCATCTTCATCGATGACGGAAAAATTGCCGCTGTCGGCACGCATGCAGAGCTGTACGCCGCGAACAGCGACTACCGCAACATGGTCGATCTGCAGAAGCTGGACGATGCCGAAGAGGCACCTGCCGGGGAGGTGATCGCGCATGCATGAGTTCTATCCGATTCTGATCGTCGGCGCGATCATCAGCATTTTCGCCGTCGTATTCATCATCGCCTATGCGACAATGAAGGACAAAAAAGAGGCGATCGGCTTCGACCGCCACATGTCGGACGGCGAGATCATCCGACGGCTGCTCGTGTACGCAAAACCGTATACGGGACGCTTCATCTTCGTTTTCTTCCTCATGATCCTCTCCATCGTTCATGAGATCATCTCGCCCCTCATTATCGGCGACCTCGTCAGCACGATCGGCAGCGAGGAGGGCTTTACGCTCACATATCTGTACCGTTCCATCCTTGCATATGCGGCGATTCTCGCGATTTCTTTGATCTGCACCTATGTACAGTCGATCATCCTGCAGAAGACGGGACAGCGCATCGTTTCCAACATCCGCGAGGATCTCTTCAAGCACATTGAGTACCTCTCGCACAATCAGCTCAATAAGATTCCCGTCGGCACGCTCGTGACGCGCGTGACCAATGACACAAACGCGATCTCGGTGACGTTCACCAACATCATGGTGAACCTCATCAAAAACTGCTTCATCATCATCGGCGTTCTGACAGCTATGCTGCTGCTCAACTACATGCTGACTTTGATGATCCTCTGCTTTGTGCCGTTTGTCGTTCTGTTTACGGTCATCTTCCGCAAATCCTCCCGCCGTGCACACCGCCGTGTCAAGGACGGCACGACGAACATCAATATCTTCCTCTCCGAGAATCTTTCCGGCATGAAGATCATCCAGATTTTCAACCGTGAAGAGAGAAAAAAGGACGAATTCGACGAGAGAAACCGCACCCTCGGCAAAGCGAAATACGGGCAGATGTTCGTCTTCGGCATCTTCAGACCGATGGTGTATATGCTGTATATCTCCTCAATTCTCTGCCTGTTCTACCTCGGCGCACGCGGCTATATCAATAACGTCGTGTTCCTCGGGCAGATGATCGACAGCGGTATCATCGTATCCTTCTACTCGTACATTTCGAAATTCTTCAATCCGATCCAGAACCTCGCCGAGCAGTTTAACCGCCTGCAAGCGACGTTTGCCTCGGCGGAGAAAATTTTCACGATCTTCGATATCCAGCCGGAGCTGACGGACGAGCCGGACGCAATCGAGCTCGACCACATCGAGGGCAACATCGAATTCAGAAACGTGTGGTTCTCCTACCTCCCCGATGAATGGGTGCTGAAAGATGTTTCGTTTACGGTAAATGCGGGTGACACCGTCGCCTTCGTCGGCTCGACAGGCTCGGGCAAAACGACGATTCTCTCCCTCATCTGCCGCAACTACGACATCCAAAAGGGACAGATTCTGATCGACGGCATCGATATAAAGAAGATCAAAATCGCCTCCCTGCGCCGCCATTTCGGGCAGATGCTGCAGGACGTGTTCCTCTTCTCAGGCACGATCCGCTCCAACATCACGCTCGGGCTGGAAAATGTTACGGATGAGGAGGTCATGGCGGCCTGCCGCTACGTGAATGCGGACTCGTTCATCGATAAGCTCAGCGGCAAGCTCGACGAGGAAGTACGCGAGCGCGGCAACAACTTCTCTGCAGGTCAGAGACAGCTGATCTCCTTTGCGCGGACGATCCTGCACAAACCCGCTGTCATGATCCTCGACGAGGCTACGGCGAACATCGACACCGAAACGGAGATCCTGATCCAGGATTCCCTCGAAAAGATGATGAATATCGGCACGATGCTGATGGTCGCGCACCGCCTCTCCACGATCCAGCACGCAGACAAGATCATCGTGCTCTCCCACGGCGAAATTCTCGAGGAGGGCACACATCAGGAGCTTCTCCAGAAAAAAGGAAGCTACTACAAGCTCTACACGCTCCAGTATCACAAGGAGCAGCTTACCAAACGGTAAAAGAATCCCCTCGGACAAATCCGAGGGGATTTTCTTGTATTCTGTCGGTTTATTTCCTGCTTTTTGCAATAGTTGGATATTATTACCAAATCCAGCGGTATAAGTTTGTTACATTTTTTGGTAATTTCTGTCTTGAAATCTACGGAAATTTATGGTAAAATATGGTTACAAAAGTAAAACATGGAGATGGAGACAGAAATACTATGGAAATTGCAGCAAAAATACTCATTGCAGACGAAAATGCCGAAACGCGCAGAAACTGCCGCGAATCTCTGCGGAGCGCCGGTTACACACGGATCGAAGAAGCATCGAACGGCGAGGAGGCGCTGACGCTGATCGAGCGCAATCATCCGGACGTGGTAATCGCCGACGTATGGCTGTCCAAGCTGGACGGAATCGGGCTGATCCGCAAAGCGTCTTCCCTCAGATATGAGCCGGACCGCGCCCCGATTTTCATCATCGCGTCGATGGTGTCCAATCAGAATATTTTCGTGGAGGCAAGCCGCAGCGGCGCCGCGCTCTGCCTGCCGAAGCCGATCGATTACAAAAGCCTCGCAGATCACATCCGCACGCTTCTGACCAACCGCGCCGCCGCGACAATTCAGGTGACGGCTGAATTCAATCAGCCCGACATCGAGTCACAGGTTACAAAGATCATCCACCAGATCGGCGTACCGGCACACATCAAGGGATACCAGTATCTCCGCACCGCGATCATGATGACGGTCCACGACTGCGACATTATCAATTCCGTAACAAAGGTGCTCTACCCGTCCGTAGCGAAAAAGTATTCCACAACGACCTCACGTGTGGAGCGCGCCATCCGTCACGCAATCGAGGTCGCGTGGGACCGTGGGGATATCGACACGCTGAACTCCTTCTTCGGATACACGGTGCAGAACACGCGCGGCAAGCCGACGAACTCGGAATTCATCGCCATGATTGCGGACAATCTCCGTCTCAAATATAAAATCCACTGATTTGCCCACGGGCGGCGGCACGGTCATCACGCTGTGCCGCTTTATTTTTTTGTAATATCCTCGCCATCCAGTACGAATCTGACCGTCCCCTCAAGATCGGTCCGGCAGACAGCGGAAACGCCCGCCTCCGCAAGACGGTCCAGCACATCGGGATCGGGATGTCCGTAGCTGTTGTACTCCCCACAGCTGATGACGGCGTATTCCGGAGAGACGGCATACAGATATTGAAGAAGCGACGACCCGTCCGAGCCGTGATGCCCTACCTTCAGAATATCCGCATCGAGCGCACCGCCCGGATTCTCTCCGTAGCGCGCAAGCTGGAGCCGCTCACTCTGTGCACCGGCGTCTCCCGTAAACAACGCAGACACGTCGCCGTACTGCAATCGGATGACGGCACTGTTTTCGTTCTCGTCCTGTGTATCGCTGTACGGCATCAGAAACGTAAGCTCCGCACCGCCGAGCGCAAAGGACATATCTGCCGCGGCGTACAGAATCTTCGCGTTCTCCTCCTCCACCGCTGTCAGGAATTTCTGATAGATGGCCGTATCGGACACGTCCGACGGAAGGATAACCGTCTCGACATCCATTCTTTCCAGTATGTATGAGGCGCCGCCCATGTGATCATCATGCGGATGCGTGATAATCAAACAGGACAGCTTCTGTCCGTACCCGGCAATCGTGTGGTAAAGCGTCGGCGCTTCCTCCATCGTTCCCGCATCAATGAGCACATTGCCTTCCTCCGTCACGATGAACGCGGCGTCTCCCTGCCCGACGTCTACAAACCAGAGCTCGACCGTCTCCTCCGCAAGCGCACGGCGGCGCTCTGCGAACACGCACACGAGAATCACCGTACACACCAAAAGCACAGCCAAAAAAGCAATAAACCATTTCCCGCCGGAGCGACGGGTACGCCGTTTCACCATAGATCACGCCTCACTGCATTATATTTCAGAATCACTGCCGCCATCCGTTATCCGTGCGGCAAGCCGGCGGCACACCGGTGCGGAAAGCGCACACAGTCCCAGCCACAAAACGCTGTATAGCAGGCACACCTGCCCACAAAAATTCAAGGGAACGCCAGAATAGTCCCACACCTTCCATCCGAGCCACAGATTGACAATGCATCCGGCGGCAAATTCCAAAACGGTAACGGAAAAAGCCCCCAGCAGACACCGCGAAAAAAGCGGCAAATGGGCGGCATAGACATGCAGTGCATACAGCACGGCAAAGCAGGCACCGCCCGTAAGTGTCATCGTCCAATGCGTATAGCCGCGCCACAGAATTTCAATCATATTGTACACTGCGCCGCCGATCCAGAACACAGTGGAAAACTCGAAAAACCGTTTCAAAAAATCACCTCTGTACTGTTTTTGACACGTAAGAGGTGATTTATGCGTGCAGGATAAATTTTACGGTTTACTTCTGTACCGCTGCTCGCCCCACCAAAGAGGGATGAGTTCACCAAGTCTGACCGTTTCCCGTGCGGCGAAATCAGTCATGATCTCCATATCGCGGTTCTTATCGGAAAGCTGGAGAAAGAACTCACGGCACGCGCCGCAGGGCATCCCGCTCTCTCCGCCGTCCGGAGCCGTATCCCGAAACGCAATCAAGCGTCTGACGACGGTCTGCCCGCTGTTCACGAGCATATTGAGCGCGGCAACACGCTCCGCGCAGAGGTTCATTACCCCGCTGCAGCTTTCGACGCAAAAACCGGTGTAGATCTCGCCGTTTTCTGCCTCCAATGCGCAAACGACGTGATAGGCGCTGACGAACGGAGAAACGTCCTCGGGATGGTACAGCGCGGCGGCTTTTTCATATAAGGTCTGCCAGATATCCATGATTTTACTCCTGTCAGGGGATTTCGTATTTCACCCTTTTTTACACGGATCGATCTGCCCTTCCTTGAGCGCGCTCACCAGCACATCGGCACGCTTTTTGATCATCGCGGCGTAGTGCGACATCATGATGATCTCAAGCGCCGCGTGCAGTCTTTCACGTGCACCGGGGAATTTTTCTTCATAATCTGCCGTGCACTCGTCGATCAGACCGGCAAGCGTCTCGCGCGTGACCTCCACATGCCCGACAAGCAGTTCAACCATGCGGCAGATATAGCCGTACAGGCGCGACTCGGGAATGATATCGTCCTCAACCGTCTCCGCGTCTCCGTTGACGTACGTCAAAAGGAACGAAATATCGCACAGCTGCATCGTATCGCGCATCATATTGATAATGAGAATCCGCGCAAGCTGATCGCGGTTGTACATCTTATTTTTCGGATTCACCACCCAGCCGCGCTTCAGCCAGTTCTGCAAAGTCGATCCGTCCAGCCCGGCGATATCGCGAATCTGCGCCAGCATGATCCCCTTGGAAATATAAAAAATCTTATCGAGAAACTCCTCACCCGTGACGTTCCCCATCTGCTCTCTGTCCAGAATCGTACCGGGAATCATCTTCAGTTCAATGCCGAAATCCATTTGTCATTCTCCCATTCACTCATAGTTTCTATATGCACATTATATCATATGGTCGCGCGATTGTCAAGGATGTTCCTTTGAAAATCGTACGGATGCAACTTTTCTTCGGGAATTTTCCGCCACGTATTTATTTTATCTTTGAAATGTGTTATAATAAACATAAGAATGCACACTCACACTACATACGATAGATAAGGAATAACGATATGTGCGGATTTGTCGGATTTACAGGACCGCGTCCCGACCGCGGTGAGATCATCAAAAGAATGGCGGATAAGATCATCCACCGCGGTCCCGATATGGAGGGATACCACCTCGGGGATGACGCAGACGGCGTTACGCTCGGTTTCCGCCGCCTCAGCATCATTGACCTCTCCGACGGTGCACAGCCGATGTACAACGAGGACGGCTCCGTCGTAATCGTTTTCAACGGCGAGATCTACAACTATATGGATCTGCGCGATAAATTGATTGCCGCAGGTCACATCTTCAAAACGCGATGCGATACGGAGGTCTTGATCCACGGCTGGGAGGAATACGGCGAGAAGCTGATCCCAAAGCTGCGCGGCATGTTCGCATTTCTGATTTGGGACAGCCGCAAAAAAACGCTGATCGGCGCGCGCGACTGCTTCGGTATAAAGCCGTTCTACTACTCTCCCCTGCCTGACGGAAACTATCTGTTCGGCTCGGAGATCAAGAGCTTTCTCTGCCATCCCGATTTCCGCCGCGAGGTGAATCCCGAAGCACTCCGACCGTATTTGACGTTCCAGTATTCCGCGACGGAGGAGACGTTCTTCAAGGGCACGTTCAAGCTGCCCGCCGCGCACTATTTCCTCCTGAAAGACGGCAAAATGGACATCCGCCGATATTGGGATGTGGATTTCTCGAAAAAGACGAATCTCTCCTTTGACGATGCGGCAGAAGCAATCGATGTTGCCGTGCGTGAATCGGTGGCGGCGCATCGGATCAGCGATGTGCCCGTCGGCTCGTTCCTTTCGGGCGGTGTCGATTCCAGCTACATCACTGCCGCGCTGATGCCCGAAAACACGTTCTCCGTCGGCTTCGGCGAGAAAAAATTCGACGAAACGACCGAGGCGAAAGAGCTGTCCGATCTTCTGAAAATCAAAAATTTCCGCGATGAACTGACTGCCGAGGAGTGCATGGAAGCGTTCGCGACGATCCAGTATCACATGGACGAGCCGCAGTCGAATCCGTCCTCCGTGCCGCTGTATTTCCTCGCAAAGCTGGCACGCGAGCACGTCACCGTCGTTCTCTCCGGCGAAGGTGCTGACGAAATCTATGCCGGCTACGAGTGGTATGACGAAACGCCACTGATGCGCAAGTACAAGAAAATTCCTGCGCCGCTTCGTCGGGCGGCAGCTTCCGTGTCAGGCGCTCTCCCCTATTTCAAGGGACACGATTTCATCATCAAAGGCAGCGGACGTCCCGAGGATTACTTCATCGGACAGGCACTCGTCTGGGGCGAAAAAGAGGCATACGATATTCTGAAGCCGAAATACAAGGTCGGTCCTGCGGCGCGCGAGGTGACTGCCCCGATCTATGACCGCGTGAAGGATCTGACGGAGCTTGAAAAGAAGCAGTATCTTGACATCAACCTGTGGCTGCCGGGGGATATTCTCCTGAAGGCAGATAAGATGAGCATGGCGCACTCACTGGAGCTTCGCGTGCCATATCTCGACCGCGAAATCATGGCACAAGCGCAGACGCTGCCTGCCGAGTACAAGATCACACCCGAAAACACAAAATACGTCCTGCGCGCCGCGGCGAACAAGACTCTCCCCGACGCATGGGCAAACCGGACAAAGAAGGGCTTTCCTGTGCCGATCCGTCATTGGCTGGCGGATGAGAAATACTACGGCTCCGTCCGCGAGATGCTCGTCTCCGATACGGCGGCAGAGTATTTCGACACGGATGCGCTCGCCCGTCTCATTGACGATCACAAGGCAGGCAAAGCGAACAACGGCCGAAAAATCTGGACGGTGTACACGTTCCTGACGTGGCACAAGGCATTTTTCGGCATTTGACAAAACGGAGGATTTCCATGAACAAACAACTGATTCCGGTACTGCTCGGTGCCGATCTGAACTGCTATAACGTCGCACGTGCATTTCATGAGGCATACGGCGTCATTTCCTATGCGTTCGGCAGATACGCGATCTCTGCGACGAAATATTCGCGCATCGTGCGTTTTACCGCCGTGCCCGATATGGAGGATGAAGCGGTACTCCTCAAGACGCTGACCGATTTTGCCGATGCGCATCCCGATGCGAAGCTCGTGCTGTTCGCCTGCACGGATGATTATGCGGCGATGATGATACGCCTGAAGGACAAGCTTCCGCGCTATATTGCCCCCTGCCCACCCGCCCATCTGCTCGATTCGATCTCGAAAAAGGCGGAGTTTTACGACATCTGCCAAAAATACGGCATCCCGTATCCGGCGACGCATGTACTGACCGAAGCGGCAGCGGAAAGTGATCTCACGGAAGAAAAGCTCGGCTTTGCGTACCCGATCGTCGTCAAGCCGTCCTCCAGTGTCGATTACTGGAAGCATCCGTTCGACGGAATGAAGAAGG
>JAFTUH010000059.1 GCA_017466375.1 Clostridia bacterium | reverse complement strand
CATCTTCTTGCCCTCGGAATTGAGGAGAAGCGTGATCGTCATGGCGTGCGCATCCTTACCGAGCTTACGGCGAATGAGCTCCGTACCGCCAAGCATATTGGACCACTGATCGTTACCGCCGAACTGGAAATTACAGTCATAGGTCTTGTACAGGTGATAGAAGTCGTAAGACTGCATGATCATGTAGTTGAATTCAAGGAAAGAGAGTCCCTTTTCCATTCTCTGCTTATAGCACTCTGCACGAAGCATATTGTTTACGGAGAAGCACGCACCGACCTCGCGCAGGACCTCGATATAGTTGAGATCCATCAGCCAATCGGCGTTGTTTACCATCATTGCCTTGCCTTCACCGAATTCGATGAAGCGCTCCATCTGCTTTTTGAAGCAGTCACAGTTGTGCTGAATGGTTTCCCTTGTCATCATGGAACGCATATCGGTTCTGCCGGAGGGGTCCCCGATCATAGCGGTACCGCCGCCGATAAGAGCAATCGGGCGGTTGCCTGCCATCTGCAGTCTCTTCATGAGGCAAAGTGCCATGAAGTGACCGACATGGAGAGAGTCGGCAGTCGGATCGAATCCGATGTAGAACACTGCCTTTCCGTTGTTGATCAGCTCTTTGATTTCCTCCTCATTCGTCATCTGCGCGATCAGTCCGCGCGCTTTCAGTTCGTCAAAAATAGTCACGGTAATATTCCGGCACAAGGCCGACTCCTTTATAAAATTTTATTGTGTGTTATTTTGTATCATTTCCCGGGCGGCATCCCTTTGTGTTTCCGTTACAGAAACTCCGCCGATGATTCTGGCGATCTCCGCCACTCTGCCGTCTGCATCCAAAGTCTCAACAGAGCTTTCCGCACGCCCGTCCGTCACCGTTTTCACGATACGCAGATGTGTATCTGCAAGGGATGCAATCTGCGGTGAATGCGTGACGCACAAAACCTGCACAGCTTGTGATATCTCTTTCAGCTTCAAGCCGATTTTCTCCGATGTACCGCCGGATACACCCGCATCGATCTCATCGAAAACGACCGTCTGTGCGCCGTTTTTGGAATTGAGAACACTTTGCAGAGCAAGCATCACGCGCGACATCTCGCCGCCGGATGCAATTTTTCCGAGCGGCATGGGAGGCTCACCCGGATTCGTTGCGATAAGAAACGTAACTTCATCTGAGCCGCACGGTCCGAAGAGTTCTTCCCCGCTCGCGTCAAACTGCCTGCGGACATCTGCGACGAAGCGCACCTTCGGCATATCGAGATAGGCAAGCGTTTCGGATATCAGCTGTCCGATCTTCTCGGCAGCGGCAGCACGTTTGTCATGAATACGGGAAGTGATCCCCGCAAGCGTACGGCGTACAGAAAGAATCTCGCTTTCAATCTCAGCGATCTTTTCTTCGCCGCTCTCCATGTCAGAAAGCTTGGCAGCCGTTTCTTTACGGAATGAAAGAATATCCGCGATCGTTTCGCCGTATTTCCGTTTCAGACGCTCGATCTGGCTGAGACGTGCTTCGAGAGTATTCAGCTGTGCCTCGGGATTTGTCACCTCACCGTCAGCAAGCATAGCGTACACCGTTTCACCGATGTCGGCGATTTCATATCTGTACCCATCCAGTCTGGCGGCAAGCTCCTCTGCTTCCGGCATCACATCCGCAAGCTGACGGAGTGCCTGCGCCGATTTCTGCAAAAGTACGGCAGCTGACGCGCCTTTATCATTCTGCGCGAGAGCATGGTAAACGAAGCCCGAATACTTCTGAATCCGTTCGATATTCTTGATTTTCGTGCGCAGAACGGTGAGCTTTTCATCCTCATTTGGATCGGAAAGCTTGGCGCTGTCGATCTCCTTCAACTGATATCGAAGAATGTCGGTGAGCATGTTTTTCTCACGAAGCGAATTCTTAAGCGATTCGAGTGATGTACGCAGAGTTGTGAATCGGCTGTATACGCCGCGATACTCCTCAAGAACAGATTCCGTATCGGCGTATTCATCAAGCATCTGCAAATGGAACGACGCATCAAGCAGATTGCGCGATTCGCTCTGCGACTGGATACTGAGAAGTGCCGGCGCGATCTCCCGAAGGAGGGATATCGGCACTGTTCTGCCGCCGATTTTCACTGTGGAGCGACCGTCAGCCGTCAGCGTCCGTCGAATTTCAATATCACCGTTTTCATCCGGTGTAATACCGGCTTCCGCCAAAAGCGGAGACGGAGTCACATCGGAAAACACCGCGGACACCAGTGCACTGTCCTCTCCGTTTCGAATCATCTCACGGGCGGATTTTCCACCGGAGATAAGCGACAGAGCATCAATCATCACCGATTTACCCGCGCCGGTTTCGCCTGTGATAACAGTAAATCCGTTGGAGAAATCAACGCTCATTCGACGTGCAACAGCAATATTTTCGATATATAGTGAGCGAAGCATAGTTTATTCGCCCGCGATCTTGCGCAGACGCTTGCAGATGTTTGCGGCAGAATCTTCGCTGTGTGCGACAAGTATGATCGTATCGTCGCCTGCCACGCAACCGAGAATATCCGGCTCGTGCAGTGAATCGATGCCGGCAGCGACAGCATTTGCCATGCCGGGGTAGGTCTTGATAACGATATTATTGACCGCGTATTCAACGCTCTTCATGGATCCGGTCAGTGCCTTGCTGTAAACATAGTGACCGTCGTGCATGCCGCTTTTCGGCGGAACATACTTGTAATCACCCGAATCGGACATGACCTTGGAAAGCTTCAGCTCGCGAATATCGCGGGAGATAGTAGCCTGCGTAACCTCGAAACCTGCCTGACGCAGCTTCGTGATCAGCTCCTCCTGCGTTTCGATATCCTGCGTCGCGATGATCTCCATGATTTTGTTTTGTCTCTTGTTTTTCATCTTCTCCTCCGCATATATGTAAGTTAAATGATTTACGAAAGTTTACGTCTGAGAGCACGCAGAAATCCGCCTTCTTTGACGCGGATCAAGGACGTTTTGGAAGCAGAACGACGTATGCGAACGATGTCGCCGCCGTTCAGCGTCAGATAATCGCGTCCGTCTACGGATATGTAGACATCATTGCCGCGGCTCGTCATATTTTTGAGTTCCAGCACACAGTCACCGCCGAAGATAACGGGATAACTGGTCATCGTCTGCGGACAGATCGGCGTGACGCAGACACAGTCCAGCATGGGATCGAGAATCGGTCCGCCGGCCGAGCGTGAGTACGCCGTAGAGCCTGTCGGTGTACATAAAATCATGCCGTCCGCATAGCAGTTTTCCACCAGCTCTCCGTTGCACCAGAGTTCAAAGGACAACAGGCGCGTAATGGGGCCGTTGCTGAGCACCACGTCATTGAGTGCCGGCGTTTCAAAACGGATGGAGGCATCCTCACGGATGATTTCAACGTCCATCATGATGCGATCCTCAACAGTATAAGCACCGGCAATCACCTGATCGATGAGTGCAAGCTCCTCAATTTCAATCTCAGCAAGATAGCCGAGTCTGCCGCAATTGACGGCGGCAATCGGAACCCCGAATCCGAGTGAACGGCGAGCCGCCTCAATAATCGAACCGTCGCCGCCGAGGACGAGCACAGCGTCTGCGCCGTCAAAAAGCGATGCGTCCTCGGTGAAAAAAGCACACTCGGTATCAGGCGGCAAATATTCCCTGCATGCCGCATCGGCACGAATAGTGACACCGAGCGAGCGCATGCGGTAAATCAGTTTATGGACAAGTGCGGAATCAATCGGCTTGCTCGTATTTGGAAGAAAGACGATATTCCGAAGCTGTTTGTTCAAAGTTTCACCAACTCACATAACATTTTTTCAAAGGTATCGGGCACTGCCGCTTGATCGGTACGGCGGCAGGCGATCAAAAACTCACGGTTTCCGTCACCGCCGAGAATGGGGGAATCCGTCATTGCAAAAAGCTGCAGCCCGCACTCGGCGGCACAGTGAACAACACGTCTGACTGCCTCTCGGTGAAGTGCTGGATCACGGATGATTCCCTTTTGATCCGTCGCGCCAATACCGCACTCAAACTGCGGCTTAACAAGCCCGACATATATACCGCCGGGCAGAAGGACGGATGCGGCATTCGGCAGAACGTGGCAGGCTGAGATGAACGAAAGATCCATCACGGCAATATCACAAAGGACACCGAGCGTCGCCGGAGAGAGAGCGCGCGCATTGAACCGCTCAATGTTTGTCACGCGGTTGTCGGAAAGGAGCTCCTTGGCAAGCTGCCCGGTACCCGAATCGACACAAAATACATGTGCAGCACCGCGCCGGAGCAGGCAATCGGTAAAGCCGCCGGTGGAAGCCCCGATATCGACTGCGGTCATTCCCGTGACGTCGATATCAAACGCGGTAAGTGCAGCTTCAAGCTTAACACCGCCCCGACCGACAAACGGATACGGCTCACCGGTAACGGCGATCTGATCGGTATCGGAATCAACGGTGAGCGACGGTTTATCCGCCGTCTTCCCGTTGACGGAAACAAATCCGCCGTCAATCAATTTCTGCGCATGGGTGCGGCTCCGAGCGAGTCCGCTTTGCGCGAGATATGCATCCAATCTCATAGCTTATAAAATCGGAACAATAAACGGGATCGCAATGCCGAGAATTGCACCGATAACGACCTGCAGAGGTGTATGTCCGATCAGCTCTTTCAGTCCCTCCTCGGTGCGATGCTGGTCGCCGGAGGTGAGGTCTTCAAGAAGCTTATTGAGGATTTTTGCATGCTCGCCTGCCTGTCTGCGGACACCGGCGGCATCATACATAACGATGGAAGCGAGAACAAGGGTGATTGCAAAAACAGAGGAGCTGACACCGTGGAGACGCGCCGCAGAGATACAAAGCGCGGCAACGGTAGACGAATGGGAGGACGGCATACCGCCGGATGCAAACATAAGTGAGAGATCCAGTCTGCGGTCACGGATCAGCCCAATGAGTATTTTGATAATCTGC
Organism: Clostridia bacterium; assembly: GCA_017466375.1. Classification (GTDB taxonomy): domain Bacteria; phylum Bacillota; class Clostridia; order Oscillospirales; family CAG-272; genus SIG701. Next base: position 5,596 of record JAFTUH010000059.1, on the reverse strand, counting down.
GCCGCGAAATAGGAAATCACACTGCACACCAGCATATAATTCCCAAGCAGCTCATGAATAAAGTCCACCTTGCTCCTCCTTTCCGAAATCAAATATAGCAGTACGGATCACTTCGTGCGGGTCAAGAGATACTCCGCCAGATCGGTAAGAATCTCGCATCCCTCATACGCGGAAACGGCATCGATCGCATCGGCTGTGCATTCGGCGGCAGGTTTCTCAGCCTCCTCAATAGTGCGGAAGGTGAGGATCGTTTTTTTGCCGTTTTTCGCATCGCTTCCAACCGGCTTTCCAAGCGTCGCCGTATCACTGCGGACATCGAGCAGATCATCCACAATCTGGAAAGCAAAACCGATTTCCTCGGCATACCGAGCAATGCGCGCCTCGTCCTCTGCTTTCGGCGTATCGCAAGCGGCGTAATACCCGAGCAGACACGCAGTGCGGATAAGCGCACCGGTCTTCATGCTCTGCAGACGAACAAGCTCGTCATAAGTGCCGCACTCATCGGAAAGGTCGTAATACTGACCGCCCGTCATGCCAAGCGCACCGGCACCGCCAGCAAGCGTACGCGCCGCAAGGACACGGGAACGGTCGCTGACATGCGGATTGAGAAGTGCAACCTCAAAAGCCTGCGTCAGAAGCGTATCGCCGCACAGCAGCGCGTTCGCCTCGCCAAACGCACAATGACAGGACGGTTTTCCGCGACGCATATCATCATTGTCCATACACGGCATATCGTCATGAACGAGAGAATACGCGTGCACCATCTCGATCGCAGAAGCATACGGAAGTGCCGCCTCCGGTTTTCCACCAAACAGCCGGCAGAATTCGATTGCAAGAAACGCACGGATTCGCTTACCGCCGCCAAGGACAGCATAGCGCATGGATTCGGCAAGAACGGTATCGCCGGAATACGCTTCGGAAAGCCATGATTCCAAAGCAGTTTCCGTAAGTGCCGCGTTATCGGCAAGTGTCTTTTTCAGTAAATCCTTATTATACACGGTCAGTTGCCCTCCTGCATCGGCGGCATATTTTCTTCCTGCATCGCGCCGTCCTCACCGACGGTAAGAATCTTAACGCGCTGCTGTGCGTTATCGAGACGCGTATTGCAGAGGCGCACCAGTGCAACGCCCTCCTCGTACAGAGAGAGGGACACATCCAGCGGTGCATTCCCGCTTTCGAGCAGATGTACGATCTCCTCCAGCCGCGCGATAGCGGCTTCAAACGTCATATTCTCATCAAGTTTCATGATTTACTCCTTGCTTTTCAGTATATCACCGGGGTGAATCTCGCTGATTTGTGCCAAAGCATCACCGTCAGCAACGCGGAACGTGACAGTATCTCCCACGTTCAGTTGAGTTGTGCTCTTTATGATCTCGCCTTCCTTGCCGTACACGGCTGAAAAACCGCGTGAGAGGACGGAAAGCGGATTCAGTGCGTTCAATTTCCCGACAGCGGTACCAAGTCTTGCTGTAAGAAGTGCCAGCGACGTTCCCTCAGCGCGTGTGAGGCGATCTGCCATGGATGCAACAGTCATGCGCTTGTCGTCGATAAAATTCATGGGACTCTTGAGCGCACGGGAGTCCGCAAGTCTCGAAAGCTGTTCCCGTCGCCGCGCGATCACCTGAAGCAGGACTGCGTTTTCACGGGAGATGATATTGTTGATCTTCCGCTTCAGCTCCGCCGTTTCGGGAAGTGCAATCTCTGCCGCCGCAGACGGTGTCGGCGCACGAAGATCCGCCGCGAAATCGCAGATAGTGAAATCCGTTTCGTGCCCGACTGCCGAGATCACGGGAATGCGCGACGCGGCAACGGTGCGTGCGAGCGTTTCATCGTTGAATGCCCAGAGATCCTCAAACGATCCGCCGCCGCGCCCGATAATAATGACATCAGCACTGTTCGTTTCGTTGAAATAGCGCACACCGGAGATGAGCTGGGCTGGTGCATCCGGTCCCTGCACGAGAGACGGGTACAAAATCAGCTTCGCATACGGAAAGCGGCGTCCGGCAACGTGAATCATATCGCGGACAGCGGCACCGGTTGCCGAGGTGATAATGCCGACCCGCGTGGGAATTTTCGGCAATCTCTTTTTACGCGCAGGATCGAACAAGCCCTCCGCTTCGAGCTTTTTCTTGAGCTGTTCGTATGCGATATACAAGGCACCGACACCGTCCGGCTCAAGTGAATCGACGTAAAGCTGATACTGTCCGTCGCGTACAAATGCAGACACACGCCCGTGCGCGATGACCTTCATACCGTCCTCCGGCATAAACCGAAGCTTTGATGCGCTGGAACGGAACATGACACTGCGGATGAGACTTCCGTCATCCTTGAGCGTGAAATAGAAATGGCCTGTTCCGTAGTGGTTCTTGAAGTTGGAGATTTCGCCTTTGACGTACACGTCGGAAAGAGGCGATGTTTTGTCGATGAGTCCTTTGACAAATTCGTTCAGTTCGGTAACGGTGATTGCAGAGGAAAAGCGGCCGGTATCGGTTACAGTCGGTTTATCTGACATATTACACCTCCGCTGTGAGATATGCGTGACGCGCAAGGAGAGCCGCACCGCAGGCGTTATCCGAAGAAAAAGCAGGCTGTGCAAACGCCGCCATATCTTCGGCAAGCATCTTTTTAATACGTGCACAGCTCATAACGCCGCCGGCGTACAGAATCGGGATATCCCCGTAAACGGCACGCACACCGTCACGCATCGAGGCAAGCGTCCGCCCGACGAAATCGAGAACGAATGCGCTGACAAGTGCGCGGTCCCCGGTGGATGCGTACAGCTTTTGTGCTCGGTTTTCAAGTCCGGAGAGGTTGCAGGTCATACCGCTGACGGAAATTTTAGCAGACGGTACCTTTCCTTCACAGGATGAGGCAAGCCGCTCCATCTCCGCGCCTGCCGGAAACATAAGTCCCATATGAACACCGGCACGGTCGATCGCCTGTCCGGCATTGATGTCCGCCGTGCCGCCGATTTGTTCAATTGAGAACACAGTTATCGGATCCGGCTTGACGTGCAGGATCTCCGTTGTGCCGCCGGAAACATGGAACGCAACAAAATCGCGCGCCATCCACGCAAGACGGTCTGCGGAATACAGTGCCGCCATAATATGCCCTGCCTGGTGCGAGAAGCGAAGCACAGGTACGCCGAGAAGCGCACCTGCCGTTTCCGCCGCAGCGATTCCGCTGAGAAAACACGGCATATACGAGCCGTCTGCATCACGCGGCGTCGCAGAGACGCCGATGGCGCATATGGAAGCATCCCCGAGAGACGCGATCATCTCCCGAACGGGAGCGAGCACCTCCGGTAGCTGCTTCACATGATGGAACACGGCATCGCTCTGTCTGAGACCGCGCTCCCCCTCTTTAACAGGCAGGAGCTTTTTTTGATTCAGAAGAACGGTACCGTTCCGATCGGCAAGAGCGACGGACGTCGTATAATTGCTCGTATCGATACCGCAGAAAAGCTTTTGTGTCACTGTACTTCCCCGTCGGTGATCAGACCGGCACCGCGCGCGATCTGGTTGAGGATTCCGTTGATAAAGCCGGGCGCTGCATCGTCGTCATAGATTTTTGCAAGCTCTACCGCTTCGTTGATAGCCGCCTTCGGAGGGATTCCGCCCCACATCATCTCATAAACGGCAAGGCGCAGAATCGAGCGCGTCACAACCGCCATGCGGGATACTTTCCATTTATGAGCGCAAGCGGCGATCTGTGCGTCCGCTTCAGCTGTGTGCTCCACGGTGCCGAAATACGTATCGCGGATATACGTGCTGTCCTTGATTTCCTGTGCGGCAAGACCGCCTGCATACAGCTCGGACGGCGGCGTGCCCGGATGAAACTCCGTTTCAAAAAGAAGGTGAAAAACCGTTTCGCGTTCCTGTCGTCTTGTCATATATACCACGATGCCGCAGTGGCATTCCTTTCCGTAAAATGCGTTTTGCAATGCGAATTTGCATACATGAATATTATACAATATTTATTCATCAAAGTCAACCGCAAACAAGGAAATATTCGCACATATTTCCTTAAAAATATATTAAACAATTTTCGGCACATCCGCTGCCAAATATACGCAGGCATACCGTGTGCATATTGATAACAAATTAAGAACAAATTATGACTGAACCCAAAACAAAGGAGTCCTTATGCACGCACGCTCACGAATATCGGCATATACACGCGCCGTGATATCTTTTTTGCTTATTCTGTCGCTGATTTGTGCCCCTAAAGCCCACGCGGAAGCCGCGCAGACCGATTACATCAAATGGGTGGATTTCGGCATTCCCGAAACCGCACTCGCTGACGCTATGCAAACCGATATAGACACGCACGACAGCGAGCGTCCGATCAATTGGATTGAGCTACTTTCCGCGCTCGGATGCCGTTACGGGGGGGATTTTTCCGTTTACAAAAAAACAGATCTCGAAAGGTACTGCCGGGCGTACGCGGACGGACAGGATTTTCGGGAGATTGCCAAGAACGACAAACTGTACGACTACTACCTGAAGGCGTACGGTGCAGTGCTTGGCGGAATGATCTGCGAATACACAGAGATCACTGCCGACGGAACGATGACGGACGGCTACGGCTTGTGTACGTACTCCCCGATTGCGCACGGATACGGCTTCAGTCACTACGACGATTTCGGCGCATCACGCTCGTACGGATACAAGCGGCACCATCTCGGACATGATCTGATGGGCTCGGTAGGCACGCCGATCATCGCTGTAGAGGCTGGATACGTAGAGGCGTGCGGCTGGAATCAATACGGCGGGTGGCGCATCGGAATCCGATCGTTTGACGGGAAGCGGTACTATTATTATGCGCATCTGCGTAAGAATCACCCGTACTGTGATATCTACGAAGGCAAGATAGTGGATGCCGGCGAAGTCATCGGCTACCTCGGCATGACAGGATACAGCCGCAAAGAAAACACGAACAATATTGACGTACCGCATCTGCACTACGGAATGCAGCTTATCTTCGATCCGTCACAGAAGGATGGATACAATCAGATCTGGATCGATATGTACGCGCTGACAAAATTTCTGCAAAAAAACCAGAGTAAGGTGCAAAAGCGTGCGGACGGTGAATACGAGGCACTAAACGTACGGATTCCCAAAAGTGCACGGGACTGACGCGAGTGATGAATAATCTGTAAAAATGCGGGAGAAATCGACGAAAAACGAGCAATCCTCTTGCAATTTTTCGGGATTCGTGTTATCCTATAATGTAAATATATATCAAAGGAGACACGCTCTTGAAATCCGATGCGCTTGTCCGTGCCATCAAGAAAATCCTTTCGGACGGATGTGTTTTTTATACGGTTCTGACCCTGCTTCTCTACACAGGCGGTATGCTTGCCTCCGACAGAGAGCGTGAGTGGATTCCCACGCTCGGAATGATGTTTACGGTGCTTCTCTTCTCCGTACTGTTTGCCGCCGTGAATTACACCGTCTCGCACGCGAAGCTCCCCTCCGTTCTGAAGCTCCTGCTTCACTATGCGGTAACTACCGTAATTTTCTACGTTCTCTTCATCCTCTGGGGCGGATTTGCCAAAAACGCATCTACCGTTCTGGTCGTACTCGTCGCCTAT